>CAZEZH010000062.1:0-17929 GCA_964516305.1 uncultured Halochromatium sp. | reverse complement strand
GCTAGCGCTATGGATCAGGGCGAGCCTCTCAAGATGCTCACCTTGGATGGAGTCGCTCCAACACCGGAGAATGCCGCAGACGGTTCATACCCGTTATCCCGAGCATTGATCCTAGTGTTTCAATCCAAGAACAGTGAACTCATGGAGCGCATAGAAAAGGTACTCGCGACACCTGAGGCCATTGAAGTCTTTGAGGAATCAGGCGTGATGGCAGCGCAATAAGAGCGAGTCCCAGAGCTGGCATGTCATCGGTAGCAGGCAGTGCAATGAGACACCCGCCGAACGACATGCAAAGCCCGGGGAGGTTAGCTAAGATCGATGAGCGTGAGATCCCTAAGCACTTGCCTAGCACAGTATGACCATAAAAGCAGGTTCATCACACCACCGGAGGATTCAACGCAATGACAGACATCAGCAGGCGACGATTCCTTAAGACCGGCGGCACCGCCGCGGCAGCCGGCGCAACGCTGTTTGGCACCGGGCTGGCGCGGGCTGAGAGCACAGCGGGGATGCCGGGCGCGACCACGCTGCCTTATCCGCGCACGGGTATCGCCAAGGCCGGTGAACTCAAGACCAACCAGCCGCTCGGATTCAACTATCCCGATGAGGACTCCTTCTGTCAGGTGATCAAGACCGGCCGCCCAGTACCTGGCGGCATCGGCCCGGACGGCGACATCGTCGCCTTCAGCGCCCAGTGCACGCATATGGGCTGCCCGCTCAGCTACGACCAAGAGGCCCGCACCTTCAAGTGCGGCTGCCACTTCAGCATTTTCGATCCGGAGATGAAAGGTCAGATGGTCGATGGGCAAGCCACCGAGAATCTACCGCGCATCCTGCTCGATTACGACGACAGCGATGACAGCCTCCACGCCGTTGCGGTCGAGGGTCTGATCTACGGTCGCCAATGCAACGTCCTTTGAGCCTTCGCGCCGACGGAGCCGAATCCCATGAGTCAATACAAAGACCGCGTTCCGCTGCCGCCGACGAGCGCAGAGCGCAGCAATATGACCTGCCATTTTTGCATCGTTGGTTGCGGCTACCATGTTTATAAGTGGCCAGAGAACATCGAGGGTGGTCGCGCACCGGATCAGAATGCGCTCGAGATGGATTTTCGCAAGCAGATTGGTCCAGAGAAGCTGATCATGACGCCGCCGATGCACAACGTCATCAGCGATCGCGATGGCAGGCGCTGGAACATCATGATCCTTCCGGATAAGCAGTGCACGGTGAACAAGGGACTCTCGTCGACCCGGGGCGGTCAGCTGGCGAGCGTGATGCACACCGGCGAGGGCATGTCACGCCAGCGTCTGTCCTATCCGATGTTGTTCACCGGCGATGACTGGGTCGAGACCAACTGGGACACCGCCCTTGCCGTCTACGCCGGCGTCACCAAACGACTGCTCGACGAGCGCGGCCCCGAGGCGCTGGCCTTCAACGCCTTCGACCACGGCGGTGCTGGCGGCGGCTTCGAGAACACTTGGGGCAGCGGCAAGCTGATGTTCAGCGCCCTACAGACCCCGCTGGTGCGCATCCATAACCGACCGGCCTACAACTCGGAGTGCCATGCCACCCGTGACATGGGCATCGGCGAGCTCAACAATAGCTATGAGGACTCCGAGGTTGCCGACACCCTCTTCTACATCGGCGCCAACGGCTACGAGACCCAGACCAACTACTTCCTCGTCCATGCGATGCCGAACCTGCGCGGCGAGACCATCAGCAAGAAGAAGCAGTGGTTTCCGGGCGAGACCGCTGAGCAGGCCAAGGTCATCTTCGTCGATCCGCGCCGCAGCCTGACGGTGTCGATCGCCGAGCATATTGCTGGCAAAGACAATGTGCTGCACTTGGCGATTGCTCCTGGCACCGACACTGCACTGTTCAATGGCTTGCTCACCTATGTGGTGGATCAGGACTGGCACCACGAGCAGTTCATCCGCGAGCACACCAGCGGTTTCGAGGAAGCACTCGCCGCCAATCGGCTGAGCCTCGCCGAGTGCAGCCGCATCACCGGCGTGCCCGAGGCCGACATCGTCAAGGCCGCCGAGTGGGCCTACAAGCCGAAGGCTTCCGGGCATTATCCGCGCACCATGCACGGCTACGAGAAGGGCATCATCTGGGGCAACGACAACTACCGCATCCAGTCGGCCCTGGTGGACTTGGTGTTGGCCACCGAAAATGTCGGCCGTCGTGGCACCGGCGTCGTGCGCATGGGCGGCCATCAGGAGGGCTATGCGCGACCGCCCTATCCAGGTGGTCGGCCATCGATCTATGTCGATGACGAGATCATCAAGGGTCACGGCCGGATGCTCACGGTCTGGGCCTGCAACGCCTTCCAGACCACGCTGAATGCCGAGCAGTACCGCGAGGCCGTGTATCGGCGCTCAAACATCGTGCGCGACACCATTGCCCAGGCGCGCGGCGCGACCGCTGAGGAACTGGTCGATCTGATCTACGACGCGGTGGAGAACCGCGGTGGACTCTTCGTCACCAACATCGACCTCTACAGGACCAAGTTCTCCGATGCGGCCCACCTGCTTTTGCCGGCGGCCCACCCGGGCGAGATGAATCTCACCTCGATGAACGGTGAGCGCCGCATGCGCCTCTCGGAGCGCTTCATGGACCCGCCCGGCGAGGCCAAGCCCGATTGCCTGATCGCCGCCGACATCGCCAACACGCTGAAAGCGCTGTACGAGGCCGAAGGCAACGCCGAGATGGCCGAGCGCTTCGGCGGCTTCGACTGGCAGACCGAGGAAGACGCCTTCAACGACGGCTTCCGCAGTCCAGAGGGTATCGACACCCAGGGCGGAGCGACGGGTGACCTTGCGACCTATGATCGGCTGCGCGCGATGGGTAACAACGGCGTGCAGCTGCCCATCAAGGCCTACGAGAACGACAAGCTGCTCGGCACCGAGATGGTCTACGCCGATTACCAGTTCGATACCGACGACGGTAAGGCGCGCTTCCTGCCCTCGCCCTGGAACGGTTTGCCACAGACGGTCGAGACGCAGCGCGAGAAGTTCCGCTTCTGGGTCAACAATGGCCGGACCAACCATATCTGGCAGACCGCCTACCACGATCGCTATCTTGGATTTCGCCGTGATCGCTACCCAATGTCTCCACTTGAGATGAATCCGCAAGATGCCAAGGACTTGGGCATTGAGGCCGGTGATATCGTCGAGCTGCATAACGACTACGGCTCGGCGTTCGCGATGGCCTACCCGGAGCCAGACATCAGGCCCGGGCAGCTGTTTATGATGTTTGGCTACGACAACGGCGTCGTCGGCGATGTGGTCACTCCCTGGACCGACCGCAACCTGATCCCCTACTACAAGGGCACATGGGCCGATATGCGCAAGGTCGGCAGCATGCGCGACTATAAGCGCACGGTCTCGTTCAAGCGCCGGCGCTTCGATCTGGCCTGAGAACTGACCCGACCCGGGCCAACCTCGGGTCCTCCAGCTTGGACGCCCTGAGATCCGGTCTCCTCATGGCCTGCTGGATTCTCGAGCAGTACCAGGGTAAGTCATTGGCGTGAATCAAGGCTCAGCACGATGAGCGAAGACAACGACGAACTCTCCTCGAGTGCTGCTGCAACAACCCCGACTGAGGACATTCCGGTTGTCGGGGTCGGGGCCTCGGCCGGCGGCCTGGCGGCGTTCAAGGCGCTGTTGCGGGAGCTGCCGACGGATACGGGGATGGCTTTCGTGCTGATCCAGCATCTGGACCCGACCCATTCCTCGCTGCTGGTCGAGCTGCTCGCCAAAGACTGTCCCATGCCCATCCCGCTGGCCAGCGACGGCCTGCAGGTGGCGCCCAATCAGGTCTACGCCATCGCCCCCGGGCAGCAGCTGAGCCTGCTGCACAATCGCTTGGTTGTCATGCCTGAGGGCGGCCAGCAGGCGCGCACCTATAACCTGGTCGACCTGTTCTTCAGCAGTCTGGCCGACAAGCTCTACCGCAAGAAATCGGTCGCCACAGGGCCCTTGAACGCAATGGCCATGCAGGCCAAAGCGCCGCGCGATGAGCCGGCAAGGGCCAGCCCGTCCGGGTCCGAACATCGGGTCTATGATCTGGGTCGGGAGATCGAGCGACGCCTACTGGAGCGCTATGCCCCCGGGGTCAACTGGTGTCAGGGGTATCTATTCGGCCGACCCTCGGACCCGATGATGGATTAGGACAGCGTCCGCTCCGGAAGCAGGCGCTCGAACTCCCGCCGTACTACCTCGTAACACTCGCAGACCCGGGCCTCCAGTCCCGGCCGGTCCAAGATCCTGATGTGTCCCCGGCTATAGCGGATCAACCCGGCGCTCTGCAAACGTCCGGCGGCCTCAGTGACGCCCTCGCGCCGGACACCCAGCATGTTGGCGATCAACTCCTGGGTCATCTCCAGCTCGTTCGACGGCAGCCGGTCCAGACTGAGCAGCAGCCAGCGACAGAGCTGCTGGTCGATCGTGTGGTGGCGATTACAGACAGCGGTCTGAGCCATCTGGGTCAGCAGGGCCATGGTGTAGCGCAGCAACAGCGGCTGTAAGCTCCCGTGTCGGCGCCCGCCGGCACGGGCGAGTTCCTGCTTGAGCACAGGACCCTTCAAGCGATAGGCATGGCCTGCGCTCTGCACCACGGCGCGATTCGGCATCGTTTCCCCTCCCATGAAGACGGCGATGCCAACGATGCCCTCGTTACCGACCACAGCGATCTCGGCGGAGGCGCCATTCTCCATCACATACAGCAGGGAGACGATGGCGGTGGTCGGAAAATAGACATAGTTCAGTCCCTCGCCGGACTCGTACAGGACCTTACCGAGGGGCAGGGGAGCCGGCTCGAGGTGAGCGTGCAGATGCTTGTACTCCGCCTTGGGTAGAGCGGCGAGCAGATGATTCTGGAGCGGAGACGCCGATGTCGGCGTGGGCGCGGTGGTCATGAGTCGCTTCTCGAATGAGCGCCTGGATGCGGGATCGGACCTGTGCGGTGAACAGCCTCAGATGATCCGGGCCAATCTCAGTACGATAACGCACAAACTGCGGGGCGGACCAGTGGTCGCTGAAGGTCGCCATAAGCCGAGCGCGGCCCAGGGTGCCCGTCGCGTTGCGGGGAAACCGCCTTCCGTCCTCGACCATCGGGGCATGAGCTGCCCAGTCAGGAGCGCGTCAGTCCAGGATTTGCGTATAGATCGCCTCCATCGCCTCATAGCAGCCGCAAGCCGCAGACCGAAGACCCGCCCGGTCGAGGATGGTGACCTCCCCCCGGCGGTAATCGATGAGCTGGCAGGCTTGCAAGGCTGTCGCCGCCCGGGTGACGCCGGCGCGGCGCACGCCCAGCATGGCGGCAAGCACCTCGTGGGTGACATGGAAGCGGTTCGAGTGCGCCCGGTCCTGCGACATCAACAGCCAGCGCGCAAGGCGTGCCTCAACGACATGAAAGCGGGTGCATGCCACCATCCGCTCAGCCTGGGTCATTAACACGGACAGATAGCGGTCGAGGCGCCGATGTAGGGCGTCGCTCTCGCGCAACGCCTCGGCAAATGCGTCGGCGCTCATGCGCCACGCCGGCCCCGCGCCCTGAACCAAGGCCTGTAGCAGCCTGTGGTCGACACCCAGCACGAGGGGCGCCCCGATCATGCCTTCGCTGCCGGTGAGCCACACCTCCAGGCCGGGGTGATCCATGGGTGGGGTCACCAGGGACACAAAGCTGTCCGTCGGGAAGTAGACCTCGCGGATTTGCACGCCAGGCTCACCCAATACTTGGCCACGGTGCAGCTCGACGCACTCGCTCTTCGACAGAATTTGTGCTTGGTCATACTCGGGCAGCGCCGCCAGGAGCCGATTACCAAACTGACTCGGTGGCTTCGGGGGCTCCATCTGCATGCGCGTTCTCCTCGTTGCTCGGTGTTGGTCGAAGAGCAGACGGCAACAAGGTGAAGGTCGTTAGCCGATCAGCCGTGATGGGGCAGCAATACGCTTGTTGATCCGTCGGGTCGGTGCGCTAGCGAACAGACGCTCGCTATGCCGGGCACTATGGTGGTGCCTATACCCAACGTTAGAGCCCTTTGAACAGGAGAAACGCCATGCCTTTAATTTCATTGATTGTCACACTTGCCGTCGTAGGATTGATCCTTTGGTTGATCAATAACTACCTGCCAATGGACGGCAAAATCAAAAAGATCCTGAATGTGGTCGTCGTGATCCTCGTGATTCTCTGGCTGTTGTCGGTCTTTGGGCTCCTGCCCGGGTTGTCTTCGGTGCAGGTCGGTTAACTGACCGTCGCACACCATTCGTCCTGAAATTTTGCAGCCATTCTGAGCCTGCATTTTTTGTTTTACGACCCAATCACCCACCCACTTAGGAGACTGTGCACTTGAATCCGATAAAGAGGACGATGCGCAAGGTCTTGCTGACAATGCGGGCATGGGTGGGTCCTGACGAGCTGACCGATCAGATCACGGGTGACGAGCCGCCGCTGCGCTCGGAGCTGTTCAGTGCGGCGCAGATGGAGCAGCACGGCAAGGTGCTCGCGGCCTCGCATCGTTTGATCTCCAAACATCCGCCGGATCGTCTGCTCGGGCGTTTGAACGCCAACGAGAAGGTCCTGACCGCGAGTTGTCGGCTGCTCATGCTCGCAGTGTCGGAGAGCCGTCGGATCGCGCCAGCCGGTGAATGGCTGCTCGACAACTTTTATCTGATCGAGGAACAGATCCGCACCGCCAAGCGGCATCTGCCCAAGGGTTACAGCCGGGAGCTGCCGCGTCTGCGCAACGGTCCCTCAGCAGGTCTGCCCAGGGTCTATGACCTGGCGCTGGAGGTCATCGCGCATGGTGATGGTCGGGTCGACCCGGAGAATCTGAGTCGGTTCATCGCCGCTTATCAGGACGTCACGGTTTTGCGCCTGGGCGAGCTATGGGCCATCCCGATTATGCTGCGTCTAGCGCTGATCGAGAATCTTCGCCGCGTCACGGCCCGCGTTGCCGCCAGTCGGATCGACCAGAACCTGGCCGATGGTTGGGCCGATCGTATGCTGGCGATGACCGAGACTGATCCGAAGAACCTGATCCTGGTGATCGCGGACATGGCCCGGTCCCGCCCGCCGACGTCGGGCGCCTTCGTCGCCGAGTTGGCGCGTCGACTGCAAGGGCGAAGCGCCGCGCTAGCCCTGCCGTTGACCTGGATTGAGCAACAGCTCGCCGAGTCGGGCCGGACCATTGAACAACTGGTGCGGGTCGAGAATCAGCAACAGGCCGCGGATCAGGTCTCCATCGGCAATAGCATCGGCAGCTTGCGATTCCTTGGGGCGATGGACTGGCGCGAGCTGGTTGAAACCATGAGCCTGGTGGAGCGCACCCTGCGCGAGGACCCTGACGGGCTTTATGGGCGCATGGATTTTGCGACGCGCGATCGCTACCGACATGTGGTGGAAAAGTTCGCCAAGCGCGGCCAGTTGTCCGAGACCGAGGTGGCGCGCGCGGCGATCGAGCTGGCACAGTCCTGCGCGGAGTCCAATGGTCAAGCCAAGGCGGCAGCCCAGCCAAATGGGCGTACCGCGCATGTGGGCTATTATCTGATCGATCGCGGATTGCCGCAGCTCGAGCAGCGTGCAGGGGTGCGTCGCTCGAGCCTGGCGTCGCTGCAGAGACCAGGAGGGCGCGGCCCATTGGCGCTCTACCTCGGTGGCATCCTGGTGCTGACGGTCGGCTTTTCCTGGGGCTTGATGACACAGGCCGAGGGGGCCCCAGGTTGGCTCCTGCCGATCCTCCTTGTGCTGGCCGTAATCGGCACCAGTCAGCTGGCGGTTGCGCTGCTGAACTGGCTGGCGAGTCTGCTGGCCACGCCCCATCCGTTGCCACGTCTGGATTTTTCAGACGCCATCCCGTCGGAAGCGCGGACCCTGGTGGTGACACCCACCATGCTCGTTAGTGCGCGCGGGGTCGAGGCCCTGATCGAGTCGCTGGAGGTGCGCTTCCTGGCCAATCGCGACGCGCATCTGCACTTTGGTCTGCTGACTGATCTCCTTGATGCGACGAGCGAGACCTTGGCTGGCGATCAGGCTCTGATCGAGCTGGCGGCGCAGGGCATCGCCACGCTCAATGCCAAGTACCCGCGCGCCAGCGACGACAATTTCTTTTTGTTTCATCGCTCGCGTCGCTGGAACCCGCAGGAAGGGGTCTGGATGGGCTACGAGCGCAAGCGCGGCAAGCTCGCGAACCTGAACGCCCTGCTAAGCGCTGATAAGGACGAGCGCTTCTCGCTGATCGTCGGCGATACCCAGATCCTCTCGCAGGTGCGCTATGTCATCACCCTGGATACCGATACCCAGCTCCCCCGCGACGCCGCCCGGGAGATGGTCGGCGCCATGGAGCACCCGCTGAATCAGCCACGCTTCGACCCGGCCTTGGGCCGTGTCCGCGAGGGCTACGGCATCCTGCAGCCGCGCGTAGCCGTGAGCCTGCCCGGCGCCAATCGCTCGCGCTTCGCGCGCCTGCATGGACAAGACGCCGGCATCGATCCCTATACCCAGGTGGTGTCGGATCTCTATCAGGACTGGTTTCAGGAAGGCTCCTTCATCGGCAAGGGGATCTACTCGGTCGATGCCTTCGAGCAGGCGCTCGATGATCATTTCCCTGAGAATCGTATCCTCAGTCACGACCTGCTCGAGGGCTGCTATGCGCGCTCCGGTCTGCTCTGCGATGTGCAGCTCTACGAGGACTATCCAGCCTGCTACAGCGCCGATGTGAGCCGCCGCCATCGCTGGATTCGCGGCGACTGGCAGATTGCCCAGTGGCTGCTGCCGCGTGTGCCTGGTCGTGACGGCGGCTCGCACCGCAATCCGATCTCGGCCCTGTCGCGCTGGAAGCTGGCCGATAACCTACGCCGCAGTCTGGTGCCCGCAGCCCTGACCGCGCTGCTGGTGCTGGGTCTGGTGCTGCTGGCCAAGCCGGTCGTCTGGACGCTAGCGGTGCTGGGCATCCTGCTGATTCCGGCGCTGCTGACTGCGATACTCAGCGCGCTGAGCAAGCCCGGCGACCTGCGCTGGCCGGCGCATCTGGCTACTGCGGCGCGTACCGCGGGCCAACGGTTAACGCAGGCACTGTTCAATCTGGCCTGTCTTCCCTACGAGGCCTACTTCAGCCTCGATGCCGTGATCCGCACCCTATGGCGATTGGGTATCAGCCGGCGCGGCCTGCTCGAATGGACCTCCTCGGGCGACCTGGAGCGCAAACGCCAGGGGCTCGCCGGCGTCTACCGCAGTATGTGGATCGCCCCGGCCCTGGCGCTGATCGCGGCCGTGGGTCTGGTGATGAATGAGCCGAGAGCGCTGCTGCTGGCTTTGCCCGTGCTGCTGGCCTGGCTCGCAGCGCCCCTGTTAGCCTGGTGGATGAGCCGACCACTCGAGCGGCGCGAGGCGCGCCTGACGGCCGAGCAGACCGGATTCCTCCACAGCAGCGCGCGCAAGACCTGGGCCTTCTTCGAGACCTACGTCGGCGCGGAAGACCACTGGCTACCGCCGGACAATCTACAAGAGCACCCGGTGGCCGTGGTGGCGCACCGAACCTCGCCGACCAACATGGGGCTGGCGCTGCTGGCGAATCTGGCAGCCCATGACTTCGGTTATCTGTCTAGCGGCGGACTGCTCGCTCGCACCAGCGACGCGCTGCGCACCATGACCACACTTGATCGCTATCGCGGCCACTTCTTCAATTGGTATGACACCCAATCGCTGGAGCCGCTCGCGCCTCGCTATATCTCGTCGGTGGACAGCGGAAATCTCGCGGCGCATCTGTCGACCCTGCAACCGGGCCTACTCGAACTGATCGATGCACCCATTCTCAACCCGCGCTGGCTAGAAGGCATCGGCGATACCTGGAAGACGCTGACGGACGCGCTTGCGGCGGCTCCTGAATCCGGACGCCGACTGGCGCTGCCAAAACCCCTCAGCCAGTTCCAACAGACCCTGGAATCCGCCCGTCTGCTGCCACCGATCAGCCTGAGCGAGGCACGCGGCTGTCTTGAGGCGCTAGCGGCGCAGGCCGAGGAAGCCACTCGTGAACTCGATACTCAGACCGAAGCCGAAGCCGAAGCCGAAGCTGGAGCTGGAGCCGGGACGGGGGCCAAGGATGGCATCACGGTCTGGATGCACCGTCTGGCGCGACAATGTCGCGCCTTGCTGGATGACCTGCTGTTCCTCGCGCCCTGGCTCGCGGCTGCGGGCTCGAGCGCAGGGCAGGACGCGCCCTCCCAGTCTGATACGCACTCGCAACCCCCATTGTCATTGACGCTCCGCCAACTGGCCGAGCTTGAGCTAAACGCGGGCGATGAGTCCGCGCACTCCGGCCAACCCGACCACGCTGATCATGCTGATCACAGAACCCCGCGCCCAGACCGCGCAGCCCAGCCCGCCCGCGAGCGCATCCGCGAGATCCAGCAACTGGCGCTCACCGTCGGCGATCTGGCCCGCCTGGATTACGGGTTCCTGTTCGACGAGGCACAGATGCTGCTGGCCATCGGGTACAACGTCGACGAGCGCCGGTGCGATACCAGTTACTACGACCTGCTGGCCTCCGAGGCGCGTCTGGGCTGTTTCGTCGCTATCGCCCAGAGCCAACTGCCGCAGGAGAGCTGGTTCGCCCTCGGCCGCCTGCTGACCCGCGCCGCTGGCAATGCGACGCTTTTGTCCTGGAGCGGCTCGATGTTCGAGTACCTGATGCCGCTGCTGGTGATGCCGAGCTACGACAACACCCTGCTCGAGCAGACCTATCGCACCGCAGTGGCCCGGCAGATCGCCTATGGCAAGGAGCGCGGCGTGCCCTGGGGCGTCTCGGAATCCGGCTACAACGGCGTCGATGCCCAGCTCAACTATCAGTACCGCGCCTTCGGCGTCCCCGGGCTGGGGCTCAAGCGCTGGCTGGCCGAGGATCTGGTCATTGCCCCCTATGCCTCGGCACTGGCGTTGCTGGTAGCGCCCGAGGCCGCCTGCCAGAATCTGCAGCGGCTCGCCGCCAGCGGGCTGGCGGGGCCTTTCGGCTTCTACGAGGCGATCGACTACACCGCATCGCGCCTGCCGCGCGGGCAGGCGAGCGCTGTGGTCCGCTCCTTCATGGCCCATCACCAAGGCATGACCTTGCTGTCGCTGGCCGCGCTACTGCTCGAGCGCCCGATGCAGCGGCGCTTCGCCGCCGTGCCGGCCTTCCAGGCTACCGCGCTGCTGCTGCAAGAGCGCATCCCCAAGACCACGGTCTTCTTCGCCGACACCCACGGCGAGATCACCGGTGAGCGTGCGAGCGATAGCAGTCTCGAGGCCCCGATCCGCGTCCTCGACAGCCCAGATACCCCGCATCCCGAGGTGCAGTTGCTCTCGAACGGCCGCTACCATGTGATGGTGACCAACGCTGGCGGCGGCTACAGCCGCTGGAATGAGCTTGCCGTCACCCGCTGGCGCGAGGACAGCACCTGCGATCCCTGGGGCAGCTTCTGCTATCTGCACGATCTGGAGAGCGGCGCCGTCTGGTCGAGCGCCTACCAGCCGACGTTGACGACGCCGGATCGCTTCGAGGCGATCTTCTCCGAGGGCCGGGCCGAGTTCCGCCGCCGCGATCAGGAGATTGAGGCCTACACCGAGATCGTCGTCTCGCCGGAGGATGATCTTGAGCTACGCCGGCTGCGCCTGACCAACCGGTCCCGCACCCGTCGGGTGATCGAGGTCACCAGCTACAGCGAGGTCGTGCTCGCTCCGGCAGCTGCAGACGTCCTGCATCCAGCCTTCAGTAACCTCTTCATACAGACCGAGATCCTCCATTCCGGGTCCGCGATCCTCTGCCACCGCCGGCCACGCTCGCAAGACGAATCCTCGCCCTGGATGTTCCATGCGTTGGTGGTGCGGCGGGGCTCGGCGTCTGCCCAGAGTGGCGCTCAGGATAGCGCCCCGGTTGGCGATCAGAATAGCCGCGAGACCTCGGCGCCGGACTCGATCGATTTCTCTGCGCGCGACCCCTCCTATGAGACGGATCGGATGCGGTTCATCGGACGCGATCGGACCCTGGTAGCCCCGCTGGCGATGGATAAGTCCGGAGCCCTCTCGGGCAGCGCCGGCTCGGTGCTGGACCCGATGGTCGCGATCCGCCAGCGCATCGTTCTAGAGGCCGATCAAACCACCACCATCGACCTGATCCAGGGCATCGGCGAGACCCGCGAGCAGGCTGTGGGCCTGGTCGAGAAGTACCGTGATACCTCCCTCGCCAATCGCATCTTCGACCTCGCCTGGACCCACAGCCAGGTGGTGCTGCGCCAGCTCAACGCGACCCCGGCCGATGCCCAGCTCTATGGCAGTCTGGCCAGCTCGATCCTCTATACGAATGCCTCGCTGCGCGCCGAGCCCGGTGTGCTCGCGCAGAACCGCCGCGGACAGTCTGGCCTCTGGAGTCATGCGGTCTCAGGCGATGTGCCCATCGTGCTCTGTCAGATCGCCGATCGCGCCAACATCGCCCTGGTGCATCAGCTTGTGCAGGCGCATGCCTATTGGCGTCTGAAGGGGCTTACCGTGGACCTGGTGATCTGGAACGAGGATCGCGCCGGCTACCGCCAACTGCTCCAGGAGCAGATCCTGGGCCTGATCGCCGCGGGCGTCGAGGCGCATGTAGTAGACCGTCCCGGCGGCATCTTCATCCGTCCGGCCGATCAGATCTCGGACGAGGACCGCGTGCTATTCCAGACCGTCGCGCGTGCCATCCTCAGCGACAGCCGCGGGACGCTGGCGGAGCAGATCACCCGGCGTGCTCCGCTGCCGAAGCCGATGCCGTTGTTAAAGGCCAGCAGCGGCAGCCGGGCGGGCGAACGACAGCGGGTGGGCCGGACGCCGCCGGCGCTGCGCTTCGACAACGGCCTCGGCGGTTTCTCCGCCGATGGGCGCGAATACGTCATCACCACCAAGCCCGGCCAGACCACGCCCGCGCCCTGGGTGAATGTGCTCGCGAACGCGCATTTCGGTACGGTGGTCTCCGCCAGTGGCGGCGCCTACACCTGGAGCGAGAACGCCCATGAGTTTCGTCTCACGCCTTGGCACAACGATCCCGTTAGCGATGTCCACGGCGAGGCCTTCTATCTGCGCGACGAGATAAGCGGCCAGGTCTGGTCGCCGACACCGCTGCCCGCCGGGGGCGCGACGCCTTATGTCTGCCGGCACGGCTTCGGCTACAGTGTCTTCGAGCATCGCGAGGCCGGCATCGACTCTGAGCTATGGGTCTATGTTGGCCTGGACGCGCCGGTCAAATACATGGTGCTGAAGCTGCACAATGATTCCGGGCGGGCACGCAGGCTGTCCGCAACCGGTTATGTCGAGTGGGTGCTCGGGGATCTGCGGCCGAAGTCGGCGCTGCATGTCGTCACCGAGATCGACCCGACCAGCGGCGCGCTCTTCGCTCGCAATCCCTACAACAGCGAGTTTGCTGATCGGCTGGCCTTCTTCGATGTCGACGATCCAGCACGCACACTCTGTGGTGATCGGACCGAGTTCCTCGGGCGCAACGGAACCCTCAGCCATCCCGCCGCGCTGGTGCGTACTCGGCTTTCTGGCCGGGTCGGCCCGGCGCTGGATGCCTGTGGCGCGCTCCAGACCCACTTTGACCTTGCCGCCGGGCAAAGCCACGAGATCGTCTTCCGGCTCGGCGTGGTCGGCCGGCGTGGCGCCGAGGATGCCGGCCTACTAGCGCAACCTCACCGGGGTGCGGTCGCCGCACGGGCAGTGCTGGATGCAGTGCAAGACTACTGGACACGGACGCTGGGCGCGGTGCAGGTAGAGACCCCTGACCCGTCGCTCGACCTGCTCGCCAACGGTTGGCTGCTCTACCAGACCCTCGCCTGCCGCTTCTGGGCGCGCAGTGGGGATTACCAGTCCGGCGGCGCCTTTGGCTTCCGCGATCAATTGCAGGACAGCATGGCGCTGGTCCATGCCGAGCCAGGCGAGGTGAGGGCGCACCTTCTGCGTTGTGCCGGTCGTCAGTTCCGCGAAGGCGATGTGCAGCACTGGTGGCATCCACCCACTGGTCGGGGGGTGCGCACGCGCTGCTCGGACGACTATCTGTGGCTACCGCTGGCAACCTGCCGCTATGTCCTGGTCACTGGCGACACCGGGGTGCTCGACGAGATGGCTCCGTTCCTAGATGGTCGTCTGGTCAGCGGCGAGGACGATGGTTACTACGACCTACCTGGTCAGTGCGAGGAGTCGGCGAGCCTCTACGACCATTGCGTGCGCGCCATCCTTCACGGCCTCCGGATGGGCGAGCATGGGCTGCCGCTGATTGGCTCGGGCGACTGGAACGACGGCATGAACCTGGTCGGCATCAAGGGCCGGGGCGAGAGTGTCTGGCTCGGATTCTTCCTGCATGAGGTGCTGACGCAGTTCGCCGAGCTGGCGCGCTCGCGCGGCGATGCGCCCTTGATCGAGCGCTGCCAGGAAGAGGCGGAGCGTCTGCGCCAGAACCTGGAGCAGTATGGCTGGGACGGTGGACGGGGCGAGCGCCTAGGCGGGAGTCTGGATGAGGGGCCGGACGAGAGCCGGGATGAGAGCCCGTATGGGACCTGGTATCGACGCGCCTACTTCGACGATGGGACGCCGCTGGGGTCCGCGACCAGTCCGGAATGCCGCATCGACTCCATCGCCCAGAGCTGGTCGGTGCTGTCCGGGGTCGCCGCTCCCGAGCGCGCGCGTCAGGCCATGGAGGCGCTCAATACGCATCTCGTGCGCCGCGATGCCGGGCTGATCCAGCTCCTGGACCCGCCCTTCGATACCTCATCGCTCGAGCCCGGCTACATCAAGGGCTATGTCCCCGGTGTGCGCGAGAATGGCGGGCAATACACCCATGCCGCGATCTGGGCGACCATGGCCTTCGCCCAACGGGGCGACCAGGCGCGCGCCTGGGAACTGTTCGGCATGATCAACCCGATCAACCATGGCTGCTCGGCCGAGGAGATTGCCACCTACAAGGTTGAGCCATACGTGATCGCGGCCGATGTCTATGGCGTTGAGCCCCATGTGGGGCGCGGTGGCTGGACCTGGTACACCGGCTCGGCGGGCTGGATGTATCGGCTGATCCTCGACTCCCTGCTCGGCCTGCGCTTGGAAGGGGAGACCCTGCGCATCGAGCCCTGCCTGCCGCCGGCGTGGGACGGTTTCACGATTCACTATCGCTATCGGGAAACGCCTTACCACATCTCGGTCAGGCCAATCGGTAGGCTCGAGAATCGCGAGGGTGAAACGACACAGGTGATGGCGGATGGCGTTGAGCTGGAGGGATCAACGATCCCACTGGTCGATGACCGTCGCGAGCACCTTGTCGAGATCAGGGTGAGGTGAGGTGCTGGGTGTGCGCCGCGAAGGCGTGATCGAGGTGGCCCGACAATTGCTTAAGGCGGATTGATCGACGACAGCCGGGCCCGGAGCCGCGTGCTCGATCGACAGGGCCTGGAGGCACAGATAACCGACCGTAACGTACGTTACCGTACAGACGCTGGCCGGCCTGGTGGCCAAACTGTCTCTCTCAAGAGCGATTACGATTTGGAGTCTGTTCCCATGCATATTGGTCTCATCGAACTTCCTTGGTGGGGGTATGTGCTGATCATCCTAGGCTTGACCCACGTCACCATTGCCTCGGTCACCATCTTCCTGCACCGGCATCAGGCGCACCACGCCCTGGAGCTTCACCCGATCGCCAGCCATTGCTTCCGCGCCTGGCTGTGGCTAACCACCGGAATCGTCACGCGGAACTGGGTTGCCGTCCATCGTAAGCATCATGCCAAGTGCGAGACCCCGGATGATCCGCATAGCCCCCAGGTCTACGGGCTCAACAAGGTCCTATTCGATGGCGTGGATCTCTACAGCCGCGAAACCGCGGTGGCAGAGACGGTGGAGCGCTACGGGCAGGGCACGCCCAACGACATACTTGAGCGACACCTCTACGCACGGCACCGCCAACTTGGCATCGGGCTCATGCTGGTGATCGATCTGATCCTGTTCGGTCCGATTGGGCTCACCGTCTGGGCAGTGCAGATGTTGTGGATTCCGTTCTTCGCCGCCGGCGTCATCAACGGTGTTGGCCATTACTGGGGCTACCGCCGCTTTGCCCCCAATGATGCGTCCAGGAATATCCTGCCCTGGGGTATCCTGATCGGTGGCGAGGAGCTGCACAACAACCACCATGCCTACGCCACCTCGGCCAAGCTCTCCACTCAGTGGTGGGAGATCGACGTTGGCTGGCTGTATATCCGCATGCTGGAGGCATTGGGGCTCGCCAAGGTCCGACGTGTGGCACCCAAGCTACGCGTTGACCCGGCCAAGCGTCACTGCGATGCCGGCACCCTGCAGGCTATCGTCACCCATCGATATGCGGTACTGGCCAGGTTTGCCGGCAACCTGAAGCCGACGGTCAGGCAAGAGGTGCGCCAAAAGCAGCTTGGTGCGGCCCTTGGGCTCGGCGATAAGAGGACGCTGCGCGCGATCGAGAATGGGCTGGAGCGGGGTGCGGAGAGTCTGCCCGAGTCGGAGCGCATCGTCTTGGAGCGGGCGCTCGCGGTCAGCCCGTTGTTGCGCGCTTTCTACTCGATGCGCCAGGAGCTGGTTGCCTTATGGGGCCGTTCCAGCGCCCCACGCGAGCAGCTCGTCAAGCAACTGGAAACTTGGCTTCAGCAAGCCGAGACGAGCGGTATCACTGCGCTGCAGCAGTTCTCCAAGAGACTCTATGGGTACGGTTGAGCCCCCAACAACCAGGGCGTGCGCCCGCGCCGCCCGCCCGCGCCGCCGAGGATTTCCAAGGCGGCCATGATCGTCGGAATGGGCGGTCAGCTTTGCCGGAAAACGCTGCGTCAGGAGACGGGCTAGCTGGACGAACCCCCTTTGACGTTGTCCATCAAGCCCTTGGGCTCTTGCTTGGTCTTCTTCGCGCTCCGCTTCTCTTTCAGCGTCAGGCTGGGTTTCTTCTTTGCTTCTTTGTTGCTTTGTCGTTCTTTGGTCATGAAATGAGTTCCGGGCAATGTGGAGTTGCTGAAGGATCGATGTTGGCCTTCTAACCAATCGCCGCCGCATCCGCATCCAGGTTGGCGACTGGGACCGCGGTTTCAGGCCTTCCGTTGTGCGACGCGTTGCAGGACGGCGGGAATATCGATGTTGTAGCTGGCGAGTTCGTGATCGATCTCTGCCAGACGGCGGCGGCCGATGTCACTCTGACTGCGCCGGTATGCCAAGGCGAATCTGCGGCGTTTGCGAATCAAATCCTTGATCGGTGAGATACGGTGCTCGAGTTCGAGCGATTCCGCGCCCGGGCGATTGAGCGGCCGTTGTCGTCTCTGCTGGATTGGGGTCTTGCCTAATCGAGCCATCGCCATGCTCCTGTTGTTGCATGTCCTTTTTGACGTCTTGCGCAGCATCGCTAATGGCATCGCCGCCGGTCTGGACATCCTTGTCCGTTCTTGCCTCCTGATGACATGCGCCTGGTACTGACTAATCTACGCCAATCGGCTCATCCCTGACTGTACGCTAGCGAACTTAGTGCATTGAATATCTGTCGCGTGGCAATCTCGCTGGCCGCTTGGAACATCGATCGAGCCGCCGCCGAGTCGAGGCGCTGGACAGCGCGGTTCAAATGACGCGCCCCTGGGGGCTATGGCCCAATTCAGCCGACGGCGCCTCGAGCACTTTGCCAGGCGACTGCGTCCAGCAGGCGCTCAGCCCCGGGTTTTTTCGAGTTGGCCCAGTTTCTGCGGGTGCTAGGGCAGGACCTTCAACGTGGTCAGGCAGCTCAGACTGATCAGTTGATGCAGCAGCGGCGCGGCTGCGCTCGCCGATCGGTACTAAGATCTGCCGACAGTGAGCCTGGCGACAGCGAGATGGTGGTCGCCAGGACGTAGACCGCGAAGGGCTCCGTCAACGCGAGTGGCAGCGCAACGAAGGCGGG
>CAZEZH010000061.1:0-18101 GCA_964516305.1 uncultured Halochromatium sp. | reverse complement strand
GGTCTGGTGGTTTGGCGGCGGCTTTGACCTGACACCCTACTACGGCTTCGACGAGGACGTACGCCACTGGCATCAAACTGCGCGCAACGCCTGTGAAGACTTTGGCGATGCCGCAGAAGACGCTATCGCGCTGCACGCGCGCCTTAAGGACGCCTGCGACCGCTACTTCTACCTCAAGCATCGGGCCGAGCCGCGTGGCGTGGGTGGTCTCTTCTTCGATGACCTCAACCACTGGGGCTTTGAGCGCAGCTTCGCCTTCATGCGCAGCGTTGCCGAGCAGTACCTGCCCGGCTACCAACCGATTGTCGCGCGTCGCAAAGGCACGCCATACGGCGAGCGCGAGCGCGCGTTTCAATGCTATCGGCGCGGACGCTACGTCGAATTCAACCTGGTCTACGACCGCGGCACGCTGTTCGGCCTACAATCCGGAGGCCGCACCGAATCGATCCTGATGTCACTTCCGCCACAGGTGAGTTGGCGTTACGACTGGCAGCCAGAGCCAGGCTCAGAGGAGGCCAGGCTCTACGAGCACTACCTGTTGCCCAAGGACTGGCTAGATGTGCCGCGCTGAGCCCCGTCTCCCGCAGGAGGAGCGGTGACGCCAGGCCCAGTGCCCATTGACAATCGGGCTTCGAGATCAAGCGGCGCCGACTGTCCGCCTGACTGACACAATGGCGCTTCAGGATAGAGCCCACTTCACACAACGGTCACGGGTTGCTGTCACACTCGGATCTCGGTTTTCACGTAACGAGACGAGTACCCAACAGATGGAACGCTTCGCTGATGAGCTCGACCTTGCGCAGTACCAGACCGACTTATTGACAACGAATGCGATTGCAGCCATCCGCCAGCAGATGACGGCCGACGCTGGTCGCGATGATTGCCTTGATTGTGGCGAGCCGATACCCTCGGCACGCCTCCAGCAAGTCCCCTGCGCCTCTCGCTGTATCCGCTGTCAGCAGCATTATGAGAGCCGGCAGAATCCGCGCCGCGGGCATTGAGAGACTATGGCACTATGGCCAGCACCCGCTGGCCTTGCTCTACAAATTCATTGATCCACCGAGCAGCCGCGCATAGGAGGCTTTGACATGCAACCCGCTCCTCTGCCTCAAGACCTGCACATCCACAGCACCTGGTCCGATACCGACAGCGCGGTCGTGCCGGAACAGACGATCGAGCTGATCGCCGCCATCGGACACGCACGCGTTTGTGGCATCAGCGACCACTTCGAGATGATCGGCAATCGCTTTGATGACTATCGAGCAGCCGTCGCTGCTCAGGGTCTGCTGATCGGTACTGAGGTCAACGGACACGAATGGGTGCCGTTGGCGCTCGAGGCCGAATGCGACTACCGCATCTTTCACTGTTACGATCGCGACGCCGATTACCAGGCCTTGGAGCAGCTGCTCGCCGATGATCGCCCGGTCATCGTCGCCCATCCGAACGCGCTCGACACCAACCTTGAGCGCGTACCGTCCGAGTGCCTGGTGGAGATCAATAACCGCTACGTCTGGCGCTGCGACTGGAGGGCCTTCTACGGCCCCTATCGAGAGCGCTTTCGCTTCGTCATCAGCTCCGATGCGCATCAGCCGAACTGGCTGAATCAGACCGTGGCGCGCCACGTGGCGGCCTCACTGCAGATCACCGAAACCCTCCTTTTCGCCGACTGAGTCCATCGCCGTCATCGGCAATCGGCGGGTCCAAAAAACACTGGGACGGCAGGGCATGCCCGACGCCTTTAGGCTAATGAACCCCCTGTTAGCCTGTGATAGACCTCGAATCCAGCCTCGCGCTCAAGACAGCGCAGGATCGCGGCCCGCCCCGGCGTGCTCGGGTCGGGCTGGACCTTAACGCCCATCGATTCCGCCGCTTGCAGATGCTCATCGCTGAGGTTGGCCTCACCGAACACAGAGATGACGTAGCCACCTGGAATCGGTGGCGGCGGGCTGAAGTCATCGCCATCCACCAAGGCAACCCAAGCCGGCATGAAATGCGGCCCGTAAAGATCGAAGAACCCATTGGAGCCACGCAGATGGGCCTCGATCGGCTTGCCACCGATCAGCTCGATATTGCAGATACCGGTATAGCCGGCCAGATTTCGACACACCCAGGCGCTGATCCAGTCCTCGACGTCGGGCAGGTCGGCCCCGATCTCCCAATAGATCGGGCGCGAAGCATCCTTTTCGTCAGAGCCTCGGGTATGCGCAAACCAGGAGGGCTCGCCTTCCTGAACCAGGCAATCACTACTGGTATGCGTGCCGGCTAGCCGCTCAGACCAATAGCTCCCAGGTTCCAGCGTCACCTCGTTCGCAGGCACCGAGCGCGCGTTCAACCCCATCCCGGCGAGGTTAGTGATGGGCTTCACAAAGACCTCAGCCTCGGGCGCGATACCAAGTTCCATCGGCACCACCCCGCAGGGCGCCGCGGTAAGTCCGGCATCAAGCGCAAGGCGAAGCTTGTCGTAGACGTGACGATGCATAGGGTTCAGCCTCCAAGCAGCCGCATCACTGACGGGGAGATCGCACCGTGGCTCGGGCTTGAAGAGATGTTCGCGTTCAGGCAGGACGCCGATGAAGGGCATATTCACTCCAAAATATGGCGATCAAAGCCCAGCGCATCCAGTGCGGCTGAGCCACGGTTGAGAACTCTATTACATGAGATATTGCAAGAATGCGCCAGATCAAGGCGCCCTGAACGAACCGACAGCGCACCCGAACAAGGCCTGCAGGCCACGCGACCTGCAGGCTCAGCGCTTGACGAGCTTGTCGATGACCAGATCATGCGGCCTTGCGTTCAGCGCCCTGCAGCGATACCACATCACAGAGCAAGGACTTGAATGGTGGGAAGCCACTAATGGGATCGAGGGCACTATCATCAGTGAGTTCGTTGATGTTGGCGTGGTTCCAGCCGTGCGCACAGTGAGCAACGCCGGGCTTGATACGATCCGTGATCCGGGCGGTGAAGCGCACGGAGCCGCGACGCGAGCGCACCTCAACCGCATCCCCGTTGTTGATCCCGCGCGTGGCGGCATCATCAGGATGCAGCTCGACCAGCGCATCTGGCATCGCCTTGCGCATGCGTTCCAGATATTGATGCTGCGAATGGGTCGCGTGCTTATGGCGCGCACCGCTGGTCAACACCAATGGGAATTCACGCGCGATATCAGGCGTTGAGAACGGACTTTCGGCCGGCTCGCGCCAGATCGGCAGCCCGTCATGACCAGCGTCTCGCAACTCTTGCGAATCGAACTCGACCTTGCCGCTCACCGTCTTGAAGCCATGCAGCCGATACAAACGATCGGCATCAAGGAAGCCATGATCGACCAAGTCGTCGATGGCCTGAGCATAGACGGTAACACCATCCGGGTTGGAATAAACCTCCTCGCGGATCTCTTCCGGGATGCCCTCGGCCGCCTCGGTCCAGGAAGCGGCGAGGTCGCCGTTCCAGAACTGCTCAGCCATGCCAAGGCGCACACCAAGCTCGAGCCAGATCTCAGCATCCGGGCGCGCATCGCCCTTGGGCGCCACCACCCGGCGCCGATAGCGCAGCTCTCCCTGATAGGCGCAGCCTGGATAGGCGATCAGGGCCTCGCGCTCAAGGTTGGTCGCCGCGGGCAACACGATATCGGCCATGCGCGTCGCCGGATTGTGGAAGAAGTCCGAGGCAGCGAAGAAATCGAGCGCGCCTAAGGCCTGCTCCATGCGCTTGGAGTTGGCCCACATCCCGGTATTGATCCCCATCGCCAGCAAGCTGTGGATACGCTGCGGCTTACCCTCGAGGATGCAGTCGGGCAGTAGCATGCTCTGCGCAGCCGGCCAATGCCGGGTCCAGACCGGGAACACCTCGTCGCCGACGCGCGGCGGCAGCTCGTTGATGCAATGATCGAACAGCTCGATCGGCTTCGGCATCACCTTGTCATTGAAGAAGCGGTTGCCGCCCTCGCGATCGAGATTGCCGGTGACCGGCGAGAGCAGGATCACGGCGCGATGATTCTGGAAACCATTACTGTGCTGCACCGTTGCCGTCGGCGAGAGCATGATCTGCGCCGGGTGCAGGGTGGCGAACAGCTCGGCGGCGCGGCGCAGATCGTCGGCATCGATGCCGCAGATCTCGGCAACACGCTCGGGCGGAAACTCGGCGACATATTCTCGGAAGACCTCGACGCCGGTTGCCCATTCATCCAAGAAGGCCTGATCCTGCCAGCCATTGGCGAAGATCAGGTGGTGAAAACCGAGCGCCAGCGCGCCATCAGTCCCGGGCCGGATCTGCAGGAAGACATCGGCCTGATCAGCAAGCGGTGTGCGCCGCGGATCGACCACGATCATCGGCCGCCCCGGTTTTGCATGCGCCTGGGGATGCAAATGGAAGGGCGGGATCGAGCCGCGCGGATTGGTCGACCAGACCAGCAGACATTTGGTGTTGTGCGAGGCGATGGTGGAGGTGGTCTTGATCTTGGTGCCGAAGGTTACTTCCTCAGCCACTTTGGTCGCCGAGAAGCAACAGCCGCTCTCGGTCATATAATTCGGCGAGCCGAAGGCATGGGCCAGGCGCTGCAATTGCGGGCGCGCTTCCTTGGTGTAGCCAGCGAAGAAGGCGACAGCCTGTGCACCATGCTGGTCGCGAGTCTGGCTCAAACGCTCAGTGATGGTGCTGAGCGCTTCGTCCCAGGAGATGCGCTCGAACTCACCGCTACCGCGTGGCCCGACCCGCTTCAACGGGTAGAGGAGCCGATCCGGATGATTGCGCCGATCGAGCTGAACGTAGCAGCGCGGGCAATCAGGGCCGGCAATCGACACCGGCTCACCTTGCGGATCGAGGGTGACATCGATCGCGCAGTTGGCATCACATTCGTAGCAGGTACTCTTGACGGTAGACATTGGCTCGACGGGCCTCGAAAAAGGTTTGTTCAAGTGCTGAATGCGCGTCCTATTTCAGATTTCAACCCGAGAACCGCTGCCGACGACTTATCGAGGCACGTCGAACCCGGACTACCGAGCCGCTCAGCGGCGCCAAACGCATCCGCTGAAATCCATCTTCCGGACCCGTCAGCAGGAGCAGCAAGAAGGGGCGCCTCAGCGAGCAAATGCGGCACCCAACCTGACGCCGCCGAGGGCTCGTCTGAGCTGGACACTTGTCTGAAAGGATAGGGTGAGGTCGAAATCGCGCTAGAATGGCACGCTTGCCAGGTCAGGCCACCCATGCCGAGCGCCCTAGCACGCCCTTAGCATGCAATGAGCACACGTTCGGCACGCAGCGCGCTAATCGGCGCAGCATCCTTCAATCGCAATCCCAACCGGCTACAATGAGCAAACCACAGCTGAGTTACCAGGACGCTGGCGTCGACATTGATGCCGGCGAGCGGCTGGTTCAACGCATCGCACCCACAGTCAAGACCACCTATCGCCCCGGCGTGCTCTCAGGGCTCGGTGGCTTCGGCGGTCTGTTCGAACTGCCGAGCGGCTATCGCGAGCCGGTGCTGGTCTCCGGCACCGACGGCGTTGGCACCAAGCTCAAGCTTGCGATCGAGCTAGGCCAGCACGACAGCATTGGCATCGATCTGGTTGCCATGTGCGCCAATGATATCGTCGTCTGCGGTGCCGAGCCGCTGTACTTTCTCGACTACTACGCGACCAGCGAGCTCGACATCGAGGTCGCGACCGCGGTCGTCAACGGCATCGCCGATGGTTGCCGGCAGGCCGGCTGCGCGCTGATCGGTGGCGAGACCGCCGAGATGCCGGGCCTCTACGCCCAGGGTGATTACGACTTGGCCGGATTCTGCGTCGGCATCGTCGAGAAATCCGCCATCATCAGTCCGGATCGGGTCGGCGTTGGCGATGCACTGATCGCGCTGGCCTCATCCGGCCCGCACTCGAACGGCTACTCGCTGATCCGCAAGGTGCTCGAGCTGTCCGCGATGCCACTCGCAACGCCGCTCTCGCCGGCGGCTTCTTCAGCAGCGGCGCAGTTGTCTCCGCCAGCCTCCTCAACGCTGCCTGCCTCAGTGCCCGGCGAGCGCAGCCTCGGCGAGCAGCTTCTGGCCCCGACCCGGCTCTACGTGAAGCCAGCGTTGGCGCTAATCCAGGCGCTTGAAGTCCATGCACTGGCACATATCACCGGGGGTGGCATCACCGAGAACCTGCCGCGCGTCTTGCCGAAGGGCACCCAGGCCCTCATCGATCTCGATAGCTGGACGCTGCCGGCCGTCTTCGGCTGGCTGCGCGAGCAGGGCAACATCGCTGATGCCGAACTGCTGCGCACCTTCAACTGCGGCGTCGGCATGATCGCCTGCGTCCCAGCCGAGCAGGCCGAGGTTGCCTGCGCGCAGCTCGCTGAGCTTGGCGAGCAGGCCTGGATCATCGGCGCGATCGAGCCCAGCGACGATGCGCGTGCGTTGGTTCGCTATCGTGGAGATCTACAATGATCGCCGGCAGCCTGATCGTCCAGGCTTGCCGAGCAATCGCTGAGGCCCCTACCGCTGCCCTCAACGTCGAGCCGCGCCGGACGCGACCGCCAGCGACCATCGCCCAATGAATCGAGACAACCCATCCCATCAACGCCCCTCAACCGATCGTCAGCCCCTGCGGCTCGCGGTGCTGATCTCGGGCAGCGGCAGCAACCTGCAGGCGTTGATCGATGCCAGCCAGCACCCGGACTCGCCGTACGCGATCGGACTGGTGATCAGCAACCGGGACGACGCCTTCGGCTTGGAGCGCGCCCAGCGCGCGGGTATACCGACGCGGACTCTGAGCCATCGTGGCTTCAAGACCCGGACAGACTACGACACCGCGCTCGCCGATTTACTGAGCCAGGAAGCACCCGGATTGATCGCCCTCGCCGGCTTCATGCGCATCCTGACCCCGGACTTTGTCGAGCAATGGCAAGGCCGTATGCTCAACATCCATCCCTCGCTGCTACCGAGCTATCGCGGGCTCCACACCCATGAACGGGTGATCGAAACCGGTGACCCAGTGCATGGCGCCACGGTCCACTTCGTCACCGCTGAACTCGACGGCGGACCCGCGGTTCTGCAGGCACGTGTGCCGGTATTTCCCGACGACGACCCTGCCCGACTCGCGGCGCGGGTGCTTGAGCAAGAGCACCGCATCTATCCACTCGCAGTGCGCTGGTTTTCTGAGGGCCGGCTCGCCCTCACCAGCGACGGACGGACTCAGCTCGACGGCAAGCCGCTCGACAGCCCGGTGATCATCGACGCCAGCGCCTGACGGCACCCAGGCGCTAACTCGATGCCGCATCTGAATCTCAAACATATGCGTTACTTCTGGGCCGTTGCTACGCACGGTTCGATTGCCCGCGCCTCTGAGATCCTGCACCTGACACCCCAGACCATCAGCGGCCAGCTGCGCGAACTCGAGGAGCAGGTGGGTGAAAAGCTGTTCGCCAAGTCTGGTCGGGGGCTCGCGCTGACCGAGACCGGACAGCTGGTCTTTTCCTACGCGGACGACATCTTTCGTCTCGGCGATGAACTCGAGGATGTGCTCGCCGGCCGCACGCCGAACGGTGGTCTCAGACTCAATGTTGGCATCGCGATGGTGGTGCCGAAGCTACTGACGCACCGAGTTCTAGCCCCGGTGATGCGAATGCCGGAGCCGATCCGCCTCACCTGTACGGAGCGCCCCTTAGTCGAGCTGCTCGCCGACCTCTCGGTGCATAAGCTCGACCTTGTGCTCGCTGACTGCCCGATGAGCCCGGCGCTGAATATTCGCGCCTTCAGTCATCCACTCGGCGAATCGCCGACCTGTTTTTTCGCCGCCGAGGCCCAGGCCGAGGCACTGAGCGCGGGCTTCCCGGCGAGTCTGCACAGTGCTGCCATGCTGATGCCAAGCAGCGGCAGCGCCCTGAGGCGATCGCTCGAACTTTGGCTCGAACGGGAAAAGTTACAGCCACGGGTCGTCGCTGAGATCGAGGACCGCGCCCTGATGAAGACCTTCGGCGAGGCCGGCGCCGGCATCTTCACAGCGCCTCAATCGGTCGAGGCCGACGTGCTTGCCAAGTACCGCGTGCGCGTCATCGGCCGTGCGCCAGACCTGAAAGAACGGCTCTATGCAATCACCGCCGAGCGTCGCATCAAGCATCCCGCCGTTTCGCTGATCACCGAGGCCGCCCGCCGCGGCGACTTCAGTTGAGCGCGCAACGCTGCAGATTGTGGCGAGCGCCGGTAGCAACATGTGCGGGCCTCGGCTAAGCATCCGGGGCACCGGCCCAAGCATCCCGGGCATCGGGGCGTTGGCGCCAATCTCTTTGCTGAGCGCTGGAATCGACCGCATACTGCACCATCTTAGGAGCGACGAGCTTCAAACGACCAGTCCAGGAACCCTAACCGCGAGGATCAGCTCATGACCTGGGAACAGCCCATCACTGACGGCACTAAACAATGCCCGCGCTGCGGCAACGACTTCGAGTGCAAGGTCGACGACCTACGCAATTGTGACTGTGTCGCCGTCAAGGTCTCGCTACCCGTATTG
Organism: uncultured Halochromatium sp.; assembly: GCA_964516305.1. Taxonomy (GTDB): domain Bacteria; phylum Pseudomonadota; class Gammaproteobacteria; order Chromatiales; family Chromatiaceae; genus Lamprobacter. The sequence continues at coordinate 9,618 of CAZEZH010000061.1, read as the reverse complement.
AAGACCCTCAAGGGACAATACGAAGACTGCCTCTGCCCCAACTGCCTGCGCGAGATCGCCGACAGCGCAGAGACCAGCGCTGCCTAAATGATTCGACTTGCGGTTGGCTCGCCATGCTGACCGTTTGGTTCAAACCGCTCGCCAAGGGCATGCCAAGGCCAACAAACCGGATTACGATCTTCGCCTCCTTCTCCGGGCAAGGCGGCGTCGAGCGAATGCTGGTGCATCTGATCCAGGGCTTCTGCGACCAAGGCTACGCGGTTGATCTGTTGCAGATACGCGCGAGCAGCGAGGCACTCGAGCAGTTACCCGACAGCGTACGCTGCATCCCCCTTCGCCCAGGGCATACGCTGCTGGCAACCTTTGCGCTAGCGCGCTGGCTGCGCCGTGAGCGCCCGCCAGTGCTGCTTGTGGTCAAAGATCGCGCTGGGCGTGCCGCGGTGATCGCGCGCGCCCTAGCGCGGACTAACACAGGCCTGGTGCTGAGGCTCGGCACCAATCTATCGGCCGCACTTTCCGGCCGCAATCGGATTCAACGCTGGCTCAGGCTGGCACCGATTCGACTGTTCTATCCGCCGATTGAGCAGATCGTCGCCGTTTCCGAGGGGGTGGCCGAGGATACCGCGCAGATCGCTCGACTTCCGCGCAGCCAGATCCGCGTGATTCGCAACCCGGTGATCACACCGCGCTTGGCCGAGCTCGCAGCAGTTCCCTGCCCGCATCCCTGGCTGGCCGAGACCGCAGCGATACCAGTGATCATCGGTGCCGGACGCTTGCAGCGGCAGAAGGACTTTCCGACCCTGCTACGCGCCTTCAAGCTGGTTCGGCAGCAACGGGCTTGTCGGCTCTTGATCCTCGGCGATGGTCGTGGTCGAACCGCACTCGAGGACCTGGCCGCAACACTCGGCCTTCAGCTTGGGCCTGATGGCGATCTCGACCTACCGGGTTTCCAGGCCAATCTCTATGCATGGCTCGCACGCGCCAATCTCTTCGTGCTCTCGTCGGCCTGGGAAGGCTCGCCAAACGTGCTTACCGAGGCGCTCGCGCTCGGCATCCCGTCGGTGTCGACCGACTGCCCAAGCGGTCCGCGCGAGCTGCTCGCCGATGGCCGCTATGGCAGTCTCGTCCCGGTCGGCGACAACGAGGCGATGGCCAGCGCGATGCTCCAAACGCTAGAGGCCCCGCTGCCGCCGAGCACCCTCGAGAAGGCCGTTGCCAGCTACACTCAAGCCACCAGCACCAAGGCCTATCTGGACGCGATGGGCCTGACTGCGACGAATCGCTTGGCCTAAGGTGCCCTATCAGAATGACTGAGCAGCTAGCCTAATCGCCTGGATCTGCCAGCAAGGCCCAGTCCACTCAGATACCGATTCAGGCTCTACTTGTCGTGCGGCTGCACCAACATCTAAGTAGGCCTTTACCATATACTGAACGGTTTCATCACAAGATGATCACGACTCGCCAGCGTCATCGGCATGCAGGTGCGCGTGCACCGGCAGTTCGCTGAGGTGATCGTGATCGTTCAACAAGCCCGGTGCATGCAGATGCAGGTGCGCGTGTTGGTGTTGATGTGGGTGACGATGCAGCTCGGCCTCGACTAACCGACCCTCTTGCAGCAACAGCGCCCGGCTGCCCAGGCGCTCGAGCACCCGCTGTTCGTGCGAGACGATCAACATCGCCTGCGGCAGCGCCTCCAGATGCTCAAGCAGTCGGGCCTCGCTGGCCGTGTCCAGCCCGCTGGTCGGCTCATCGAGCAGCAACAGCTCCGGGTCCATGGCCAACACCGTCGCCAAGGCCACCAACCGCTTCTCGCCGCCAGAGAGGCGATGGGTGACACGAGCACCATAGCCCTGAAGACCCAACGCGGCCAGGGTGCGTTCAGCCGTCGCAGCCGCCTCCGACGGCGAATAGCCGAGATTCAGTGGCCCGAAGGCGACATCGTCGAGCACGGTCGGACAAAACAACTGATCATCACTGTGCTGAAACACAAGCCCAACCTTGGCGCGCGCGAAACGGAAGTCGGCCTCAGAGCGACACTCCCTGCCCAGCACTCGAACCTGGCCGACACTCGCGCTTAACAAGCCGACGATCAGCTTCAACAAGGTGCTCTTGCCGGCACCATTCGACCCGATCAACGCCACCCGCTCGCCCCTGCCGATGCGCAGATCGAGCCCGCTAAGCAACGGTTTGGCACCATAGCCAAAGCCCAACCCCGCAAGTTCGACCAGCAGGCCGCCGCTCGCGGCGGCGCGGCGGGCACTCTGCCTCTCGGACGTCTCCGGTCGCCGGTCGATCAACCCATTCAACCTCATGCTAGGGAATCCGAATCAGCATGATGACCCCTCTGGTTCAGGCTCAGCAAATCGTCGGATACGCTGGCGATCGGGAGTCCGCTGTTTGGCCAAAGGCGATGATCGGCCAACACCAAGACCACGAGCAGCATCAGCACAACCACTATGACCAGCGTATCGCGGCGCTGCCAGTAGAATCGCTGCAATAGACGCAGCTGACCATCAAAGCCCCGGCAGCGCATCGCATCGGCAATCCGCTGACCACGTGCCAGGCTGCGCACCAAGAGCATGCCGATCAACCAGCCAAGCGCGCGCCAGCTATGACGATCACTGCGCGGCACAAAGGCACGGGCCCGCATCGTCAGGCGCATCCGCTGATATTCATCACCGACCAGGTCGATCTGTCGTAGCGTCAATAACAACAGCTGGCAGAGCTTGCTCGGTAGACCAAGCCGCGCCAGCGCATGCACCGTCGACCCCGGCCCCAGCGCACCCACCAATCCTAAGAGACTCAACACCACAGCGTTGGCCTTGAACAGGATCAGTAACGCCAGACCGAGCCCCTCTGCGCTCGCCGCGAGCGGCCCCAGCTGCAGCATCGGCGCACCGGGCACCGAGAATGGCAGTGTCAACACCAACAGCAACATCAGCAGTTCGAGCGGTAACAGGTGGAGCAAACGTCGAGCCGAGACGCCGCCCGCCCAGGCGAGCAAGCAGGCGCAGCCAAATGCCCAAACGGCCGCGCTCAGCGATTGCAGCGAGACGACAGTGACCGCAAACAGGACCGAGTTGATGATTCGAGCACGCGGATCGAGCGCCGCGAGCCGGTCCGGTCGCGCGCCGAACCTCTGTTCGAGGGCGCCCAGACCATACTCGGCCCAATCTTGGTCGGCCGGCCTCTGCTTGGGCTTAGCGAGAGAGGCTCGATCCTGATCCGCGCGCGCCGTATTAGACGGCTCAGTCATCCGCGCTGTCTGTGCCAGATTGCCGCTGCTGCCGGCGCCGGGTCCACCAGAGCCCAAACCCGGCAAGACCAGCGATATAGCCAAGTCCGCCGAGCAGGTCGCGGAACGAGGCCTGCGCCTGCGCTTCGGCCAATGCCTCGCGCAATGGCGCAACCTGTCGCGCCACCGCCTGCTCCACCGATCGCGCTAGCCCAGGCTCTATCCCTTGCTGAATCTCCTGCTGAATCAGAGCGCTCAAAGCCCGTTCGAGTTCAGCGTCGATCGGCAAACAACTCGCAGTTGAGGCGCCATAACCGGCATCCTGGCCCTCTTTATCGCCTGTGGCGCCTGTGCGATCGAAGCCACCGGGAGGACCCAGGGCGACCGGGTTACTGCGGGCACTGTCCACGCCCGCAGCCGTGGGACGCGTCTCGTCGAACGCCCCATGCAGCTCAGAGGCTGCGATCGGCCATTCCGCGCGGTGACCATCAGCAGACCTAGCAACAACTCGGTAGTCCGTCACAGCGGGTGCCTGAAACCGAAAGCGCCCTTCGTGATCCGTCCTCAGCTCGGCAACCCGCCCGCCCTCTGCATCCAGCAGCCCAACCTCGACACCGCGCGCCGGATGCCCGCCAACGAAGTAGACCTTGCCCTGAATCCAGTCACCATCAGCGCTCGCAAAGACCTGCAACCGATGGGCCAGCGCCGAGCCACTCGACAGCAACAGCGCCAGGCCGAGCAGTAGCGCACCAGTGATGCAAGCAGGGTTGCGGCCTGCTGATGCCCGTCTGCGAATATCAACCGCCATCGCGCACCTCACTCAGTCTCAGCAGCGCAGGCTCGACCCGGAGCAAGAAGGCGACCACGATGCCGGTCAGCAGTCCCTCGACCAACGCCAGTGGAACGAAGGTGATGGCAATGACGCGCGCGGCTGGCGCGAACGGCTCGCCACTGAGCAATAGGCTTCCCGCAAGCATCAGGGCAGTTAACCCAACGCCGAGCCCACCAGCGGCAGCGCCGACGATGAAGGCTTGGCGGCGTTGCCGCGGGCTCACTGACTCGCCCACTGTGCCGCTGGCGCTAGCAGTCGCGGCCGACACCCTCTGCAGGACCGGCCGCAGCAGCAGCGCAACAACAAGCGCAGGTAGCGCGAGATTCATGGTGTTGGCACCCAGCACCAAGAGGCCGCCGAAACCAAAGAAGACCGCTTGCAGCAGGAGTGCAACGAAGATCGCTGGCAGCGCAGCCCAGCCGAGCAACAGCCCCATCAACCCATTCAGCAGCAGATGGACGCTACTCGGCCCAAGCGGCACGCTGATCAGTGAGGAGACGAAAAAGGCGGCCGCCAGCACCGCCGCCTGCGGCAGGTCGGCCTCACGCAGCTGCCGCAGCGCGAGCGCGAGCAGCCCAGCCGAGACCAGGGCGCCAGTGGCCAGCACTGGCGGCGACAGGATGCCATCAGGGATGTGAGCCATGAGCAGGCGCCACGAGCAGGAGTAATAAGCAGAATCAAACCGAAGATCATACCAGCTCTCGGACAGACAGGAGCGGCCGGCCCAGGCTTATCGCCGCTCCCTCACTTGATCAGGGATTAATCCTTGCGCCAGACTTCACAGCAAGCAATCGACACCCAGCCAAGGCAACCGACCACGATGCAACGCGTCACTATCACACTGGACGACCCCCTCACCAGCGCCTTCGAGGGCTATATGGTCAGGCGCGGTTACGGCAACCGCTCAGAGGCCATCCGCGACCTGATCCGCGACCGACTCCATGCAGAGCAGCTCGCGGGCCAACCCGAGGGCGATTGCATTGCGACCTTGAGCTACGTCTACAACCATCACGAGCGCGAACTCGCAGCACGCCTGACCAGTGCCCATCATCAGCATCACGACCTCACGGTCTCGACCATGCACGTGCATCTGAGCCACGATCACTGCCTCGAGACCGTCATCCTGCGCGGAGCCAGCAACCGCGTTCAGGCGTTTGCCGATACCGTGATCGCCCAACCTGGGGTCCACCACGGCCACCTCGCGATCCTGCCGGTCAACGCCAGCGAAGAGGCGCATCGACACGGGACTGAGGACGCGGCCGGCACCACCGACAGCCATCGGCACCTGCATCTTGAGCCACTGGCCTAACGCCAAACCCAGTTTTCACTCGAGACTCCGCCCCCGCAGGGGTTGGCCTCAATCCTGGCCGCAGGGCTCGAAGAAGGGATTGGTCATCGCCTCCAAGCACTGACCGCCGGTGAGGCTGAGTGCGCTCGGGTCCGCGTTCACCAGCCGCTCCTCGGTCTCGGGGCCGGTCAGCCAAGGTGTGAGGATACGGCCGGTTCAAGGCCGAGGACGCCCACCACAGGCTTTGACACAGTCGCGCAACGACTGAAACGGCCAACCCCGATCACAAACGCCCTGCCTAAAGGGCCGGCAGCTATCGGACTGATAGTCGTAATAGAAGGCCGGGCGGGGTTGACGGCAGCGGCCGCGCTGCGGCTCCTGCAAGCAGCTCACGTGCAACAGATCCGCCCCACCCCCAGCGCCGAAACCGCCCGCGCAGCCAACCAGAGACAACAAGAGCAGCAGCAATACCGGCAAGCCAATCGCAAACAGGCAGCGGCCCGGGCCCCGTAGCGGTCTCTCGGGCTGTAGCGTCGGCGATAGCGATTGTCGGCGAGAAACGCCGACCTGGACTGAAAGAACCCTGCGCCGCCGAGGCGGCGACAATCGATCAGTAGCACACTGTTGGCTTAGCAATAGCTCGGTGCGCCGATAGCGCCGTCGGTTTCGGCAGAGCGGTCTGTTGATGGTGCTCAAGGTGCAATCTTCTAAGATGGCATCGATGTTTGGACTGAGATGCCGTCGGTGTTTGGTAATCGCTGGCGGCGAGCCAGCCCCTGCCTGCGATCATCGTCCGACCAGCCAGACAGCTTGGTAGGGCTCCAGCTCGAAACGGCTCGGCAGATGCTCGCCACTTTGGTGCCAACCTCCAATCAATTCCGTCCAATGCAGCTCAAGCGGTCGCCGAGCCAGGCGGCCCAAGCCCAGCTGAACCGGCGCGCCAGTGAGATTGGCAACCATCCAGAGCATTTGACTGTTATCCGGCGCCACCCGGCGCACCCCAAACAGCCCCGCTGGCAGTTCTAACACCCGCTGTGGACCATCCGGATGGAAGGCCGGCTGCGATTGGCGAATCCTAAGCCGTCGCAGGTACTCGGGCAACAACCGCCGCGCCTGATGACTCGAGCCCTCGCCCAGCATCGTCTCGAGTTCCGGCAGTGCCCATTTCTGACGATTGATGGTGCGTGCGCGGCCGCTCTGCTCGGCCCCGCGCAGATTGTTCGAGGCCCCCAGCAGGCTGTTGAAATAGATGCCGGGCACACCCTGCAGACTCATGGCGATGGTTTGGGCGCAGAGAAAACGCCGGATCGAGGCCTCCTGATCGCCGGGCACCCCAACCGCATCGAAATAGGTGATGTTCAGTTCATAGGGCGTGGCTGAGCCGTCTGGATTACTCCGCCGCGAGACGAGGCCGCCGCGCTCCTCCATCGCCGTCACCAGCCCCTCCAGCTGCGATTCTGGCAGCAGGCCCTCGAGCGGGCGCACCCCTATGCCGTCGTGCGAGGCGGTAAAGTTGAAATAGGTGCAGCCCGGCGGCGGTGGCGCCAGCTGTGCCACCCAATCGGTCAGATAGCGCCCATTGCCGCTATGCATCGCGTGCAACAGTAGCGGTGGCAGACTGAATTGATAGACCAGGTGCGCCTCTTCACCATGGCCGAAATAGCTGATGTTCTCGGCATGCGGAACGTTGGTCTCGGTGACCAGCAGTACCCTCGGCGCCACCAGCGTCAGCAGGTCGCGCAGCAGCTTGACCACCTCATGCGTCTGCGGCAGGTGGATACAGGACGTACCGAGCCGCTTCCAGAGATAGGCAATGGCATCGAGGCGGATGATCTGCGCGCCGTGATGCACGTAGAACAGCACGATGTCCAGGTACTCGAAGAGCACATCGGGATTGCTGAAATCGACGTCGATCTGATCATGCCCAAAGGTGGCCCAGACCTGGCGCTCGCCGGCTGGCGTCTGCACCGATCGCAGCAATGCCGAGGTCCTTGGACGCACCACCGCAGAGAGGTCAGCCTTGGGGGCAACCTCAATGAAATAGTGGCGTTCGGGTGCCATGCCGTTGGTATAGGCACGGAACCAGCGACTCTGGCTGGAGACATGGTTCACCACCAAGTCCAACATCAGCCGATAGTCTTCGGCCAGCGCGTCGACGTCCCCCCAGCTACCAAGCGCGGGATCAACCTGCCGATAGTCGATCACCGCGAACCCGTCGTCTGAGCTGGAGGGAAAAAACGGCAGCAGATGGAGCCCAGAGATCGCATCGCCAACGTGCCGCTCGAGGAACCTCCGCAGCGTCGCCAGCGGCGCCTCGTTGTTGGCACAGACCATATCGCCGTAGCTGATCAACACCACGTCGGTCTGGTCCCAAGGGGCACAACCGGGGGCCTCAGGCGGACAGTCAGCGCCGACGCCATAGCGACCAATGATCAGCTGCAGACGATCCATCAAGCCTGGCAGTGCCTCCTCGCCATAGAGTCGACTCAAACGCCCGCGAATGCGCTCATAGACACACCGCTCGACCACAAACATGGCTTACTCCGTCATGTTGCGTACGTTATTGATCATGCTATGCAGGCTGTCACGCAGCACGCGATAACTGTAGAAGCGGCTCGCCACCTGGTAGTTGTGCTCGACCAGCTCGGCGCGGTACGCAGGATCGGCCAGGATCAGCCGCGTCTGCTCGACGGTGGATTGGTCGATCACCCCGTCGATGACCGGCAAGCGAAAGCCCTTCGGCTCGATATCGCGCTGATAGACGCTGTAGCGCCCAATCACGATCGGCAGCCGGAAGTAGATCGACTCCAGCAGCGCGTTGCCGAAGCCCTCGTAGAGGCTTGGGAAGGTCACCAGATCCGCATGCGGATAGAGATCGCTGAGCACATAGACCTTCTGACCCGTCTGATCGAGCTGACGGCGGTCGGCCATGCGCTCGCCAAAGAGCTTGAGCGAGACCCCCTCGTCCTGCGCGAGCTGCTGGATCTGGCGCTCGTACTCATAGCCTTCATCGCCGCTGTGATGCGAGATCACCAGATGGGCATGCGGCAGTTTGAGCCGCCGGATCAAATGGATGGCGTTCTCGATGCCCTTGCGCGGCACGATCCGTGTCGGCTGCAGCACCAAGAGCTCCTGCTCATGCAGGCCCAAGGCCTGGCGCACATCGGCCGCATAGGCGTCTGGCGGTCCCGGTGGATTCTCGAAATCGAAGACATTCGGGACCAAGATGCTGGGCAGCCCCTTGCGCCAGGCGATCTCCTCGCGCGCGGCCTGATTGATCACCACGTGCTGCAGGTGCGGCACCCGTGGCGGGAAGGCCATCTCGAGGTAATCATCGACTGCCGAGATCTGAAACCGCTGGCGCTCCCACATGAAATCGTGGTGATGAGCGATCGCCGGCATCCCGGTCTCGAGTAGGAACTCGGTGATCGCCACCCCAAGCGGGATGTGCATCGGGATGGTCACTGCGTTCTCGATGATCAGCACATCGAGATCAAAGCGCGCGCGGAAGTCATAGAGCGTCGACTTCAGATAGACCGCAAGCTCGTGGATGCGCCGGCTCACCTCGGGGCTGCGGCGGATGCGCCCCCAGAGCTGGGCGTTGATCCACTGGTTCTCCGAATGATCGAAGAAGGCCTCCGGAATGCACAGACTCATCGCCGGATCGCGATCGAGTACGCCGCCATACCAGGCGCTCACATGCCCGCTCTGCCAAAGCACCTCGGCCCATTTCGCCGCCTCCAAGGAGACACCGTCGGTCCCGGCAAAGCGGGTCGAGACGAAACCAATGTTTTCCGGTTGCTTCATCCTATAAACCGCAGATGGCGCAGATACACGCAGATTAAAATTTTATAAAACAAGGCACTAGCGAGCTTAGCAAGGCCACCAAACAGATGGAGCAGTGATTAGTAGCAGTGTAGTGAAGTCTCTTTGTCAATCGGCGTTATCTGCGGTTGAACGGCTCTTTCTGGGTTCATGCGCACCGCGGGAGCTGTCTGCTCAGTCGTCAAGGAGGCCGATCTGAAATCGGCAATGATCCGGCGATGACTGCTTGATCATCGTCCCTGCCACCCATCCATCGCGATCGCGCGAGGCCATCGCCGTCGATCCCTGCTTGCCGAGGTTGCAGGGCGCCGCAGTAAGATCGCGTGCTGCATAACCTGTGCCCGAACGGGTCGCGACCAGCCAGCATAGCGCCCATTCGCCCGCGATCAGGGCCGCAACGCCGGTCGCGTCACAGCAGAATCATCAAATCGGCAAGCG
>CAZEZH010000060.1:0-18927 GCA_964516305.1 uncultured Halochromatium sp. | reverse complement strand
CGCGGTGCTGCGCGAGATCGGCGTCGACACCGGCGGCTCCAACGTCCAGTTCGCGATCCATCCCGACGATGGGCGGATGATCATCATCGAGATGAATCCGCGTGTCTCGCGCTCCTCGGCGCTGGCGTCCAAGGCCACCGGCTTCCCGATCGCCAAGGTTGCGGCCAAGCTCGCTGTCGGCTACACCCTCGATGAGCTGCGCAACGAGATCACCGGCGGCGCGACCCCGGCCTCGTTCGAGCCCGCTATCGATTATGTCGTCACCAAGATCCCGCGTTTCGCGTTCGAGAAATTCCCATTGGCCGATGCGCATCTGACCACCCAGATGAAGTCGGTCGGCGAGGTGATGGCGATTGGCCGCACCTTCCAAGAGTCGTTGCAGAAGGCATTGCGTGGGCTCGAGACCGACAAAGACGGTCTCAACGAGATCCTGAATCTGTCCGACCCGCAGTCGCTGAGTCGGTTGCAGACCGAACTTCGCCAGCCTGGCGCCGAGCGCATCTTCTATCTGGCCGACGCGCTGCGGGCGGGCATGACACCTGACGAAGTCCATGCGCTGACCAAGATTGATCCCTGGTTCCTGGCGCAGATTGACGCGCTGATCGCGATCGAGCACGAAGTCCGTGTTCAGGGACTCGAGGCACTGGATGCGGAGCGCCTGCGTGTGTTGAAACGGCGCGGATTCTCGGATCGGCGCCTGGCATCGCTGACCAACAAGTCCGAAGAGGTGATCCGCGAGCGCCGCCGCAAGTTCGGTATTCGGCCGGTCTTCAAGCGCGTGGATACCTGCGCCGCCGAGTTTGCAACCAGCACGGCCTACATGTACTCGACCTATGAGGAAGAGTGCGAGGCGGCTCCGAGCGACGCGAAGAAGATCATGGTGCTTGGCGGCGGCCCGAACCGCATCGGGCAGGGCATCGAGTTCGATTACTGCTGTGTGCATGCGGCCTTCGCGCTGCGCGACGATGGCTTCGAGACCATCATGGTCAACTGCAACCCGGAGACGGTCTCGACCGATTACGACACCTCCGATCGCCTCTATTTCGAGCCGTTGACCACCGAGGACGTACTCGCCATCGTCGAGACCGAGCGCCCCTTTGGCGTGATCGTGCAGTACGGTGGACAGACGCCGCTGAAGCTGGCGCGCGATCTGAAGGCCGCTGGCGTGCCGATCATTGGCACCTCGCCGGACAGCATCGATCATGCCGAGGATCGCGAGCGCTTCCAGCGTTTGATCACCCAGCTCGGTCTGAAACAGCCGCCGAACGCAACCGCGCGCAGTGAAGGCGAGGCGATCGAGCGTGCGACCGAGATCGGCTATCCGCTGGTCGTGCGCCCGTCCTATGTGCTCGGCGGCCGGGCCATGGAGCTGGTCTACGACGAGCAGGATCTGCGCCGTTACATCCGCACTGCGGTCAGTGTCTCGAACGCGGCACCCGTGCTGTTGGACCGCTTCCTGGAAGATGCGATCGAGGTCGATGTCGATGCCGTCTGCGACGGCGAGGCAGTGCTAATCGGCGGCATCATGGAGCACATCGAGCAGGCTGGAGTGCACTCGGGCGATTCGGCTTGCTCGCTGCCGCCCTACACCCTGAGCGCCAACCTCCAAGACAGGATGCGGGAGCAGATGGCGGCGATGGGGCTGGCGCTTGGTGTGCGCGGTCTGATGAACGCCCAATTCGCGATCAAGGGTGATGATATCTTCGTGCTCGAGGTCAACCCACGCGCCTCGCGCACCGTCCCCTTCGTCTCCAAGGCGGTCGGCGTACCGCTGGCCAAGGTCGGTGCGCGTTGCATGGCGGGGCGCTCGCTGGCAGAGCAGGGCATGCTGCTGGAGGTCGCGCCCACGCGCTACTGCGTCAAGGAAGCGGTCTTCCCATTCGTCAAATTCCCCGGCGTCGACACCTTGCTGGGACCAGAGATGAAGTCGACCGGCGAGGTCATGGGCATCGGGCGGACCTTCGCCGAGGCCTTCGGTAAGGCGGTCGAAGGTGCTGGCATGGCGCTGCCACGACCGGGCAAGGCCTTACTCAGCATCCGCGATGCGGACAAGGCGCGCATGCTTGCGGTCGCCCGCCAACTGCTCGAGCTGGGCTTCACGCTCTACGGCACCCATGGAACGGCACGGGCAGTGCACGAGGCCGGCATGGACTGCATCGGAGTCAATAAGGTCAAGGAAGGGCGTCCGCATATCGTCGATATGATCAAGAACGGCGAGGTGCGTTTCATCGTCAACACCACCGAGGGGGCGGAGGCAATCGCTGATTCAGCAGCCATTCGACGCGCAGCCTTGCAGCACAAGGTGAGCTACACCACCACTATTGCTGGCGCCGAGGCAACCTGTCTCGCGCTCAAGGCTGGTGACCTGCTAGAGATTACCCAGCTACAGACGCTTTACTGAGCACCCGTGCGCGGGTAGTCTCTCGTTTGTTGTATTGCCCCGACCAACGGGGCTTCCCCACGATGATCTCTGCGCGTCGACCCTTCGGTCGGTAGCTCACCGAGCGCACCGCTCCCTAACCCGACTGTCGATCAGAACGCCATTGTCAAGAATGCGCGCGCTACTATGCCCAGTGTTGCGGCAACGCGTGCAGACCGACGTATGCAGTGGGCGCGCAATGACACGCCCTAAAGTAATGAGGATGTCCGCATGAATAGAGTCCCCCTCACGGCTCGAGGTGCCGCCCAGCTCCGCGACGAGCTTGAGCAATTGAAGCGCGTGGAGCGCCCGCGCATCATCGAGGCCATCGCCGAGGCGCGCGCGCACGGCGACCTAAAGGAGAACGCCGAGTATCACGCTGCCAGGGAGCAGCAAGGGTTCGTCGAAGGCCGGATCCAGGAGATCGAGGCCAAGCTCTCGAATGCCGAGATCATAGATGTGACCAAGCTCGATCCTGGTGGTCGTGTGGTGTTTGGCGCCACTGTCGATGTGCTTGAGATCGACAAGGATGAAGAGCATACCTTTATCATCGTCGGCGACGACGAGGCCGACATCAAGCAGGGCAAGATCTCGGTGGGCTCCCCGATTGCCCGCGGGTTGATCGGCAAGGCGGAAGGCGACACAGCGCTGGTCGAGGCCCCCGCCGGCAAACGCGAGTTCGAGATACTGGAGGTCCGTTATGAGTGATCTGGCCGTTGTTACTGGGTGCTGGATTATCCCCGGCAAAAACCCGTTGACGGCTGCAGCGATGTGCGCCCGGATCGATGGCTGGGTAATAGGACTATAATCCTCATGGAATAGCTCGAGCCGCGGCTCGCGCTCGGCACACTGAGCTTGGATGATGGAGGTCTCGATGCGCACCCTGCTTCTGATGGGCTGTTTGCTCCTTGCTACTGCTCCAGCGCACGCGCTGCGCTGCGGCAATAGCGTGATCTCGGAAGGCGATAGCACCCTGCGGCTAAAGCAGTTTTGCGGCGAGCCGGCGCAGATTGAGCAGCGTGAGGATCCTGTTGCGGTGGAACGCTACGATGCGGTGCGGCAGACCTACTATACCGACTACATCGCTCAGCCTTATGAGATCTGGACCTACAATTTTGGACCGCGCCGCTTTATCAACCGGATTGAGGTGCGTGATGGGGTGATCAAGCGCATCACCACCGGTGGCTACGGCTATTGATGCTGAACACGACCGCATCGCAGAATTGATGTTAAAACCTTGGTCTAATCTGGTTCGCTGCTTACAGCTGGGCTGGCTCCTTAACAGCACGCTGGTGCTGCTCGCGTTGCTCACCCAAGACTCACTGGCTGCAGAGGTGCCGGCTGCCGGTGCTGACACGGATGCCCTGGCCGTGCGCGAGCTGCGGCTGCTGACCTGGCCAGACTACATTGACCCAGAGGTCGTCGCCGGATTTGAGCGGGCCTTCGATGCGCGGGTCACCTTCGACTACTTCGATAGCGATGATGCCCGCGACCGCAGCTTCGTCTCGGACATGTGCGCCCGCGACGCAGATCGGGCGCTGGTGGCGGCGATGATCGCGATGGCCAAGGCCCTGGGTTTAGAGGTGATCGCCGAAGGCATCGAGACCCAGGCGCAACGGGATCTGTTGCGTGACCTGGGCTGCGATCTTGGTCAGGGCTATCTGTTTGTCCGTCCTATTCAGGCGGCCGAGGCCGCGCGCTTCTTGGCTCGACGTGCAGAGGTTGCTGACCCAGTCGAGCCTTTAGCAGAGGGCGCGGAAGCGGGCTGAGCTAAGGCAAACTGGGCTGTTTCTTCTGAGCATTGGGCCAACTGGATATGAGCAGACGCGACCCTAGAGTAAGGCTGGTGTTCATGTTGTTGTGGCTTTTGGGGCAGGGCGTCGCTGCTGAACAGCAACATCTCGAGGCTTATGAGTGCGAACAGGACGGGGTGCCCAACTTCTCGGGTTCACCCTGTGGCGCTGACGAGCGGCGCGTCGGGGTCGACTACGAGCAGCCCAGCGCAGCCAGCGTTGAAAAGGCGCAGCGCCAGGCCACCGAGGCCGAGGCGAACAGTGATCGCTATCTGCGGCAGATCGAGCTTCAGCGTGAGATCGCGCGCAGCGAGGGGCGCCTCAGTGATCTGCGCAAAGAGCGCGATCAAAAGCTGCTGCAGCTGCGCGCGTCGCTGAACAATGCCGAAGGGCGGACCACGCAGTCGATCTGGGATAGTGGCATCCGCGCGCAGATGGCCGATATTGCTGCCCGCTATAACAGCGACATCGAGGCCGAGCAGATCAAGCTCGACGCGCTGCTGCGGCGCGAAGCCGAGATGAGCCGGCCTTAGGCTGTCGTCCCTTCGTGCGAGCTGCGGTGTCTTTATACTGCGCGCCGAGCAGCGCTTGTGTTAGCCGGATGCAATGATCGATCTTGACCGCCTCACAACCCTCGATCTCCTGGTCGTTGCAAGTTATGGCCTGATGATTCTGAGCATCGGTGTCATCACCGCTCGGCGCACGCGCAGCGGAGAGGACCTGTTTCTCGCTGGCCGACGCCTCGGTTGGGCGCCGATCGGACTCTCGCTGTTTGCGTCCAACATCTCGTCGACGACCTTGATCGGCCTAGCGGGCGCGGCCTACACCTGGGGCATCGCGGTTGCAAACTACGAATGGATGGCGGCACCCATCCTGGTGCTGATGGCGCTGGTATTCGCGCCGCTCTACCTCAATGCCCGCATCGGAACCGTGCCGGAGTACCTCGAGCGACGCTTCGACTGGCGACCGCGGCGCTACTTCTCGGCGCTAACCTTGGTCTCCAACATCATCGTTGACACCGCCGGCACGCTATTCGCGGGCGCTCTGGTGCTGACCACGTTTGTGCCGCAGCTCGACCTCTTCAGTGCGGCTTTGCTACTGGCCGTTGTGGCGGCGCTCTATACGGCCGCCGGGGGCCTGGCGGCAGTGGTCTACACCGATGTGGTGCAGGCGATCCTGCTGCTGATCGGTGCGGGGCTGGTGACGGTGCTGAGCTTTGCGCGCATCGATTTCGATTGGTCGGCGGTGGTCGCGGCGACGCCACCGGAGCAGCGCTCGCTGTTCCTGCCGCTGTCCGATCCGAATCTGCCCTGGCTTGGGGTGTTGGTCGGCGTGCCGGTGCTCGGCTTCTACTTCTGGTGCACTAATCAGTTCATCGTCCAGCGCGTGCTGGGCGCGCGCAGCCTCGCCGATGCACGCGCCGGTGCCCTGTTCGCCGGACTGCTGAAGCTGCCGGTGCTGTTCATCATGGTGCTGCCGGGGGTGATGGCGGTGATGATCCTGCCGCCGCTCGAGAATCCGGATCAGGTCTTTCCGGCGCTGATCAGTGAGCTCTTGCCGGCGGGATTGAGCGGGCTGATCCTGGCGGCCCTGCTGGCGGCGCTGATGTCGAGCGTCGACTCGACCCTGAATTCCGCCTCGGCGCTGCTGACGCTGGACTTCATCAAGCCATTACACCCAGGACTCAGACCGCGGCAGATCGCTTGGATCGGCCGCGGTGCGATCGCATTGTTCATGCTGCTAGCGGCGGGAATTGCGCCCTTGATCGGGCAGTTCCAAGGGCTATTTCACTATCTGCAGACAGCACTTTCGTATCTGGTGCCGCCGGTTGCGGTCGTGTTCCTGTTCGGCGCCTTTTGGCAACGGCCTGATGCAGTCAGTGCGTTGGCCACCCTGATCGGCGGCCATCTGCTCTCCGCGCTGCTGTTCCTGCTTTGGCTGAGTGGCCTTTTGACGCTCCATTTCACGCTGGTTGCCGGCCTGATCTTTGCGGCAAGCGCTCTGATCTTGATCCTGACCACGTTGCTGCGGCCTGCTGACGTTGCTCCCGAGGCGGATACCGTCTGGCGACCGGCGATGAGCATCCCCGAGGTGCGACAGGGAGAACACCGCCGCTGGACCGACTACCGCGTCCAAGCCCTGGTCCTGCTACTGCTCACGTTATGGTTAGTGCTGTCCTTTGCCTGAGTGCCTTGCCGCCGGCTCGAGCGCCATCCGTTGGCGCAAGCGGTCTGGCTGGTCGATCAAGCGGCCTCGCCGACCAAGTCAAGATAGGCATACCAGCTCGCATAGCCGAGTAACGGGAAGATCACAACCATGCCGACGAAGGCAGTCAGCGCGCCAATCAGCATCAGGCCAAGGATCATCCCAGCCCAGCGCAACATCGGCCGGGGGTTTAGAGTGACGGCCCGCCAGCTCGCCTGAACACCAGCGATGGGTCCGGCATCACGATCGACGATCAAGGGGACCGCAATCACGCTCGCCGCGAACACCGCCGCGCCGAGTAGGGCGCTGCTTACCAACGTGAAGAGCATCATCAGCGGGTCCATGCCGCCTCCTAGCAGAGTCACATAGCCGCTGGAGGTCGGCGCTAGGGTTGTTACCTTGATCGCGAAGACCACAACCGAGGCCAGCGTCCAGAAGGCGACGACGAACATCAAGAGTAGTCCGAACAACGCCAGGCTCGAGCGCCGCTGTCCATATAGGGCGAAGCTGGCGCGAATCCCGATGCGTTCTCCGGCCAGGTGCTGACGCGCGGTCACGTAGAGCCCCGCAGCCAGGAATGGCCCAAGCAGGAGAAGTACGATCAGGAACTTCAGCGTTAAGCCTGGCATTGCTCGGCTCATGGTCAGGGCCGCGAATCCGGCCAGGGCGCAGAGCGAACCATAGAACAGACTGACGAAGGGCGTTTTCATCAGCGTGCGCCAGCCTTGCGTCAGCCACTGCATGGGTGCGTTCGTTGCGACCTGTTGGATCGACAAGGTGTCGCCTTGTACGACATCCCGATGCGTATCGGCCGAGGTAAAGGTCATAGATTCTGTATTCATGAGAAAACTCCGAGGGATGTGATACCGGGCGGACCTCGTGCTCGCTCCTGCCGAGCGACGTCTCCCAGACCTAGGTTCTGTTGAGATACTTCAATGTTTAAGAATATAAGGAAATTCTTATTCGAAAGCAAGTCTGCAATTGACCCCATCGTCGAGGGCGTAAACCGGGTTTGGCGAGTGCTACGGCTTGCGGCCTTTACCCAGGCGCCCTTAGCATGGTCAACCGTTTTGAATCGCGTGAGTTCGCGGAGTCCAACCCCATGACCTTTGATCATCAACAGCCACCGCTTATATTCGGTGAGGCACTTTTTGATTGCTTTCCCGATGGCGCCGAGGTGCTCGGCGGTGCGCCCTTCAACGTCGCCTGGCATCTGGCTGCGTTCGGCCTGGGACCAGTGTTCTTGAGTCGAGTCGGCGAAGATGCCCTCGGCGAGCGCATCGATGCGGCGATGCACGAGCAGGGGATGACCACCCTAGGGCTGCAGCGCGATCCTGAACATGCGACCGGTACCGTGCAGGTCTCGCTAGCGGGCGGTGAACCGAGCTATGAGATCCTGGCTGATCGCGCCTATGACCAGATCGACGCCGCCGCATTGCCGCCGCTGCCGCAGCAAGCGCTGCTCTATCACGGAACCCTGGCGCTGCGGCACTCGGTCTCTGCTGATGCGCTGCGGATGCTGCGCGGGCGGCTGAACCCAGCGGTCTTTCTCGACGTGAATCTGCGTGATCCTTGGTGGCAGCGGGACATGCTGGTCGAGCTATTGGACGGCGCGACCTGGGTCAAGCTCAATGCCGATGAACTGGCCTTGATTGCGCCTGAAGGCGAGGACGTCGAGACGCGGGCGCAGCGGTTGTGCGAGCGCTACGAGCTGGAGGCTGTATTCGCGACACTCGGTGCCGACGGTGCCTTCGCGGTTGCCGCTGATGGGGCTGTGAGTCGGGTGGCGCCGGCCGGCGATATCCAGGTGGTCGATGCGGTCGGTGCTGGCGACGGCTTCGCCTCGGTGTTGATACTCGGATTGATCCGCCACTGGCCGGTGCAGCAGACCTTGGATCGTGCACAGGCATTTGCGTCGGCCATCGTCGGCCAACGCGGAGCAACGGTGCGCGATCGCGGCTTCTATGCGCCGTTCCTGAGCGATTGGGGCCTGAGTGGCGCCTGACAGAGCACAATGTCCATGCAAGCAGAAGTCCCCAACGCCCGCATTCCAGCGCTTGCCACCTTTCTGGCCGAGAATCGGAGCAAGGCGCATCGCGTGATGCATCATCTGATCGGGCTACAACGCCCGTTCTTGCTGCAGAGCGATCTACAGGATGCGCTCGAACAGCTGTGCCGGGACGATCAGCAGATCGCCGATTCGGCACTTGCACGCGCGCTGCTGCAGGCGCAGGAGGCGGCGATCAATGCCTCTTGGGTCTATCTGGCACTGCGGCGCCGGGTCGCGAAGTGGGATTACCTGCGCATCCATCTCGAGACTATGGACCTGAACGAGGTCACGGTTTCCGAGTTCCTGCGCTTCAAGGAGCATCTGGCCACCGGTGGCAACGATGATCCGTTCGGCCTGGAGATCGATCTGCGTCCGTTCTCCCGCGAGCAGCAGAAGTTGACCGAGGAGGGCTCGATCGGCCGTGGCGTCGAGTTCCTCAACCGCCGCCTCTCGAGCCGCTTGTTCGATGAGCTTGGCAAGGGCGATCAGCGTCTGCTCGGCTTTCTGCGCATGCACAGCTATCGTGGCCATCAGCTGATGCTGAACGATGCGATTAGCAGCGTTGCTGAGCTGCGCAACGCCCTGCGTCAGGCGATGATCCCGCTGCGCCGTCGGCCGAGTCATACGCCCTACGCTGAACTCTCAGCGGACCTGCGCGGGTTCGGCTTCGAGGCCGGTTGGGGCAATGACGCGGCGCGCATCCGCGAGACCATGGGTCTGCTGCTCGATATCCTGGAGGCGCCCTCGCCGCAGTCGCTCGAGAGCTTTTTGAGCCGGGTGCCGATGATCTTTTCGATCGCGATCGTCTCGCCGCACGGTTGGTTCGGCCAGTCGAACGTGCTCGGGCGGTCAGACACCGGTGGCCAGGTTGTCTACATCCTGGATCAGGTGCGCGCGCTCGAGCGCGAAATGCATCAACGGCTGGCCGAGCAGGGGATCGACATCGAGCCGCGCGTGGTGGTGCTGACCCGACTGATCCCAGAGGCCGAGGGCACCATGTGCAACGAGCGGCTCGAGCCGATTGCCGGCACCCGCAACGCGGTGATCCTGCGCGTGCCGTTTCGCAACGCCGCCGGTGAGATCCTGCCGCACTGGGTCTCGCGCTTCCATATCTGGCCTTACCTGGAGGGCTATGCGCTCGATGCCGAGCGTGAACTGTTGGCCGAACTGGGCGGCCGACCCGATCTAATCATAGGCAACTATTCGGACGGCAATTTGGTCGCCTCGCTGCTCTCGCAGCGACTCGGCGTCAGCCAATGCAACATCGCGCATGCATTGGAGAAGACCAAGTACCTCCTCTCGGACCTGTACTGGCGCGACAACGAGGAGCGCTATCACTTCTCGGCCCAGTTCACCGCCGATCTGCTCGCCATCAACAGCGCGGATTTTGTCATCACCAGCACCTATCAGGAGATCGCCGGCACTGACGATAGCGTGGGCCAGTACGAGAGCTATACCAGCTTCACGATGCCTGGGTTGTATCGGGTCGTCTCCGGGGTCGATGTCTATGATCCCAAGTTCAACATCGTCTCGCCGGGAGCGGATGAGGATATCTACTTTCGCTACACCGATGACGAGCGGCGTTTGATTCATCTGCAGGAAGAGATCGATGCGCTCATCTTTGGTGGCCCGCGTGAGGGGGAATCGCGTGGCGTGCTGGCCGATCGAGAGCGGCCGCTGCTGTTCACCATGGCGCGCTTGGACCGGATCAAAAACATCACCGGGCTCGTCGATTGGTTCGGCAACAGCCCAGAACTACGTGAGCAGGCGAACCTGGCGGTGGTGGGCGGTCACGTCGACCCAGGCCAATCCGGCGATGACGAAGAGCGTGAGCAGATCGAGGCCATGCATCAACTGTTCGAACGCCATGGACTGGATGGGCAGGTGCGCTGGCTTGGGATTCATCTCGAGAAGCCGCTGGCCGGCGAACTCTACCGGACCATCGCTGATCGCCGTGGTCTCTTTGTGCAGCCGGCGTTGTTCGAGGCCTTTGGACTGACGGTAATCGAGTCGATGAGCTGTGGCCTGCCGGTATTCGCAACGCGTTACGGCGGTCCGCTCGAGATCATCGAAGACGGGATCTCGGGTTTTCATATCGATCCGAATCACGGCGAGGCCTCGGCTGAGTTGATCGCTGAGTTCTTGCGCCGCTGCCGCGATGATCCTAGTCAGTGGTTGGCGCTGTCCGACGGCGCCTTGGCCCGGGTCGAGGAGCGCTACACGTGGCGCCGCTATGCCGAGCGCATGATGACTTTGTCGCGGGTCTATGGCTTTTGGAAATATGTCAGCAACCTGGAGCGCACCGAGACCACGCGCTATCTGGAGATGTTCTACGGCCTGCAGTACCGGCCGCTGGCGCGCTCGATGACCTGGTGATTGGACCTGGTGATTGATCAGACGATGATCCGGTATTGGTCTGTCGATAGGCTTGCGATTTAACCTTCCCGTCCTGGTGGACGGGGTCTCTCTTGGAGGAATTGATGATTGACGCATACCGATGCGGCTCTTGGCTCGAACTCGCAGGTCGACTGAGGGCTGTGCCCGCTGGCTTACTGTTGCCCTCACGCATGCCTACACGCATGTCCACACCGGCTCATCTCTTCGTAACGATGCAAAAGCTACAGACACACGTCGGGTGCAACAAGCGCGGTGGTTCGGCCAATCGAGCCAGCCACCTGTTGAGGTTGTTTTTGAACCTGTCCTTGCTGTCCCTATTGGCATTCAGCGCAACGTTGCAGGCGAGCGAAGGCTTTCAGTCCGTGCGGCTTGACCTGGTTTGCGTCGAACAACCGATGCGAGCGGTCGCCTTTGGCGCGCCAGGTGAACTGAGCTATGGCGAGCAGGCGCCGAAGGAATCCGACCCCATCGATGTGCTGGTGACCAAGAACAGGCCGGGTGAGGATTTTAACTACGACTTCGCCAGCATCGAGAGCAGCGCTGGCGATCTCGAGACCGCGGAGGCAATCTGGCTCACCGGCAAGCAGATCGAAGCCCAGCAGGGGCGCTTCAAGATCAACCTCGAGAACCTGGTGATGACCCTGACCGAGACCGACCCCGATGGCAGCGCACGCTTCCGGCGATTCGACTGCAAGGAGCGGGCCGCGGTTGAGAGCACCTCAGACTAAGAAGTCATCGGTACTCCGGGTAGACGTTGCCCGAGGCGGCTGTGTCAGCGCCTCAAGGACTTGCACCAATGGAGGATCTGTTTCCATGAGCCCAGCCGTCTATGATTTCCGAGCCTAGCCGCGCAGGGTGGCTAGCTTGGGCGCTGCATCGGGCGCACACTGGTGACCAGCGCGCGCTCGGCCTCGATGCGCCACTGAATCTCCAGGGCGTAGAGTTGCAGCGCGAACTCGCGCCGTTCGGGATAGCGGTCCATGTAGCCCGGGCGTGGATCTTGGGCGATGACCTGCTCGATGAGCTCGCGCAGCCGTAGTCGACCCTCGGCGTCTTGCTCGGCGATCTGATGCTGGGTCAGCTCGCTGAAGTTGACCTGGAAACGGGCTCTGGGGCGAGCGTTGGCGAAACCACCGTCGGCGTCAGCAATCGCATCGGCATAGGGCACATAGGGTTTGATATCTAGGATCGGCGTGCCATCGAGCAGATCGGCACCAGCAACGCGGAGCATCAGTCGTTTGCCTTGACGCTCGAGTCCGTGCTGGGCGACCGCCGAGATCCCGATCGGATTCGGTCGATAGGGCGAGCGGCTGGCGAAGACGCCGACCTTGTCACGTCCGCCCAGCCGCGGTGGTCGAACCTGTGCTCGCCAACCGGCCTGGAGACAGTCCTGGTGGAAGACAAACAGCAGCCAGACATGGGAAAAGCCTTCGAGCCCGGCGAAGGCCTCTTCGCGGTCATAGGGCGGGAGGAGTTCGATCCGTGCCTCTGCGGCGGTCACCAGCCGCGGCTGCCGCGGGATGCCGAATTTGTCGGTATAGGGTGAACGGCAGAGGCCGATCGGCTCGAACTCGAAACATCTGTTCATGAGCGCACCCTATGCCATGAGCGTCCTGGCATGATCAAGCGTTTTGCCGATAGGAAACGGCCGCCCTGCGGATCAAGCCCCGCAATCAGCAGCAAGCCCGTGGTGTGGGCATTGAGCGCCACAGGGTCAGATCAAGGTGACAGTCGCGCAGGATGCGGTGCAGCTTCCAGATATCGCCGGTCCAAGCCCCGTTGCGCCGATCTGCCGCTGCGCCGATCTGCCGCTGCGCCGATCTAATGTTGAAACTCCCCGGCCAAACGCAACGCCTCTCGCTCCATCGCATTTGACAGGCGAAAGCCTGCCTGTTTCAGGCGGGTCAACAGGCTGCCCACCGACTCGATCACGCCCATCCGTTTGCCCTTAATCGCCACCCCAACGAGTCCGGTACAGGGTACACCGAGCCGCTGAGCCACCTTACGCCCCTTCAGATCGTCCAAAATCACCCGCGCCCCCGGGCGTTCCATCGCCAGGGCTAGGGTGGCCGATTCCCCGAGATCGATTGAAAGTTGCAGAGCACGGATGAGATTCCGGTTCTGAACACCGACCACCTCGATCCAACAAGGAAGCGCGGAGCCGAACTCGTTGCGCACCTCCTCGGCAACGAGGATGTGGCTGTAGACCCCTTCCAGCAACTCCAACAACCCGATGTTATCCAGCGCGATCAGAGGGCTGGTGTTGCGGATGGTGTCAGGCACGTTCGACATCCTGTGCCAAGTCCTCCGCCGGGAAGTTAAACAGAGACACATCTTGACTCCCCAACAGCTCAATAAACCCGCGTTTTGAGAGTCCCGCCAACTGCGCGGCCTGGCCCGCCGACAATCGGCCCTGCTCATAAAACCGAGCGGCCAGGGTCAGGGCTAGCTCAGACGGAGTGAGATCGATGTCATCGGGAAGTGGGAGTACTGCGTTCATTGTTTGTCTCCATCAAGCCGGGCATTGGCCTCTGGGCCACTGTGCGGAAACGAATAGATCGGGTGGTCGGCTTTCATGCGCGTCAGGATAGACGAATATAAGCGCGCTCGGATAGCGCGGCCGCCGTTTGGCACGGAAATGCCTTGAGTGGCGAGAAGGGCACGCCACGGGCCACTTGAACACTCTTCGGGGCCGGCGCTGCAAGGTCGCGTATTATCTGAGGGCTGATTCTCGCGATCCCTGATTTGGAGTCCGTTCTGATGCGCATCTTGCGCGGCGCGCCCGCCTTGTCCGATTTTCGTCTGTCCAAGCTCGAGGCGCGATTGCGCGCGTCCGCTGTTCCCGATTGCAAGCTGTCGGCTGAGTTTCTGCATTTCGCCGATCTGGCGCGGCCATTGGATGCCGCTGAAGAGGCCGTTTTGGTTAGGTTGTTGCGCTATGGTCCAGCGCCCGAGACGCCTGATCGATCGATGGCGGAACCCAAAGAGGATTCCACCCCGGGCTTGGGGGTCAGTGCAGGCGCTTTCGCCTCCGCTGGCGCCGACGTGCTCAGCGACGATGTGCTGCTACTCGTGGTGCCACGGCCGGGGACCATTTCGCCTTGGTCCTCGAAGGCGACCGACATCGCCCAGCATTGTGGGCTGGATGCCGTGCGACGGCTCGAGCGCGGTACTGCCTATCGCTTGCAGCCGATGTCCGCTGATGGGCTCGATGAGACCGCGCTGGCGACCGCCGCGGCGCTGCTGCACGATCGCATGACCGAGGTCGTGCTGCGCGATCCGGCCGAGGCCGAGCGCCTGTTCGTGCAGGCCGAGCCGCGCGCGCTGACGCGGGTCCCCTTGCTGGCCGATGGGCGAACGGCACTGGAGCAGGCCAATATCGAGCTTGGCCTCGCGCTCTCTACCGACGAGATCGACTATCTCGCCGAGCGTTTCACCGCGCTCGGCCGCAATCCGACCGACGTCGAGCTGATGATGTTCGCTCAGGCCAACTCCGAGCACTGCCGTCACAAGATCTTCAATGCCGGTTGGGTCATCGACGGCGAGCCGCAGCCGCAGTCGCTGTTCGCGATGATCCGCCATACAACAGCCTGCTCGCCGGCGGGCGTCCTCTCCGCCTACAAAGACAACGCTGCGGTGATCGCGGGCTGGCCAGGCCAACGCTTTGCCGCGTCCGGCGAGGGCGATGGTCGCTACCGGCGCAGCGATGAGCCGCTGCACATCCTGTTCAAGGTCGAGACCCATAACCATCCGACCGCAATCGCGCCCGATCCAGGCGCGGCGACCGGCTCGGGCGGTGAGATCCGCGACGAGGGTGCGACGGGCCGTGGCGCCAAGCCGAAGGCCGGGCTCTGCGGCTTCTCGGTCTCGAATCTGCGCATCCCCGGTGCCGAGCAGCCCTGGGAGCACGATTGGGGCAAGCCGG
Source organism: uncultured Halochromatium sp. (assembly GCA_964516305.1). Classification (GTDB taxonomy): domain Bacteria; phylum Pseudomonadota; class Gammaproteobacteria; order Chromatiales; family Chromatiaceae; genus Lamprobacter. The sequence goes on along the minus strand of CAZEZH010000060.1, from coordinate 4,138 downwards.
GGCGCATCTGCTCGGCGCTCGAGATCATGCGCGATGGGCCGATCGGCGCCGCCGCCTTCAACAACGAGTTCGGTCGCCCGAACCTGGCCGGCTACTTTCGCAGCTTCGAGCAGCAGGTACCGCGCGCGGGCGGCGGCGTCGAGGAGCAGGGACCGCGCGCCGGGGGCGGCGTCGAGCTGCGCGGCTATCACAAGCCGATCATGCTCGCCGGCGGCGTCGGCACGGTGCGCGCGATGCATGTGGAGAAGGGTGAATTTCCGGCGGGTGCGCCGCTGGTCGTGCTCGGCGGGCCGGCGATGCTGATCGGCCTTGGCGGCGGCGCGGCCTCGAGCATGGCCAGTGGCGCGAGCGCTGAGGATCTCGATTTCGCCTCGGTGCAGCGTGCCAACCCGGAGATGGAGCGACGTTGTCAGGAGGTGATCGACCGCTGCAATGCGCGCGGCGAGGGAAGCCCGATCCTGTTCATCCACGATGTCGGCGCCGGCGGCTTGTCCAATGCGCTGCCGGAATTGGTACACGATGGCGGCCGTGGCGGGCGCTTCGAGCTGCGCCGGGTCACGAATGCCGACCCAGGTATGTCGCCGATGGAGATCTGGTGCAACGAGGCGCAGGAGCGCTATGTGCTGGCGATCAATCCCGCGCAGCTGGCCGAGTTCGAGGCGATCTGCGCACGCGAGCGCTGCCCTTATGCGGTGGTCGGCGAGGCGACCGATGATGAGCAGTTGATCCTGAAGGATCGCCAGTTTGGCACTATCCCCATTGAAATGCCGCTGTCGCTGCTGCTGGGTAAACCGCCACAGATGCAGCGTGATGTCAGCTCGATTGCGGCCGTCGGCGATCAGCTTGATCTGGCCGCAATCGACCTGGCCGAGGCGGTCGGGCGGGTACTGCGGTTGCCGACCGTGGCCGCTAAGGGCTTCCTGATCACGATTGGCGATCGCAGTGTCGGCGGCTTGGTCGCACGCGATCAGATGGTCGGCCCCTGGCAGGTGCCGGTGGCCGATTGCGCAGTCACACTGACCGATTTCGATGGCTTCCACGGCGAGGCCATGTCGGTTGGTGAGCGTGCCCCGATCGCGCTGCTCGACGCGCCGGCCTCGGGGCGGATGGCCGTTGCCGAGGTGGTCACCAACATGGCCGCCGCCGATGTCGCCGCCCTCAGCGATCTGCGACTCTCGGCGAACTGGATGGCCGCGGCTGGACATCCGGGCGAGGATGCGCGGCTGTATGAGACGGTGCGGGCAGTCGGCCTCGAACTCTGCCCGGCGCTCGGCATCGCGATCCCGGTCGGCAAGGACTCGATGAGCATGAAGACGGTCTGGGAACGGCCAATATCGGAACAAAGTGGCGGCGCTGCTGGCGATGATGGACGCACTGACGGCGCTGCTGGCGATGATGGACGCACCGAGCGCGTCGAGATGGCCGCCCCGCTTTCGCTTGTGATCTCGGCGGTGGCGCCGGTGCCTGATGTGCGCCGCTGCGTGACACCCTGGCTGCGACTCGATCGCGGCGACACGGTGCTGGTGCTGATCGACCTTGGGCGCGGGCAGGATCGTCTCGGCGGTTCCGCGCTGGCCCAGGTATATGGACGCATCGGCGAGGTGCCGCCGGATCTGGATGACCCCGAGCTGCTCAAGGGCTTTTTCGCGGCGATCCAGATGCTGCGCGCCGACGGACTGCTGCTTGCCTATCACGACCGTTCCGACGGCGGCCTGCTCGCGACCCTGTGCGAGATGGCCTTTGCCGGACGCTGCGGGATCGACAGTGATCTGGGCGCACTGCCCGGGCTCGGTGTTGCGACCGCCGAAGACGAGGCGGTTTCGGTCGCGCGGGGCGACGCGTCTGCAGCGGGTATTGCGGGTATTGCGACTACAGTGGATGTTGCGGGTATCGCGACTACAGCGAGTGTCGCGAGCGCTGGCCGGGGTTCAGCCGGGGATGCGTTGCGCGGGACGCGGCGCGACCCGCTCGCCGCGCTGTTCGCCGAGGAGCTTGGCGCGGTCCTGCAAGTGCCTGCGTCTGAACTGGCGGCAGTGATGAAACGGCTCGCCGAGCATGGCCTCGGCGCCTGCAGCCAGGTGATCGGCGCACCTCGCGCCGACGGGCTGATCCGCATCCGCCAAGGCGATCGCCTGCTGCTTGAGGCGACCCGTACCGAGCTGCAACAGGTCTGGTCCGAGACCAGCTGGCAGATGCAACGTCTGCGTGACCATCCGGACTGCGCCGATGAGGAATTTGCCCGCATTGCCGCCGATGAGGCCTGTGCGCGGATCAGCGCTGATGAGTCTGGTCTAACAGCCAGGTTGCCGTTTGATCCGGCTGAGGATATCGCCGCGCCCTTGATTGCGACGGGCGCCCGGCCACGGCTCGCGGTACTGCGCGAGCAAGGCGTCAACGGACAGATCGAGATGGCCGCCGCCTTCGATCGCGCCGGATTCGACTGCATCGATGTGCATATGTCCGACCTGCTCGAGGGTCGTCTTGGACTCGACGGCTTCCAGGGGCTAGCCGCCTGCGGGGGCTTCAGCTATGGCGACGTGCTCGGCGCTGGCGAGGGCTGGGCCAAGACCATCCTGTTCAACCCGCGCGCGCGCGCGCAGTTCGAGGCCTTCTTCGCGCGCTCGGACAGCTTCGCGCTCGGCGTCTGCAATGGTTGCCAGATGCTCGCCAATCTGCGCGAGTTGATCCCCGGCACCGAGCATTGGCCGCACTTCGTCCGCAACCGCTCGGAGCAATTCGAGGCGCGGCTGCTGATGGTGGAGGTGGCGCCATCGCCATCGATTCTGCTGCAAGGGATGCAGGGCGCGCGGCTCCCGATCGTGGTCTCGCACGGCGAGGGTCGAGCTGAATTCCGTGATACGACACAGCAGCAAGCCGCCGGCTCAATGACGACACTACGCTACGTCGAGGCCGATGGCACACCGGCCAGTCGCTATCCGGCCAACCCGAATGGCTCGCCGGACGGCATCACCGGGCTCTGCAACACCGATGGTCGCGTCACCATCATGATGCCGCACCCGGAGCGGATCTTCCGAACCGTGCAGCAGTCTTGGCACCCTGACGACTGGGGCGAGGACAGCCCCTGGATGCGGCTGTTTCGCAATGCGCGCGTTTGGGTTGGGTAAGCAGTCAAAACTGCTTCACCTTGATATTCATCGTCTGAATCCGATAGGCGATCTGGCGCGGGGTCATGTTGAGCAGGCGCGCGGCCTTGGCTTGGACCCAGCCGGCTTGCTCGAGCGCGGCGATCACCCGCTCGCGCTCGTCGACGTCCGGGTCGTCGACGTCGATCGTGTCGTCCGCGGCACCAGCACCGGCGCCTGAACCCAATCCAGCCACCGAGGAAAACGCCGCGCGCGGTTCCGGCAGGTTGCCGACATCGAGCCCGGTCAGATCGATTACATCGCGGTCGATGATGCCGCATTCGCTCATCACCGCCGCGCGCTCCATGCAGTTCTCGAGTTCGCGCACGTTGCCAGGCCAGTCGTAACGCATCAGTACGCGTAGCGCGCTGTCGGTGATGGTCAATTCGCGGCCTTGCTGCTTGGCGATCTTGGCGACCAGGAACTGGGCCAGCTCGGGCACGTCTTCGATGCGCTCGCACAGCGCTGGCATCACGATCGGCATCACGTTGAGACGGTAGTAGAGGTCTTCGCGAAACTCGCCGGCCTTGACCTCCTGTTCCAGGTTGCGATTGGTGGCCGCGATCACCCGCACATCCACCTTCATGGTGCGGCTGCCGCCGACGCGCTCGAATTCGCCCTCCTGCAGCACACGCAGCAGCTTGGCCTGAAACGCCGGGCTGATCTCGCCGATCTCATCCAGGAACAGGGTGCCGCCGTCGGCCTGTTCGAAGCGGCCCTTACGCTGGTTCACCGCGCCGGTGAAGGCACCTTTTTCATGACCGAACAGCTCGGATTCGAGCAGGTTGTCGGGCAGCGCGGCGCAGTTGAGCCGGACGAACGTGCTCTGCGCACGCGGTGAATTGTAGTGGATGGCGTTGGCGATCAGTTCCTTACCAGTGCCGGATTCGCCACGCACCAAGACCGTGGTATTCCACTTCGCGACCTGGCGCACCTGCTCGAAGACCATGGGGATGACCGCCAGAGATAGATGGGCGAGACTGCTAGGCGTAGAC
>CAZEZH010000059.1:0-19080 GCA_964516305.1 uncultured Halochromatium sp. | reverse complement strand
AGACCGCGGTCCTCATCGAGACCCTGGTCGAACTCGGCGCCGAGGTGCGCTGGGCCTCGTGCAACATCTTCTCGACCCAGGATCACGCCGCCGCCGCCATGGCCGCGCGCGGCATCCCGGTCTATGCCTGGAAGGGCGAGACCCTGGAAGAGTACTGGTGGTGCACCGAACAGGTGGTGAACTGGCCCGATGGCCGCGGGCCGAACATGATCCTCGACGATGGCGGCGACGCCACCCTGCTGGTGCATAAAGGCGTCGAGTTCGAAAAGGCTGGCGCAGTGCCGGCGCCAACCGCCGACGACGATGAAGAGATGACCGCCGTCCTTGGCGTGCTTGGCCGTACCTTCGAGCGTGACCGTGAGCATTGGCACAAGATCGCCAAGGACATCAAGGGCGTCACCGAAGAAACCACCACTGGCGTGCACCGCCTGTACGAGATGTTCAAGGCCGGCACACTGCTGTTCACGGCGATGAACGTCAACGACTCGGTCACCAAGTCCAAGTTTGACAACCTCTATGGCTGCCGCGAGTCATTGGTCGACGCGATCAAGCGCGCCACCGATGTGATGATCGCCGGCAAGGTCGCGGTGGTCTGTGGCTATGGCGATGTCGGTAAGGGCTCGGCAGCATCGCTGCGTGGCCTCGGCGCCAACGTCTGGATCACCGAGGTGGACCCGATCTGCGCCCTGCAAGCGTCGATGGAAGGCTATCGCGTGGTGCGCCTCAATGAGGTCATCGATCAGGCTGATATCTTCGTCACCGCCACCGGTAACAAGGACATCATCACCTACGACCATATGGCAGCGATGAAGAATCAGGCCATCGTCTGCAACATCGGTCACTTCGACAACGAGATCCAGGTCAACTCCCTGAAGGATCTGGAGTGGATCGAGATCAAGCCGCAGGTCGATCAGATCATCTTCCCGGATGGCCATCGCATCACCCTGCTGGCCCGCGGTCGACTGGTCAACCTCGGCTGCGCCACGGGGCATCCGAGCTTCGTGATGTCGAACTCGTTCACCAATCAGGTGGTCGCGCAGATCGAGATCTTCAACAAGCCCGATGAGTACCCCTTGGGCGTGCACATCCTGCCCAAGCATCTGGATGAAGAAGTCGCTCGTCTGCACCTGGAGAAGGTTGGCGCCAAGCTGACCCAGCTGTCTCCGGATCAGGCGGCCTATATCGGCGTCACCGTCGACGGACCCTACAAGTCCGACCACTACCGGTACTGAGCGGAGTCGCGCCCGGCCGCCGCCTCTGCGGCGCTCGGGCCGACATCGCCGCGGTCGGCCCCGAACACTCCAGACAGGGGGTCGACCGCGCGTTTTCCGGACCCTGTCGGCGACGTGCCCAATTCCCGTCTCGCAACAGGCGCCCGCAGACAGAGGTCAACGGCTCATTCGACGCTCGGAGACCTCCTTCATGAACACCCCTGATCAACGCACCTACAGCTTCGAGCTGTTCCCGCCTAAGACCACAGAAGGCATGGACAAGCTCAAGACGGTGGTGAAAAAGCTCAACGCGGTCGGACCGCGTTATTTCTCCTGCACCTATGGCGCCGGTGGCTCGACCCGCGAGCGGACCTTCGCCACTGTCGACTGGCTGCGCGAGCAAGGCATCGACACCGCCCCGCATTTGGCCTGCATCGGCTCGGAAAAGGACGAGATCCGTGACATCGTCGGCCACTATATTGAGCAAGGCATCGACCGGCTGGTCGCGCTCCGTGGCGACATGCCCTCTGGCATGGGCCGCACCGGCATCGGCACCTTCCGCTACGCCAATGAGCTGGTCACCTTTCTGCGCGAGGAGTACGGCGACCGATTCAAGATCGAGGTCGCCGCCTATCCCGAGTTCCATCCGCAGGCACCCAGCGCCCAGTCCGACCTAGACAACTTCAAGCGCAAGGTCGAGGCCGGCGCCGATACGGCGATCACCCAGTATTTCTACAGTGCTGAGGCCTACTTCTGGTTCCTCGAGGAATGCCAGCGCATGCAGATCGAGGTGCCGATCATCGCCGGCGTCATGCCGATCAGCAACTATGCGCAGCTAGCCCGCTTCTCAGACGCTTGCGGCGCTGAGATCCCACGTTGGATCAGAAAGCGGCTGGAGGGCTTTGGCGATGACAAGGAGTCGATCCGCAGCTTCGGCCATGACGTCGTCCTGGAACTCTGTCAGCGACTGCTCGATGGCGGCACGCCGGGGCTGCACTTCTACACCATGAACCAATCGGCACCCACCCTGAAGCTTTGGCGCGAGCTTGGTCTGCCCGAGGGCGGCTAGTCGAGCTAGGCAAGAACAGGAAGCCCGGCTGAAAGACTAAACCCCTGCGTCTGGGCTAGCGGCCCGATCGCCTAAACAGGACGCCATTTCAGAAAAGACGATGCCGCTCGCACTGATCCGGTGCGGGCGGTTTTTTTTGCACCTCGGCGCGGAATTCAAGCCGGAGTCGCTGCTGGCGACGCGCAACGCCGGCTGATGTGCCAGAACATCGACGACTTCAACCGTGGCGCGGCGCTCAGCGGCTGAACCGTTAACACCCACCGGCCGCCAGACCATGTTATCCGTCAGCACTGACTGACTCCTGCGGACCACCTCAGTCACTTGAAGATCCTGATGCTGTACCTGCTCAAGTGGCAACATCAGCCCAGCCATTGCGGTATCGCGTGAGATTCAGGTTAACGCATCGCCGCCCTTGCCGCATCGGCTAGGAAGCCTGAGCGCGTTGCGCCATGCGCCTTGGCATAGGCGTCGATCTTCGTCAGCAGGCGGCGCGGCAAGGTGATATTGATCTTCTCCGCGCGGCCCTCTTAACGCGAGACATCGACATCGACCACCGCCCAGACGCCATCGGCGAAATCGGGATGCGTGCGATGCTCAGCAATCGATCCCGGTATCGGAATCTCCTGCCCGTCCTCGGTGAGCCCTTCAAGATGCAGGTCGATCGCCTCCAAAACCGCATCTAAAGCCTCGTCGAAGCTGTCGCCCGCGGAGAAACAGCCGGGCAGATCCGGCACCGTCACCCCGAAGCGCACACCATCGTCGGAATGCAAGACCACCGGAAAACGCATGATACTCTCCTAGTGTTTCCAACCCGCCTGCTTACGGATACTGTTCAAGGTGCCGCGCTTGATGATCTGCTTGCTGTTCATGGTGGTTATGATAACCACTCAAGCAGGCGAGGCAACCGAGGCAAACTCCAGGAGCCGCCAACGATGACCAACCCCACAAACAGGCTCGCCGACTACGATGGCGACTTCTATGCTTGGACCCTGCAAACCGCGCAACAGCTGCGTTCAGGCCAGCTTGATCAGGTCGATCTCGCGCAGGTCGCCGAGGAGATCGAAGACATGGGCAAGAGCGACCGCCGCGCGCTGGAGAGTCACTTGAAGATCCTGATGTTGCACCTGCTCAAGTGGCATCATCAGCCCAGCCATCGCGGTGTCAGTTGGCGCCTTTCCATCGCCAATGCGCGCGATGAGATCGCCGCCATCCTGCGCGATAGCCCGAGCCTCCGGCCGCGACTCGCCGAGCTCGCCGCCAGCCGTTATCCCGGCGCGCGCAAACAAGCAATCCTCGAGACCGGACTTGCGCCATCCAGCTTTCCAGAGACCTGCCCGTTCAGCGTCGAGCAACTGCTCGAAGAAGACGAACTCCCGAACTGACTCTTCAGCTTAGTTCGGCTCGCCTGTGGGCTTGCCTCGATGGCCTTCAACGCCCTGCGCATTCATGGAAGATCCGCTTGTCGCAGGTTGCACAGACCGCCTTATCGAGCTTCTGGTAGATCGCATGGATCGCCGCCTCCTTGCCCCGGAACACATTGCGGGCGCCCCTCGCCTCGATACAACCACAGGCCTCGAGCGTCTCCCACAGCCCCTGCTTGACGTTGATCAGGTACAGATCGCCACCCTCACGCTGGCGGCGCTTGGCCTCATCCGCCAAGGCCTGTCCGCCCTGAAGATCGACAAAATTGATGCCATCGGCCAGGATTGCCAGATGTTTTTGGGTCGGATGACGCGCGCGCAGCAGATCAAAGCCGCGCTCGACATGGGCCACCGAGCCGAAGAACAGCGAGCCATCGATGCGGATGAAGCGCAGTTGGGGACACTGGGTCACCGCCGGATCGCTGGAGAAGGCATGCTTGGGCAACCGGGGATCTGGCGCCAGGGTCACGATGCGCGGCTTCGAGGTGCGCTCCAGATAGAGCACCAGTGACAGCAACACGCCGGCGAAGATCGCCAACTCCAGTTCCAGGAACAACGCGGCAAAGAAGGTGACGCTGAGGACCGCCGTCTCGCGCTTGGAGGCCACCAGGATGTGGCGGATCTCTTTACGATCGACCAGCCCCCAGGCGACCAGGAACAGAATCCCCGCCATTGCCGCTGTGGGCAGGTAGCTCGCTAGCGGGGCGACCAGCAGCACGATGACCATCAGCAGCAGGGCGGCAAAGATCGCCGCTAATGGCGTCCGCGCGCCCGCCTCGAAGTTGACGCCGCTGCGATTGAAAGAGCCGGTGGCGACATAGCCGGAGAAGAACGAACCAGCAATGTTCGACAACCCCTGGCCAATGAACTCCTGATTGCCATCGATGCGATAGCCACCCCGCGCCGCGAGCGAACGCGCAATCGAGACCGCCTCGGTCAGCGCGAACAAGGTCACGGCCAGCGCGGTCGGAGCCAACTGCTTGATCTGATCGAAGGTCGAGATCGGCGCCGAGAGCGGCGGCAGGCTTGCCGGCAGTGCGCCAACCGTGGCGATGCCGGTATTGGCAGCACCCAGCCAGGCATCGAGCCCCAGGGCGACCAGGCTGCCACCCAGCATCGCCGCGATCATGTAAGGCACCTTTGGTAGCCAGCGTTTCACCGCGATGCCGATCAGCAAGGTGGACAGGGCAACCGCCGTGGCGCTGGGGTTGATGTCGATCACGTGCTGGCCGAACTCGATCAGGATGTCGTGAAAATGGCCACTACTGTCCATCTCCAAGCCGAAGAAGTGCTTCAGTTGCTTGGCGGCGATCAGAAACGCCGCCCCAGCGGTGAAGCCGACCACGACCGAGTGTGAGATGAAATTGACCAGCGCCCCGAGGCGCGCAAACCCAAGCGCCAATTCGAGCACGCCAACCATGAAGGTCAGGGTCAGTGCCAGGCTCACATAGTCCGGGGTTCCCGGCACCGCTAGGAGCGAAAGCGCTGAGAAGAGCACTACCGAGGCTGCCGTCGTCGGGCCGGAGACCAGGTGGCGCGAGGAGCCGAACAGCGCGGCGATGATCGCCGGCACCATGCCGGCATAGAGGCCATATTCCGGCGGCATGCCGGCGATGGTCGCGAAGGCCACGCCTTGCGGCAGCACGATGATGGCGCCAGTCAGCGCCGCCATGAGGTCGGCGCGCAGATCCTCCGGGCGCACCTTGGGCAGCCAGACCAGGAAGGGAAACAGCCATGTCAGTCGGCTGCGCAGTGGTGCAGGGGCCATAAGGATTAGCGGCGCTCAGGCGGTTGATTGCGTCGTCGCCAGCGTCAAGCGCGCCTGTTGCACGCCGTGACCATGCAGACGGGTGACCTCGAACACGAGATCGTTCCATTGGATGCGATCGCCCTTGCGCGGCGGTCGCCCTAGCTCGCTGAGAATCAATCCCGATACGGTTTCGACCTCGGGATGCTCAAGCACGCGCTCGAGGACGTCGCCGAGCCGATCGAGTCGCAGCGTCCCCTCGACTTGGTAGCGGCCGAGTCCGATGGCCAGCATATCGGGGACCTCGTCAGTCCCCTCTTCGACCTCGCCAATGGCCTCGACACAGATGTCCTCGATGGTCAGGATACCGGCGGTTCCACCGTGCTCGTCCATCACCACGATCATCTGATTGCGCGTCCTGGCCATGCCCGCCAAGACGTCGTCAAGGGTGGCGGTCTCGGGCAAATAGGCCGTCTCGCGCACCACGGCCGGGTCCAGGCCACGACCCTCGCGCAGCAGACCGAGCAGATCCTTGATATGCACGGTGCCGAGGATATGATCCAGATCGCCACGGTAGACGGGATAACGCGTGTGGCGGTGTTGCTTGAGGATCGCGCGCAACTGGGCATCAGTGGCCTCGATCGGGAGACCCTGGGTGAAGACCCGCGGCACCATCGCCTGCTCGGCGGTCACCTCGCTGAAGTCGGCGAGCTCGCGGAAGACCCGCCCGCTCTCCTCGCTAAGCAGTCCGCCGAGCTGACTTTCACGGGCGACCAATTCCAGCTCATCGGGATTGAGGTAATGCTGGGCGCTGTGAGCACGCTCGACGCCAACCAGGCTCAGCAGCAGGATGCCGGCCCGATTGAGCCCATGCACCAGTGGGAAGAGCAGCAGGCCGATGACACGCATCGGGGTGCTGACCCAGAGGGCAACCCGTTGCGCATGCCCCAGCGCCAGCGCCTTGGGGATCATCTCGCCGAGGACGATATGCAGGTAGGTGATGAGGCCGATGGCCAGGACCGACGCCAGGCCATGGGAGGTCAGGCTCGCGCCCACCTCGCTCAGCCCGAGCGCGGTCAGCCAGCCGGCGAAGAGGTGCGCGAGCTGGTGCTCGCCATACATCCCCAGTCCCAGGCTGGCAAAGGTGATACCCAGCTGTGCCGTGGCCACATAGCGATCGAGCCGGTTCGGGTCTTCGAGCGTGATCACCACCGCCTTGGCACGACGGTCGCCCGCCTCGGCCCGCGCGACCATGGCCGTGCGTGGGCTGCTGATGATGGCAAACTCGGCGGCGACAAAGAGCCCATTGAGGGCGACCAGCGCAAGCACGATCAACAGGATCATCAGCAGTTCAGTCATCCGCGCCTCCGCCGACAGTCTCGGGTATCCAGACGATCACCGATTCGATGGCGGCACCGGTCATCTGCTCGATCTCCAGGGCCATCTCGTCGGTGTGCAGGCAGAGCGCGCCAGCGGGGACGGTCTCCAGTTGCTCAAGAATCCAGCCGGCCAGCGTCTCGGCATGGGTCGCTTCGAAGCGCGCGGCGCCGAGGGAGAGGGCCCATTCACTCGCCGCTTCGAGCGTGAGCCGGCCCGGCAAGCGCCAGCGCCCGTCCGGAAGGGGCGTTGGTGTCTGCCCGGTCAAGGACTTGAATTCGTCGGAGAGCTCGCCGAGCAGCTCGCGGATGATGTCCTCCAGACTGATCAGCCCCTCGGCATCGCCATACTCATTGACCACCAGGGCGATGCGCGCATGCTCATCGCGCAGTTGGCTCAAGGCGCGATCGATGCTCAGGCTGCTCGGCAGGATCAGCAGCGGACGGACCAATTCATGGAGGCTGTCGAGCTTGCTTCCGCTTGCAATCGCGACGACCAGATCTTTGACGTGCAGATAGCCCAGCACCTCATCCAAGCCACCCCGGTGGACCACCAGTCGGGTATAAGGAGAGGCGTCGATGACAGCCAGCAGTTCCGGCAGCGGCGCGTCGAGATCGAGTCTGGCGATCTGACCGCGTGGCACCATGATGTGACGCACCCGATGCTGGGCGAGCTGAATCGCCTCGCGCAACCGCTCGCTCTCTTTGTCCTGCAGCAAGCCGCCTTGACGACTCTCGCGGATCAGGAATTCAATCTCCTCGGGCGCATGCACATGTCGGTGGCTCGACTCGGTGGAGACGCCGAGCCGGCGCAGGATCAGCGTACCGCTGCCGTTGAGCAACCGAATAAAGGGGGCGAACAGCCGCTGCGACCAGCGCATGGGCGGATAGGTGAGCAGCGCGGTGCCCACCGGATACTGCAGCGCCAGGCTCTTGGGAATGAGCTCGCCAAAGATGACCTGGAGCGAGGTGAGCAGGACCAAGGTCACCGTCGCGGACAGGGCATAGGCGCTGACCGGCTCCAGGAGCCCATGCTCGGCCAGCAGACTGCCCAGGGCGAGGCCGATCGTAGCCTGCCCGAAGGCGCCCAGCACCAAACTCGAGAGGGTGATGCCGATTTGGCAGCCGGCGATGTAACGATCCAGTTGCCCCGCATCGCGCAGGATCGGCAGCAACCCAACGGCCAGGCGCCGACCTTGCGCGGCCAACTGCTCGACGCGCGTGAGGCGCACGCTGATCGCGGCAAATTCGGCCGCGACATAGAGCGCATTGATGAGGATGAGCAGGAGGACCATGAACGGCGTCCATAGGCTCATCGATCAGCCCTCCGCCCAGGTTTCAAGCGACGAGCGTCTGGATGAGCGAGCACCTGGAACATCTGCCTGACCAAGCAGGCCGAGTGCGGGCAGCAACTGTGAGGCTCGTCGGCGTCCTCGGACAACGGATTGGGAGAGCGATGCGGCTGTAGATGAGCATTCATCAGGCGGAAGTATGCCAGAGAAGCCCTGGACTGACGACATGATGCCGCGGCTTTGCGAGGCCCGCAATCACAGGTGGCGGGCCGCAATATCGTCGAGCACTACGCCGTTGTGGCGAGGACCGCCTTCAGCTCCGCGGCACCCACCGGCTTCAGCAGGAGCTGGTCGAAGCCCGCCTCTTGGGCCTTTCGGCGGTCCTCATCCTGCCCCCAGCCGGTGATGGCGACCAAGCGAAAGGCGCGCTCAGCCTGCTCAGAGCGCAGCCGGCGAGCCACCTCGTAGCCGTCCATCCCGGGCATCCCGATGTCCATCAGCACAAGCGTCGGCGACCAATCGGCAACGATCCGCAGCGCCTCGGCCCCACTATGGGCGACCCGCACCTCGGCGTTCAGTGCGGTCAGGAGCATCTGTTGGGCCTCGGCAATATCGGGGTTGTCGTCCACCACCAGGACCCGGCAGTGTGCGACTGGGCCTGGGGCCGCTTTCTCGAGATACGGAAAGGCGCCGGCGACCCCCTGCACGCGCTTCAGCGAGGCGTGGTGCATGGCCATCGGGAGCTGTTGGAGAAGATGCTGGTCGTCAGTCAAGACCAAGATCCACACCCCGCGGCGAGAGAGGCGTTCATCGAGCAGCCGCAGCAGGGCGAGCCCCGACGCGAAGCTCTGCTCAACCTGAGTCAGATCGATGACACAGGTGCGCAAGCTGCGCGGTGGCTCCTGGAGCAGATCGGTCACGTCTTGCGTCAAGCTCAGATCGAGACGCCCATACACGGTCAGATCAAGCCGCTCTTCGGTCGGGATAAACGCGGTTTCCAATGGCATAAGAGCCCCTCCTGCAAACCTCCTCCAAAGGACAGCAATCGCCGCCAGTTTCAGGTCCCTCGACCGAACACAGCGATTGTTCAGGATGCCGAGGGTAGAACGATCTGCTTGCAAATACTGAACCTAGCATGAGGGCATCAGGGCATCCGCTGTCTGGAATCACCTACATGTCGCCCCGGTTGCCGATCAGGGCTGGATTGGCACCTCTGTCAACAGGCTCAACTCCCTCATGAGAACCGACCTCAAGCTTGGTCATTAGGGTCGATCTGACACGGGTCGGATCGACACATGTATCCAATCAATACGCCCGCATCTCTCGTGGAGGCGCATGCTCGGTCCGTGAAGTGCAGCCCGTTGGGGTCCTGCGGCGATCCCAACGCTTGGCATGTCATCTGCATCGCGCTTGGCTCCCTTAAAACCACGGAGCATGATGACCATGAATGATGAAAGGCATTCGGCGGCGCGCCCGTTTGCGACCTTGACGAAGATCGGCGTTGGACTGTTAGTCAGCGCTGCCTTAACGCTCGCCGTCGGCTGCAACGGGACCGATATGGGCACGATGGAAGAGCAGGGGCTCCAGGAGCCGAAGCAGCCAGAGTGGAATTACAAACAGCCCCAGACACCGCAAGCACCCAATCCAAACCCAAGCGCGGGTGGCACGATGGGCAACCCGAATGATGGCGCACTGGACGGTGCCCCGGGTGATGAGCCAATAGGTGATCTAACCGACGGCCAGAGCCAACGCTGACCCTAGCTCGTCCGCGCCGAGGCGCAGATCAAGAGGTCTCTGAAGGCTCTCCCGAGCGTCTGAACACGAGTGCTGTTCCAGGTTCCAAGTTCCAGAAGGGACAGATTGTGGTTTGTCAAATACACGCGGCACAGAGGTTGGTACTTTAGCTCCTGGAACCATCCACTCCTCCTTTGAATACGCCGCTCGCACTGGTCACAGTGGGAGCGGTCTTTTTTTGGGCAGGTTACTGCCCAGACCTCAGTGGGGTCAGAGCAGCCGCTCGATGATCAGGCGCGAATCGACCTCACGCACCCCGGGGATCTCGCTCGCAATGGTCTCGGCGACGCTGCGCTCGGCCGCAGAGGTCACCGAGCCGCTCAGCGTCACTTCGCCCTCTCTCACCTTGATCTCGATGGCGCGGTCGCTCACCGTCGTATCGGACTGCAGTAAGACGCGCAAACGGCTGCTGATCCAGTCATCGTCTCGCTCGAGCTGCTCGGCACGACCCTGCTGCTCGCGTTCGTCAGTGATCAGGCTTGGATCGACACTGATGTAATTGAAGACCTCGCTGACACCTTCGGTGCTCTCCGCCATCGCCGCGATCCGGTCCTTGGTTGCCGAGGTGCCTACTTGACCGTTGAGTCGCACTACCCCGCGCTCGACCTCAACTCCGACATCCATTGGGATATTGCTGACCTGCCAGCGCAGACGTTGTTGCAAACGGGCAGCGGTGGTTCGATCCTGAACCTCTGCGATCAAGCCGCTGTTCGCCTTTGGCATCTGCGCATCCAAACTCAAGGCCGACTCGACCTCCCCACCACTAGCCACCAGCCGCGCCAGCTGCGTCGCGAGATTGGCCGCGATCTCATTGGCAACAGCGCCTTCGAGGCGCAAGCCAGCGTCGCTTGCTCGCACCTCAATGGCATAACCAGCAAGCAATGGATTCATATCAATCAGCACCTGAGCCTTCGCCGCGGTCTCAGCCGTTGCCGCGGGTTCGGCACTCAACGGCAGGCTGATGACGCCAAGCATGAAGGCTGCCGCGATAGAGCCGTTACGCATACCAATCTCCTGAAACATCAATCGTCAAAAAACCAAGAAAGCCGCCGACCAGCAGGGTCGGCGGCTTGTACGCGGTACGCACAACACCGCGGCTCAAGCAATGCGCTTGAGTTTAGCGCGTTGGAGCAATTCAGCGTCCAAGCGCAAACATCAGGTTTTAACGCGCTTGATCAACGGCTGCCTTGACCCGCTCGGCAAGCTTTGGATCTTGCCGCATGCCAATAGCGATCTCATTGTATTGCTCGACCGAGATGCCGGACTTTTCGACGCTCTCCGCCATCTCATCCTGCGCCTCACGTTGCATGCTCTGCGCAGCCTCCGGATTTGGGGCCTCCGCCAGCTTATTGGTCAGCTCGTCGCTGAGTTCCTGCACCGACAAGAAGGCCTCGGCAAAGTTCGAGACCATTGTATCGTCCACGTTCATCGGAGCACTCGGCGGCGCTTGGAAGCCCGCACCTGAGCCACCCTCAGCCCCCTGACCGCCCATTCCTTGGCCAGCTGTGCCTTGCTGGGCCAAGGCGGTGCCGGTCGCCGTGAGCAGCAGCGTCAGTGCAATCGTACGAGCGAATTGTTCGAGTGTCATCATCTTCATGTCAAACCTCCAGGTAAGACGTTGTGAATGGCAAGCTCAGCCTTTCACTTGCCATGCCAAACTGGCAAAAGAGACGATGAGTCAAATAGAATCAAGACACTATGAGACCCTCCACCGATCCAGAGCAAGCGTAAGACGGCTCGACAAGCGAGTCATAGCGACACATGTGTCGTTAGGCTACGTGGCATCCTGACCCTCTTCCTCATCAAGCTTGCGATAAAGGGTCTTGCGCCCGATCCCGAGGATCTTGGCCGCGCGTTGCTTGTTGCCCTGAGTCCAAGCCAACACAGATCGGATATAACGCGCTTCGACTTCGGCCAGCGTCTCCAAATCCTCATCGGCTTGCGTTGCTGAGATTGGCGACAGCGCCGGCTTGTCCAGACTCCCGCCAGCGCTGCACTCGGCGCGCACTCGCTTTGGGAGATCATCGAGGCCGATCACCGCGTCCGGCGCCAGGGTCACGGCGCGCTCGACCAGATTCTCCAGCTCACGCACATTGCCGGGGTAGCCATAGCTCAGCAAGGCGCGCCAGGCCTCGGGGGCAAAGCGTCGCGCTGGGCGCTCGCGCGCGACCGTCTGCGCCTGCAAACAATGTTGTAACAAGGCAGCGATGTCATCACCCCGGTCACGCAGCGGTGGCACCTGGATACGGAAGGTCTCCAGGCGGTAGAACAGATCCTCGCGGAACTGCCCGTCAGTGATGCGCGCGCTGATATCCTGATGGGTCGCGGCGACGATGCGCACATCAGTGGTGATCTCGCTGTTGGCGCCCACCGGTCGCACGCGGCCGTCTTGCAGCAGCCGAAGCAGCTTGGTCTGCATCGCCGGCGGCATCTCGGCGATCTCATCCAAGAACAGGGTTCCGCCGTCGGCCTCGACGAAGAGCCCCTGACGCGCGCCCCGCGCCCCACTGAAGGCACCAGCGGCATGGCCGAGCAGCTCGGACTCGAGCAAGGCCTCTGGGATGCCGGCGCAGTTAAGTGCGACAAAGGGTGCCGCGGCTCGCGGACTCTCGGCATGCAGCGCCCGCGCGACCAGCTCCTTGCCGGTGCCGGACTCGCCGGTGATCAACACGCTACTGTCGGACTGGGCGACGCGGCGAATGAGGTCATAGAGCGAACGCATCGCCGGGCTCTTACCGAGCATGCCATGGAACTCGCCGCCGGCCAGTACCTGCCGATACTGCGCCACCTCGGCCTGTAACTGTCGGTTCTCCAATACCCGCGCCACCGCCAGGCGCAGATGCTCGAGATCGACCGGCTTGGTCAGGAAATCATCGGCCCCCGCTTTGAGCGCAGCCACGGCCTGGCTGATGGTGCCAAAGCCTGTCAACATGATGAAGCCCGGTCGCGGCGTCAACGCACGGGTCGCTTGCAAGACCGCGAGCCCGTCCTCGCCTGGGAGCCGCAGATCGCTCAACACCAGCGCAATGGCCTCATTTGCGAGTGCGTCCTGAGCTGCGGCGGCATCGGCTACCCCAGTGAGCGCATAGCCGGCGTCTTCAAGCTCCTCGAGCAATAACTGGCGATAGCCGCTATCGTCCTCGACTACTAGGATCAGGGAGCGCTCGGTTGCAGTCACAGCAGGCTCAGCGGACATCCTCAATTCCTCGGTGTTCAGCATCGGCCTGGGAGCGACCTGTCAACGGCAAGGTGATTTGGAAACAGGCGCCATCCGCTCCCGCGGATACAAGCCAGAGACGGCCGCCATGCTCGGCGATAGCGGCGCGGGCAACGGCCAGCCCAAGCCCAGTGCCCTGGCCGGCCGGTTTGGTCGTAAAGAAGGGCTCGAACAGCCGCTCAACGGCATCGGAAGCAATCCCTGGACCATCATCTGCAACCCACAGCAGCAGTTGCTTGTCCGTCAGTTCAGCGCTGACCCGCACCCAAGTGGCAGCTGCCTGTACGGCATTGTCCACAAGGTTACCCAGGGCCTGTTCCAACCGCAGCGGGTCGGCATTGAGCTTAAAATCGGCCAGCGTCCTGGGCAGCTCGATCTCGACCCGCAGGTCCCGGCGCGGCGACGCCTCTCGTGACCGAGTCATGACGTCTTCGATCAAAGGCGCCAACTCAACCGATCGACGTTTCAACGACCCCTGCCGGGCGAAATCGAGCAGCTCCCGCACGATGCGCTCCACGCGAGCGAGTTCGGCGAGCAACTGTGTGAGTTCATCTTGCGCTGGTGAATCTGGCGGCAAGTGACGTGCCGCACGCTGGGCGCGGCCGGCAACGCTCCCAAGCGGGGTGCCGAGTTCGTGCGCCAAACCGGCCGCTAAGCGACCGATCGCCGCCAGCTTCTCAGATTGGCGCAACTCGCGCTCAAGCTGCGCCTCACGTGCGCGCTGATCGCGCAAGCGCTGCTCGGAGGCCTCCCAACGGCCGATCATGGCGTTGATACTGGCGCCCAGACGGCGCAATTCATCCGGCCCACGCTGCGGCACGCGCAATCCTTTCCGCCCGGTCCCGATCGGCTCCATCGCGCCCATCAAGGCGCGCACATGACGACCGACCGCACGATCATGGCCAACCAGTACCACCAGCACGAAGATCACCGCCAGCAGACCAAGGGCCATCCCCCCAAACCAGCGCAGGCGTCCCAGATAGTTTTGGAAACGGGATAGGTCGCGGGTGACCTGCAACAGCCCGACCACCTGCCCGGCGCCATCGAACAAGGGAAGAAAGAAGGAGAACACCTCGCGGCCGCGGCGTTCCTCAAAACTGCCCTGGGTGCCCTCCGCAGTGAGCGCGCGCGCATCGCGCCGTCGTTCCAGCAAGGGACTGCGTGGCCCACTGGTCGCAACGCGCTCACCGGCACTGTCGTAGACGTAGGCGCCGAACACCTGATCGATCTGGAACACCGAGTCTAACGACTCCTGCACCGCATCGGTATCGCCCCGGACCATGGCCGCCGCGATTGGTAATCGAATCGAGCGTGCGACCAGCTCAATGTCATCCTGCAAACGCCGCGTCATCTGCTCTTCGAGTTCACGCAGACCCAGCATGCCCACGACCACCAAGACACCGAGCAGCGGCAGCAGCACGAACAGTAGAACAGCGTTGCGGAGAGAGCCTAGATTTTGCACCATAGCCATTGTGCCGCAGACTGAGCTTGGGTGTCGCCCTGCAGGCTGTCGTCTCAGCCTCAAATCGATAGCATCGATGCCACACCCCCTGAACATCAATGCTCGGCAGGGCTCGAACAGGTTAAAATCGGAGGTTAGCAAAAGCCTCTTCTGCCAGTCGTATCGAGATTCGAGACGCCCCATGCGCACCACCTCATTGAATACCTTCTTTCCGTTCCTGCGCTGGTTCCCGCTCTCGGGGCACCAGCTGCGCGGGGACCTCATCGCCGGCATCACGGTTGCGCTGGTGCTGGTCCCGCAGAGCATGGCCTATGCCCAGCTGGCGGGCTTGCCGGTGGTCTATGGCCTCTACGCCTCGTTCATGCCGGTGATCGTCGCCTCGCTCTGGGGCTCGCTGCCACAGCTGCATACCGGCCCGGTAGCGATGCTGTCGCTCATGTCGGCCGCCGCGGTGCTGCCCCTGGCCGCGCTCGGCAGCGAGGACTTCATCGTGCTCTCGGTGATGCTGGCGCTGATGGTCGGCGTGCTGCGGCTGGTGCTCGGGCTGCTGCGCATGGGCATCCTGGTCAATTTTCTTTCCAGCCCGGTGATCGTCGGCTTCACCAATGCCGCGGCGCTGATCATCGGTCTGTCGCAGCTGAGCAAGATCCTCAATGTGCCCTTCCCGCGCACCGATAACTTTGTGCTCGATCTCTGGACCGTGGTTGCGCAACTGCCACAGACCCATCTGCCAACGCTGCTCTTTGCGATCGCGACCTTTGCCATCATCATCGGCGCGCGCCGTGTGATCCCGAAGATTCCCGGGGTATTGCTCGCCGTGGTGCTGACAACAGTGGTGAGCTGGGCGATCAGTTTCGAGCACAATCAGTCGGTCACGATCGATGCCATCCAGGATGAAGAGGCCCGCGAGCTGACCGCAGGTTATGCATCGACCGCGCGCGCGATCGACGCGCTTGGCGTCACGACTGCCCGCCTCAATCAGGATCTGCGCAAGCTGACCAACACTGATGACCCCGATCGCTTCGGCGAGCTAGCGTTGTTAGAGGCCGATCTGAGTGTGCTGACCCGCGAGATGGGCCAGCTCAAGCTCGCCAACAACGAGCGCCAGGTGGCAATGCACAACCTGCGCTTCGAGCATGTGCTCACCGAGGGCGGTCGCGACCTGTTCTATCGTCATGGTGCTGTGCCTGAATCGGCGATGGCCGACGGCCACACCTGGCGCATCAGCAAGGTCGATGGTGATCAGATCAGGATGATGGGCGGCGGCGCAGTCGTCGGCGCCATCCCGGCTGGCCTGCCCAGCTTCCAGGTTCCGGAGATGCGCATGGACTTCTTCTGGACGCTCTTACCCTCGGCCCTGGTCATGGCACTGATCGGCTTTATGGAGGCTACCTCCATCTCCAAGGCCATCGCTGCCCAGACCCGCGAACGGGTCGACACCAGCAAGGAGCTGGTCGGTCAGGGCCTGGCCAACATCGTCGGGAGTTTCTTCAGCTCCTATACCGTCAGCGGCTCCTTCTCACGCTCGGCAGTTGCGGCCAAGAACGGGGCCAAAACCGGGCTGTTCGCGATCATCAGTGCCATCGCGGTCATGCTGGTGCTGCTGTTCCTGACCCCGCTGCTCTATCACCTGCCGCAGGCAGTACTCGCAGTGATCGTGATGATGGCCGTGTTCGGATTGATCAACGTCCGCTCCTTGGTGCGCGCCTGGAAGATCGAGCGCCAAGAGGCCGTAGTCGGCGTCATCACCTTCCTCGCCACCTTGGCCATGGCGCCGCAGCTCGCCAATGGCATCCTGCTCGGCGCCGGCCTAGCCATTATCCTGTTCATGGTGCGCACCATGCAGCCGCGCACCGATATCCTTGGGCGCATGCCTGATGGCAGCCTGGCCGGCGTCAGCACCAATGAGGTCGAGCCGATCGGCAAGCGTTTCATCGCGGTGCGCTTCGATGGCTCTCTCAACTTCGTCAATGCCTCCCGCTTCGAGGACGTCCTACTCGAGGCGCGTTCGCAGAATCCGCAGGCACGCGCGGTACTGATCGATGGAAGCGGCATCAACGACGTCGATGTAACTGGCGAAGAGCGACTGCGCGATGTGATCGAGACCTTCCGCGACAACGGCGTCGAGCTCTATTTCTGCAGCCTCAAGACCCAGGTCTACGAGACCCTGCACCGGGGCCGGCTCTTCAATCTCCTGGACGAGACGCACTTCATTCGCACCAAGCAACGGGCACTCGAGTTCATGGAGGAGGCCTTCGACGACGACGAAACCGCTCATCCGCCAGCACCGGCGGTAGGCCCCAGTACCCCGGTGCTCGGTTGATCGCTGCCCTGATCACCGTTCGCACTCACTCAGGGGTTTCATGATCAGGATGCGATCGCGATGGCTGGTGAATGTTTCGGTCGCTTTCGGACAGCGGTCAGGTTGCACCAGAACACTTCGGGTTGTCTTAGGCGTCAGGGTCGGTTAGTGTCCGAGCGATGAAATTCTCCGAGTTCGAGACCGACGCCGGCCCGCTGATCGAGGCCTACGAGCCGGGTCAGGTGCGCATTCAAGGCCAGCACTACAGCGGTTCGCTAGCGCTCACGGCTGGGCGCGTGCTGACCGATTGGGGGCCGCCCCAGTTCGAGCAGCTGGAATCAGCCCACTTCGAGGCCATTGCCGAGTTGGCACCACAAGTCGTGGTGCTCGGCACGGGCGCGCGCCAGCGGTTCCCGAACCCGGCCCTCTATGCCTGCCTGTTCGCCCAAGGCATCGGCATTGAGATCATGGACACCGGCGCCGCCTGCCGCACCTATAACATCCTCGCCGGAGAAGGTCGGCGCGTGGTTGCCGCCCTGATCATCGACGCCTGAGCCCCCACTGAACGCATGGGCCACAGTTAAACGCATGGGCGCCACCGCTAAACGCATGAGCCATCGCTAATGGACCGCAAGATTCTGCTCTCGGTGCTAACCGGCGCCTTGCTCGCCTTCATCGGCATCTGGATGCTGCTCTCGGCGTTTCCGGATGAGCGCGCAGGGATTCGGCTCTATCCCTGGGACGTCAGCCGCGCGCCGAACGGTCAGCTGCAGGCGTTTGGTCTGACGCTGGGCGAGAGTACGCTCACCGATCTGCGTGCGCTGCTCGGCGAAGACGGCAAGCTCAACCTGTTCGCCGAGACCAGGCCCGATGCACCTGACACGGATTTCACGATCGAGGCCTACTTCGACAACATCATGCTCAGCAATCTGAAGGCCGATTGGGTGGTTTCGCTAGCGGTCCCGCGGGATCAGCTCGCTGGGATGTACGACCGTGGTCTGCGCGCCAGCAAGCTCTCCAGCGGCAGCCGCAAGGTCGTGCTCGACCCCGACGATGCCGCACCGCTCGCCGAGGCGCCGATCCGCTCGATCACCTATCTCCCCTGGAAGAGCCTGCGCCCGGAGGACATCGTTGGCCGTTTTGGCGAGCCCGAGCGCAAGCTCACCGAGGAGCGCGGCGTGGTGCACTGGCTCTACCCCGACAAGGGCCTCGATATCGCCCGCGATACCGATGGCGGCGTGGTCATCCAGTATCTGAGCCCAGCAGACTTCGAGCGCGCGCTGCAGCCGCTACTCAATTCGAACGACAGCGCAAATCACGACGGGCTTACGCCCTAGCGCTCAAGCACCAGCTAGCGCTCACGCACCAACGCGATGCTGGACCAGATCTAGCGCGGCTAACAGCAGCCATTCAAGCGGCATCGCGAATCCCGGCGTGGATCAGGATCTCGTCATAAGGCGCTGAGAGGGCACCCTGCTGATCTCGTTCCAAGAGCCCGAGATCAGCAAGCTCGGCCACATCCGCTTGCAGATCGCTGCCATCCCAATTCAAGGCCCGCGCAAGTTGCCGAAGGCTTAGCCCCTCATGCGCTGCCACATAGCGCAGCAACTCCAGCCGCTGCTCGGTAATCGCCAAAAACAGCTCTCGCAGGCTGCCGAAGGCGAGCCTGGGCGTCATGTCACGGGGAGAAGATTGCGCCGCAGCCCAAGTCTTGGCGAACTCGCCAAGCGCCGCATCTGGCGACAGTACGCTGATCTCGATCGTCTTCATGTCCACCTCCAAGCAGCGAGCCTAGCGCAATCCGCACGAAAGTCAGCGAGCAGTTGCTCGACGGACGCGAACCGATAAGGCTCTTCTCGATCTCCGTAGTGGCGATGATCGCCCTTACCCTGCTCGTTGTCATAGCGCACCAGACACTGCCCAGGAACGCCGCAAAACAGCCGGTATTTGAGGCCGTGTGGCCGCTCCCTGGTTGCTGCAGGAAGCGCCCAGATCACCATCTCGCAGATGATCTCGCCCTGACGAGCCTTGTAGCGGAAGAGTTGCCGCGCTTTCATGGAATCATAGCGCACGCGCCATTAGCACCGCGTCCTCGCGATGGGAGCGACCTGAACTAGGGCTAGCTTCAGCGCTTGGGTAATAGCCCTTGCGCAAGCCGATCTCATCAAATCCCTCGGCCTGATAGAGCC
>CAZEZH010000058.1:0-19123 GCA_964516305.1 uncultured Halochromatium sp. | reverse complement strand
ACAGTGCGCCGGCGGCGATCGAGCTGTATGCCGAGGTCTTCGCCAACGCCGATGCCTTGGATCGACTCGAAGGCTTTGCGAGTTTTCATGGCCCGGATTTCTACGGCCTGCCCAGGAATGACGACAAGATCACCCTGGAAGCCCAAGCCTGGTCGGTGCCGGAACTGATCCACACAGGCTTGGACGAGATCCTGCCATTGCGCGCCGGGACCGACGTCGCCTGGCGGCTGGCGTGAATGGACAGTTTTTTCTTTACGCACTGACAATTCAGTGGTGTAGAGGCTGCTTAAATGGGTGCGGCCTCCCATAACGTCAATCAGATGGTGCCATGTCGCGTAGACGACACAAGAAAAAGAGATCTCGCGCAGAGACGCAAAGGCGCAGAGAAGGACAAGAGAAGCACACTGGGTACACTGGGAACATCGAGTAAGCTCTTCCTTCCTCTGCGCCTCTGCGAGTGCCTCTTCTTGCCACGTCACAACATCACGCGACATCATGTCGAGGCCGCACCTGGTCGCAGAGCAGAGCGGAGCTGGCAGTTTGCGAAGTTCCAGACTGCGGTACCTGCAGGTCCGGTTGGGTCTGCGAAACGGACAGATGCCTACTAGTCGCTGTCTTCCTGATCTAGCCTGGAGTCCGGATCTAGATTGAAGTAACAGACCAGGGTGACAGTCTGTTGAGTCAACTGCTCGTACTCTTCGCCAAGTGATCTCGCCTTGTTGAAGAATTCCCTTTGAAAGACCCTGATGGAGATGTCTTCCCAACCGCTTTGAAAGAGACTGTCGGTCGCGGAATCGATCTGAAGCGCTTGCGTCCGCTTTACGCCTACAAGGCCGAATAATCCGCCAACAGAAGCGTCGACAGTCAGGTATGTGCCGTTGAACCGACCAGAGGTGGCAAGGTACTTTTTCACCATCGAGCGGAATCGCTCTAGCCGGAAGTATCGAGATCCAGTTGGTTCAGCCATGTGTTTCTAAATGGTGCCCGGAGCCGGACTCGAACCGGCACGGCTTGCGCCGAGGGATTTTAAGTCCCTTGTGTCTACCTATTTCACCATCCGGGCGTTGGGATCTGGCTGCAGCGCAGCTGTCAGCAGTGCAGGTGACCGTATAGTATAGCTGAGCAGGGCGCTGCCGCGCTGTTTGGTGCATTTTTTGGGGGAGGGCGTGGTCGCCCCTATCTACTCCCCTGTTGACTCTACGAGCGAACCACGGAGAAACCCAAGATGCGCAGCCCTTTTCTACAGCGTCTTCCTGACCTGCCAGACGTGCTGCCCATGTTTCCGTTGAGCGGTGCGGTGGTGCTTCCAGGCGTGCAGTTGCCGCTGAATATCTTCGAGCCTCGCTATATCGCCATGGTTCAGGCCGCGCTTGCGAGTGATCACCTCATTGGCATGGTGCAGCCGCGTGGCCAGGGTTCAGACGAGCAGCAGGATATCCACCGGGTGGGCTGTGCCGGCCGCATCACCTCGTACAGTGAGACGAACGATGGGCGCATCATTCTGGTACTAACGGGGCTCTGTCGGTACAAGATCTTAGATGAGCTGTCATCACAAGAAGGTTTTCGACGGGTCAAACCGGAGTGGCAGGCCTACTCGTTGGACTTGGAGGATGATGAGGCCAGCCTCGCCGAGCGGGATCAGTTTATGGGGTCGCTGCGCGCATTCTGCGATCAGCGCAGCGTCGAGATCCCATGGGACGACATCAGCAAGATGGCCGATGCTGACCTCGTCAATCTGCTCTGCGTCCATCTACCGCTGGACGCTGAGGATAAGCAGGCGTTGCTCGAGACGGTCCCGCTGAGGGAGCGAGCAACCCTAATGCGCGGGCTGATGGATATGTCAGCCCATGCCTCCAGGCTTGGCACCGAGCATCGCCACTAGGCGATTTGGAGTTGGCTGGCCCTTGAAATTCGCCCGAGCGAAGGGCACTAGCAGTGCATCGACGTTATCGACACGAGGAATCGACAAATGGCAGTGACCTTGACCGACGCGGCCGCGAGCCACGTGAACAAGATGATCCAACAACGCGGCCACGGAGTTGGGCTTCGACTCGGCACCAAAAAGAGTGGCTGTACGGGCTTTGCCTATGTGGTCGACTATGCTGACGACTGCGACGATGGCGACCATGTGTTTGAAAGCCATGGCGTGAAGGTCGTCGTCGATGATGCCAGCCTGCCGCGGCTCGATGGCATGGAGGTCGACTTCGTCAAATCCAGCCTGCTGAACGAGGGCTTCGAGTTTCGCAACCCAAACATCAAAGATGAGTGCGGTTGCGGCGAGTCGTTCAGTGTCTGAGCGGTAGGTAACCCGGAAGCACAGCCTTATGGCCGACGAATCGATCCAAGACATCATCGATACCTTCGACCTGCTCGGCGATTGGGATCAGCGCTATCAGTATCTGGTCGAGATCGGCGAGCGGTTGCCGGCCATGGACCCGGCCGACAAGACCGACAACAACCGGGTGATGGAGTGCATGAGCACCGTGCATGTGGTCGCTAAGCCTGATGGCGAGCAGATTGCGTTTGCCGGTGACTGTGACACCTCGATCATCAAAGGGGTGGTGGCGCTCTTGGTCGGCCTGTTCTCGGGCAAGAGCGCGGCTGAAATCGAGGCCTTGGATGTCGATGCGCTATTCGAAGGGCTGCAGCTAGAGGAACACCTGAGCCCGAACCGGCATGTCGGCGTCTACGCGATTGTCAACAAGATGAAGGGCCAAGCCGCCCAGATGACGAGTTAGCTGAAGTTGGGCTGGGCATTTCCAGAGACTTTATCTCCCTCTCCCACGGGACCGCTGTGCTCCAGCGCATCAAAGCGGTAGCCTTCGCCTGTTTCGGGTACTTATCTTCGCTAGTGAACAGGGCGCATGATTTAGAGATCGCTCCACATCCGGACAAGATTGGCGTAGCTGCGGTCCACGAGCGCCGTGTGTTCGGCGCTCGGCGCCTCCTTCAGCAGCACCTCTCGCGCCTGATTGAGTTCGTAGAGCAGTTCGCGCTGGGCGGGATCACGGACATAGCTTTGGACCCAGGTCAGTGCCACCAAGCGCTCGCCACGGGTAACCTCAGCGACCTGGTGCAGGCTCGAGGACGGGTAGATCACCGCATCGCCGGCGGGCAGTTTGACCTGCCGATCGCCGAACGGGGTGCGCATGACCAACTCACCACCGTCGTAGGCCTCTGGCGGGTTGAGGAATAGCGTCATCGATAGATCACTGCGGAAACGCGGCCCGGTGCTGCCCATGATTGGATCATCGACGTGATCACCATAGGTCATACCGGGGCGATAGCGCGCGAAGATTGGGTCTGCAACCCGATGCGGCAGCGCACCGAAGCGAAAGCGTTCGTTGTGGCCGAGACTGGCCATAAGGATACGCACCAGTAACTGCATGCGCTCTGGCTCTTGGCGCATCTCCTCGTTGTTCTTCACCCGCGACGCCGCAAAGCCAGCGCTGAGCTTGCCATCGACAAACTCAGCGACAGCGAGCAGCTCCTGCACCTTCTGCACCTGAGCGGAATTCAATAAGCCGGGAATCGTAAGCAGCATAGGGCAAGCATATCAGCAGTGCGGCGGCACCGACATGGCGGCCCGGTTCCAGATAGAATCAGACGCCTGATAGTGACCACCTAAAGCAGTTGGAGGGCCGGATGATCCTCAAGGCCATCATCGATGAACAAGTCTACACCCTGAACGTGCCAGACCCCGTGATCGAGCGCGGCAGTGACTTCTTCGAGCAGCTAGATCGTGACATGGACAAAGGTTGGCAAATGAGTCGCGAATGGGTCGAAGCCCCAGACCGTCTGCAGCGCTGCCAGATCATTGCCGACAAACTGCTCACCGCACTCGAGAAAGAGAACGAGAAGCTCGGCATGTTGATGGCTGGCTATATTTTGAGCCGGTTGCCGAACGTGGAAAGCGTCGAACTCGATATCCAGGGCGAGGTGCAGAACAATCAATTCCAGTTCAAGGAGACGGCTGAGCTCAGCGATGTGGCAGCCAAGCACGCTCAGGGGGGTGAGTCCTTAGGTAAAGGGGGCATGGCAGCTGGGTCCGCACCGAGTCAGGCTGCGGACAGCGCTGGGGGCGACGGTCTGCCAACGGGTCTAAACAAGATGCAGGCGATGGCGCAGGCAGGCCAGGATGTGACCCAGGTGTTCAAGGTTGGCAAGGCCTATCGGTTCTCGGTCTACGAGCACGCGAGCGGTAGCTGGGAGGACTCGCCGCTGATCGCGACCGAGATGGAGGCCGAGCGGCTCCGTCAACAGGCATTTAAGGCGCGCTACGAGGCATTGCAGCGAGGCTGAGCAAGCTGATCGCTGTGTCGCCCGGCGCGCGCTAGCGTGGATGTCATGGCTGACCTCGGCTGGCAAGGCTGGCTGAGTCTTGGGCTGGTTGCACTCTCGTTCGTGCTGTTCCTGCGCACGCGCCTTGCGCCAGACGTTATTACCTCAGGCGCGCTCACAGTGCTTCTGGTCAGTGGCGTGCTGACGCCGGTCGAGGCGCTTGCCGGCTTTGCTAATCCAGGCATGCTCACGGTCGCCGTACTCTACATGGTGGTGTCTGGGTTGAAGGAGACCGGGGCCGTTGGCTGGATCGGTCAGATGCTGCTCGGCCATCCCAAGGGTGAGAGCAATGCCCGACTGCGTCTGATGCTGCCAGCAGCCGGCCTGAGTGCGTTTCTCAATAACACGGCCGTGGTGGCCATCTTCATCCCGGCGGTGACGGACTGGGCGAGGCGGCATCAGTTGTCGCTCTCCGGGCTGCTGATGCCGTTGAGTTTTGCGAGCATTGTCGGCGGGACCTGCACACTGATTGGCACCAGCACCAACCTGGTTGTGAACGGGCTCTATAGCAGTCACAGCGACGGGCAGGGCTTTGGTCTGTTCGAACTTGCCTGGATCGGCCTGCCGCTGGTGATTCTGACCCTGTTGTTTATCCTTGTTAGCGCGCGCTGGCTGTTGCCAAACCGGGTTGCCGCGAGCTGTCGCTTCGAAGACATCCGCCGCTATACCACTGAGATGATGGTCGGTGCCGACAGCCCCCTGGCCGGCAAAAGCATCGAGGCGGCTGGGCTACGCCAGCTGCCTGGTCTTTTTCTGGTAGAGATCGAGCGCGATGGGCAGATCATGCCAGCGGTATCGCCGCAAGTGCTGCTTGCGCCCGGTGATCGGCTGGTCTTCGCTGGCATGCTCGACTCGGTGGTCGAGCTGCATCGCATCCGCGGCTTGGTCCCGGCCACCAACCAGGTCTACAAACTCGGCGGGCCGCGCCAAGAGCGTTGTTTCGTCGAGGCTGTGTTGTCCAACAAATGCCCGTTGGTTGGTGCCAGCGTGCGCGATGGCCATTTCCGCGGCTATTACAGCGCGGTCATCCTGGCGCTATCGCGCAACGGCGAACGTGTGCAGCGCAAGATCGGCGACATCATCCTCGAGGCCGGCGATACCCTGCTACTGGAAACCCGCCCCGACTTCGTCTTGCAGCAGCGCAACTCCAAAGACTTCCTGGTGGTGAGTCAGTTTGGGGATGAGCATCCGTTGCGCCATGATCGGGCACCGATTGCCATTGCCATCGTGGCTGCGATGGTTGGCGTTGTCGCCTTTGAACTGCTCAGCATGCTGGAGGCAGCGCTGCTCGCAGCCGGGGCGATGATCCTTACCCGCTGCACGCCGGACCGAGTCGCCCGGCGTGCGCCGGATTGGCAGGTGCTGATCGTGATCGCGACTTCCTTTGGAATCGGTGCCGCGTTGGAGAAGACCGGTGCCGCTGCCTTGTTGGCAGGCTCGCTGATCGAACTCGCTGGCGGTATACCCTGGCTAGCGCTAGGGTTGCTCTTTGTCGCCGCGGCGGTGCTCACTGCCCTGGCGACCAACAATGTCGCAGCGGTCCTACTATTCCCGGTGGCGCTCGACAGCGCAGAACTGATGCAGGTCAGCGTCGTCCCATTCCTGGTGACCCTCATGGTCGGCGCCTCGGCCAGCTTTGCCACCCCGATTGGCTACCAGACCAACCTCATGGTCTTCAATGTGGGTGGCTATCGCTTCGTGGACTTTATGCGGATTGGTATTCCACTCACGGTTCTGGTCGGCGCGGTCACGGTCGCCTTGGTGCCGGTCATTTGGCCGTTTTGAGACCTCGTGACGGACTTGTGTCCACTTATCTTGACAGTTGGACCATTTTTTTTGTGTCAAGCTAGCTACACACACTTGAAAAAGGGTTTACACTTAGACGAAGCTTGTCACTGCCGGCGGTCCCGCGTCGCGATAGCGGTGTCGGTCCTAGCGCGACGTCGTGCCGAGGTCTGCCCTGTACCTCGACAGTTGTGGCCGTCGGTCCTCTTCACCACAGGTCCAGTTGGAGGACTCGTCGTGTCCGAAGCTACCGCCGTCCCCAGTGCAGCGCCCGTAAAACCCAAGCGGAAGCGTTATCAATCCCCCCTGCTGCTCGCTTTGCTGCCGCAGGTGATCCTATTTGTCACTGCCGTCGTGCTGTTTTGGCTCAGCCAGAAAGATATGGCGGGCACCATCGGATATTGGGAATACTTCATCCCCGTCATCGCGGTGATCTCGTTGATCTCCGGCTGGAGCCAGTCCTATCTCTCGAACGAGTTTCGGGCCTGGTACCTGATCAAGCAGGTTGTGCACTGGGGTGCCCTCTTTGCCCTTTTGTACGCGGCTAACACCCAAGGCTTGAGTGAGGCAATCGATGCCCAGCAGTACACCACGATCGTCATCTACCTGATCGCCTTCGCCACGCTGCTCGCCGCCATCCACCTCGATTTTAAGTTGTTCTTCTTCAGCCTGTTTTTGGTCTTTTGCGCCTATCTGCTTGCAGTCCCGGCTGATAATGCCATGCTGCTCTACATCGGCGAGACCTTCGGGATCGATGGCGCTCAGAGCAAGACGCTCTCGATCAGCGTTGGCGTCGCGGTGGTCGGCTTTATTGCCAGCACCTTCGTGCTGCTCTCCATGCGCGGTGCATTACTCACCAAACGCATCGGCGCCAAACGCAAGGAGGCCTAAGTCAGGCCTAATCCCGATTGGCGCGCGCGGTTTCGGCGCGCCGCCAACTCGGGACTTTACCGGCGTTATACTGGTTGCTTCCTAGCCGTCTATGGACGGCGCATCAACCAGGAGTGCGCGGATGCCTTTTCCAGACCGCCGGTGCTGTCCGGCGCTAGACCGCTATCGGGGCCCAGCCTGCGCTACCATTGCGGGCCTGCTCTCGCTAATGATCTCCATGATCGGCCTGGCCGCCGAGACCCCTTGGTCTCAGGTGAAGACCATCGCTGAAGGTCGCACCGAATCTATCGGCGGACCATCCAACGGATGCGTTCGCGGGGCCTTTCGGCTTCCGCCAGCCGGGCAAGGTTTCGTCAACATTCGTCGGCATCGCAACCGCTTCTACGGTCACCAGAACACCATCGCCTTGGTGCAGGACATTGGTGCAGCGGTTGCGGAACGCACCGGCGGCCGGTTGATCATGGTCGGTGATCTTGCACAGCCACGTGGCGGGCGGATGTCATCCTCGCATGTGAGCCATCAGAATGGGCTTGATGTGGATATCTGGCTGACGCTGGCCGATTCAGCCAGACAAGCTTGGCAGGATACGCCGGAGGCTCGCGATCCGCCGAGCATGCTAGGCCAACATGGCCTGCAACCGAACGCGCGTTGGGGGGCAGAGCAGCGATTCTTGATCAAGCGGGCCGCCGAGCATCCAGACGTCGATCGTATCCTGGTCAACCCAGCGATTAAGCGCGCCCTCTGTCGCAGCGATGCCGATGCCGACTGGCTGCGCAAGCTGCGGCCCTGGTGGGGACATGATGCGCATATGCATGTGCGCCTGAAATGTCCTTCTGACAGCCCCGGTTGCAAACAACAAGCGCCGATCGCGATGGGCAGCGGCTGCGGTTCTGAGCTGGCCTGGTGGTTCAGTCAGGAGGCCCGTTCACCAAGTAGAAGCTCATCCTCGAGTTCAAGGTCGCGCCCGAAGCCGCCAGCCGCTTGCTCAGCGCTGCTGGACGCGTCTTAAATGATGCCAAAAAGAGCATCTTAGCCTCAGATCACGCAGAGACACTAAGCTACGACGGCCAATCCCTGCTCCACCTGCTCGGCGACCTTCGTATTCACGGGAAGGCAATGAATCAGGGCGTAGAGTCGAGTGTCTGCCGCAAGCTGGCCTCCATCTCGGCCTCGGTGACTGGCAAAGGCAGGGTGGCAAAGAGCGGAAAACGCTCGAGCAGGCTGTCGAGCTTGTGCCTGTGATCCGGTTGATAGATCGCAATCACCCGTACCTGCGGATGCCGTTGCAGCCGCGCCATCAAGGTCTCGAGGTTGCTCGTGCGGTCGCGAAAATCGGATTGAAAGTTGTATTCCGCAACAATCACATCCGGCAGTCGGCGTTTAAGTACGGCCTGGGCCTTGCGCTGCGAGCTGACGAGTTCCGCTTCGAAGCCGAGCCGACGATAGAGCGGGCTGAAGTTCGGATAGCCACCGAGCTCAATGATGGCAAGGAGCCGTGGCGGCTGGTTCGGCGTTGTGGTCGACATCATCGGTCTCTGTGCGCGAGGTGCGAGATGGCCTGCGTCGCCTCCTGTGTTCGTTGCTAGGCCTCTGCTGCGAGGCGAGCATCGCCATCGAGGGCTGAGCCAGCCTCAGGCAAAGACCACCCAGGTGGTTGCGATGTACTTGAGCCCGTCGCGTAACGCTGCTGCCCGATGCTCATGCGTCCAGAATGGCGGGAACAGCACCAGTTTGCCGCGCTCTGGCCGCACGCTGACCTGCTGGAACAGGAAATCGGTCTCGCCACCCGGGCCTGGGACGTCATTCAGATACCAGAGTGCCACCAACTGGCGCTGGCTGAGTTCATGGCTGCCGCCATCGATGTGCCAGTGGTAATACTCTCCGGGCCGATAGCGCTGGACCTGATAGCCGATGTCCTTGAACGGCCCTTTGAAATACGGGAAGGCCTCGCGCAGTTCGAGCATGGCCGCGCCCAGGGAGCGAAAGAACATCCGATCGACGTCCTTCCAGTCGTCCTTGTTGCTGACCACCAGATCAGTGGTCTTCTTCACCGAGGCGTCTTCTTCGCGCAGCTGGCCGATACGCCCTGCATACTGCTGTTCGGGATTGGCTTCGAAGCGGGCAACCACCTCATCGCAAAAGGCCGGCGGCAGTGCAGCTGGGCGCTCAAAGATGAAACTCCCCGGCTGAACTTCGCGGAGTGTTCTGAGCCCTGCTGCACCGACCGATGTCGGCGAGCCCACTTGAACCGGCGTGGCGTCACTCATGGCCGATCATCCACCACCTTGCCCTCCTTCTCGGGCGGCATCAGGTCAGCGCGGCTAATACCTAGCCAAACAGCCGCGGCGGTCGCGATGTAGATGGTCGAATAGGTACCCACCAAGACACCCATGATCAGCGCCAGCGAGAAACCTGCGATCGCCTCTCCGCCCAAGAAGTAGAGCGCGAGGAGCACCAGCAAGGTAGTACCTGAGGTGATGATGGTGCGCGACAGGGTCTGGTTGACCGAGCGGTTGCTGATCTCGATGACCGTGCCCTTGCGCATCTTGCGGAAGTTCTCGCGGATGCGGTCGAAGATGACGATGGTGTCGTTGAGCGAATAGCCGATCACGGCCAACACCGCGGCCAACACGGTCAGATCGAAGGGGATGTAGAAGATCGAGAACATGCCGATGGTAAAGAGCACATCGTGCATCAGAGCGCCAACCGCGCCAACCGCGAAGCGCCACTCAAAGCGCAGCGCGACATAGACCAGGATGCCGATCAGCGCGAACAGCACCGCCAGTCCGCCCTGTTCGCGCAGTTCCTCACCGACCTGCGGCCCGACGAACTCGACCCGCCGCAGCTCGATCGCTGTCTCGGCATTGGCGCTAAGCAGCCGGAAGACGCGGTCGCTGAGTTCAGAACTGGCCTCTTCACCTTCCTGCGGGGCGATGCGGATCAGGATGTCGCGGTTCGAGCCGAAGTACTGGACGGTGGCATCAACGATGCCCTCCTCGGCCAGGGTCGCGGTGATCTCGGCAACCTCGACCGGTTGCTCATAGCCGAGCTCGATCACCGTACCGCCGGTGAAATCGAGCCCGAAGTTGAATCCGCGGAACAGGATCGACAGCAGACAGATGACCATCAGTGCCCCGGAGATGAACGCTGCGATGCGTCGCTTGCCGAGAAAGTCGATGTTGGAATCTTTGAGAATCTGGGCGTGCGCCATGAGAAGTGCTCCGGTTAGAAGGCCAGTTAGATCGCTAACCGCTTCACGCGGCGGCCGCCGTAGATCAGGTTGATCAACGCCCGAGAACCGAGAATGGCGGTGAACATCGAGGTCAGGATGCCGATGAACAGCGTGACCGCAAAGCCCTTAACCGGTCCGGTGCCAAAGCTGAACAACACGATCGCTGCAATCAGCGTTGTGACATTGGCATCGACGATGGTCGAGAGGGCCTTGTCGTAACCGGCATGGATGCTCGCCTGCGGCGTGCTGCCGTTGCGGATCTCTTCACGGATCCGCTCGAAGATCAGCACATTCGCATCGACCGCCATGCCGACGGTGAGCACGATCCCGGCGATGCCGGGCATGGTCAAGGTGGCCTGCAGCAGCGAGAGCACCGCGATGATCATCACCAGATTGACGACTAGCACCACATCAGCAACCAGTCCGAAGACTCGGTAGTACAGGGCCATGAAGATCACCACCAAGGCCAGGCCGATGAGCACTGAGCGGAAGCCTTGATCGATGTTGTCCTGGCCCAGGCTTGGGCCGATGGTGCGCTCTTCAACAATCTCGATCGGTGCGGCCAGTGCGCCAGCGCGTAGCAGCAGTGCCAGGGTGTGTGCCTCTTCGGAGCTATCCAAGCCTGTGGTTTGGAACCGGCGGCCAAACGGCTCGAGAATATTGGCGACGCTGATGACCTCCTCGCTCCGAACCCGTTCTTTGACCGGCTCGCCGTCAACGATGCGGGTGACCGTTCGGGATTCGATGAAGACGACGGCCATCGGCTTGCCGACATTATCGGTGGTCATGCGTCGCATTTGGCGTGCGCCCTGGGCGTCGAGGCTGACACTGACCATCGGTGAGCCGCTTTGTTGGTCGAAGCCGGCCGCTGCGCTAGTGATCTGGTCACCGGTGACGATAACCCGCCGTTTGAGCAGGATCGGCTGGCCGTTGCGCTCATAGTAGAGGGCGGCGCCCACCGGCACCCGGCCGTCGAGCGCGTCCTGCACGCTGTGTTCGGTATCGACCAGACGGTACTCGAGGGTGGCCGTCGCGCCCAGCAGGTCTTTAAGACGGGCTGGGTCTTGGGCGCCTGGCAATTGCACGATGATGCGGCGCTCGCCTTGGCGCTGGATGATGGGCTCGGCGACACCGAGCGCATTTACGCGATTACGCAGTGTCGTGATGTTTTGCTCCAGCGCGAAGCGTTTGGTCTCCTCCTGCTTGGCCAGGGGCAGGGTGGCATAGACATAGAGATCGCCGCCTTGGCTGCCCGTCGTGACCTCGAGATCGCGGAATTCGTTCCGGATCAGCTTGGCAGCTTCGTCGCGAACCGGCTCATCGCGGAATCGGACCTCGATGCGGTCGTCGTCATGCCCAACCGTTAGATAGCGGATACGATCGTTGCGCAGCAGGGTGCGGATGTCTCCCGTGTAGCGCTCGACGGCCTGGGTCACCGCCGCGTCCATGTCGACATCGATCAAGACGTGGATACCGCCGCGCAGATCGAGGCCGAGGAACATCGGCTGCAGGCCGAGCGCCTCAACCCAGCCCGGCAGGTCCGGTGACTGCGTGAGTGCATGCTGGTAGCCGTCGCCGAGGGTGCGGTCTAGGGTGGCCTGGCCACGAAGCTGGTCGCTTGGCGTGTCAAAGCGGATCAGCGCCTTACCGCCTTCCCGTTCTTCGATCGCCTTGACCGGGACGCCAGCGTTCTCCATCGCCGCCGCGACTTGGGCACGGATCGCTGGGCCAACCTTGCCCTCTTCAGCCTTAACCTCGATCGCTGGATCCTGCGAGAAAAGGTTCGGCAGGGCCAAGAACAGGCCGAACAGGATCACAGCGAGGATCAGCAGGTTCTTCCAGAGTGGATACTGATTCATGCGAGAGCGTCTTCCAGTGGCGGAATGTAGTGGCAGACAATAGGCAAAGCGCGGCGCGTCAGGACGAGTGGCAGCGCGGAGGTCGTCTTAGCCACGCGCTCGGGACTGCAACGTTTTGTGTCGTCCCGAGCACGGGCAGTAAGAAGCCTTCCCGAGGATTCGGCTGCTCCTCAGCAAGATCTGCCGATCGGAGATCTTTGCTGATCAGAGATCTTTCAGGGAGCCTTTGGGCAGTACCGCTTCAACGGCTTGGCGGCGGACCTTGACGACGACATTATCGGCGACTTCGACCTGCGCGAAATTGTCGCCAATCTCGGTGATGCGCCCGGCGACGCCACCCATGGTGACCACCTCATCGCCCTTGCCGAGTCCTTCAACCAGGCGCTTGTGCTCCTTCTGGCGTTTGATCTGTGGCCGAATCATCAGAAAGTACAGGATGACGATCAGACCGATCGGGAACAGCAGCCCGAGCAACGGGTCGCCAGCAGGTGCGCCCTCGGCCTGGGCCAGGGCATCGGAGATGAAAAAGCTCATCAGGGTTCCTCTTAAGAAGGGCGCGCTCTGTGCGCGATTCAGCGGTGATCCAGCCAGATATTATGGCATATCCTCTTGCGCAGAGAACCGCGCCGCGAACGCCTCGAACCGGCCCCCGGCAATGGCCTCGCGCAGCGCACGCATCAGGTCTTGGTAGAAGGCGAGATTGTGGATGGTATTGAGGCGGGCGCCGAGGATCTCGTTACAGCGCTCCAGATGGTGTAAATAGGCGCGGCTATAGTGTTGGCAGCTGTAGCAGCGACAACCTGGATCGAGCGGGCTTTCGTCGTTTTTGTAGCGGGCGTTGCGAATTCGCAATACACCGCCGCGCACGAACAGATGTCCATTGCGCGCGTTGCGGGTTGGCATCACACAATCGAAGAGATCGATGCCCCGCGCCACCGCCTCGACGATATCGGTCGGTTTGCCGACGCCCATCAGATAGCGTGGGCGCTCCGGCGGTAGCTCGCTGGCCAAATGCTCGAGCACATGCAGCCGCTCCGCCGGCGGCTCGCCGACTGAGAGTCCACCAACAGCATAGCCATCAAAGCCAATCTCGAGCAGTCCATTAAGGGATGCCGAGCGCAGCGCCGGTGACATGCCGCCTTGGACGATGCCGAACAGGGCCGCTGGATTGTCGGCATGCGCCTGCTTGCAACGTGCGGCCCAGCGCAGCGATAGCTCCATCGATCGGCGCACCTCGTCATCGCTCGCCGGATAGGGCGTGCACTCGTCGAAGATCATCACAATATCGGAGCCGAGCGCACGCTGGACCGCCATCGACTCTTCCGGCCCCATAAACACCGGACTGCCATCAACCGGCGAGCGGAAATGCACACCCTGCTCGCTGATCTTGCGCAGCTCGCCGAGGCTGAAGACCTGAAAGCCGCCGGAGTCGGTCAGGATTGGCTGATCCCAGTGCATGAACCGATGCAGACCACCGATTTGCTCGATGATCTCGGTGCCTGGGCGGAGCATCAGGTGGAAGGTGTTGCCGAGGATGATCTCGGCGCCGATGGCGTGCAGTTCTTCCGGGGTCATGCCCTTTACGGTGCCGTAGGTGCCAACCGGCATAAAGGCTGGCGTCTCGATGCTGCCGCGGGGCAGCGTCAGGCGGCCGCGTCGGGCCAGACCGTCATCGGCCAAGCGTTGGAACTCCAGACTCATGGCCTTGTCTTCCCGTTTGAATGGCGGCCTGACTCTCCCGCACGGTATTGGCTGAAGTCAGCGCTGGAGTTGGCCGAATCGCTTGAGATCCCCGAGTCGCTGGCGCGCAACGCGCTTGACCCGCTCGACCCGCCCAGACCGAGCCAGGCTTCAAGCGCGTTCAGTTCTGCCACCTCCTGCAAAGGCGGCTCGAGTTCGGCCGGCCAGGCGTTGCCAGCGCGATTGACCCAGACCGCGGCCAGCCCAAGAACGCGGGCAGCCTCGACATCAAGCGCGGGATCATCGCCGATGTGCAGGGTTTGAGCCGGTGTGGCCTGCGCCCAATCCATTGCCAGCTCGAAGATGGCTGGGTCTGGTTTGGACGCCCCGGCCTCTGCCGCCGTCACACAGCGATCGAAGGCATCACGCAGTGGGGTCTGCTCGACCTCGGCGTTGCCATTGGTCACGGCGACCAGCCGGCAGTGTCGGCGTAAGCGCGCCAGAACGGGAACCACATCGGCATAGGGCTGTACCTGGTTACGGGCGACGCGAAAGGCGGCCATCGCGCCCTGCGTTAGCTCAGCGGCTTGCTGCTCGGGATACTCGAACTCGACCAGCAGGCTCAACAAGGCCGCCTGCCGTAGCGCGGTGACGTCATGGGCAAGCTCTGGGCGTGCGCGCATCAAATCGCGTCGATGGGCGCGCAAGCTGTCGAGGGTATGGCGCTCGGTAAGCCGCGGAGCCTGGGCGGCCAGCCAGGCATAGTGCGCCGCCTCGGCTGCTTTGATGACCGGCGCGCAGGGCCAAACCGTATCGTCGAGATCGATCGTAATCAGTCGAAGATGCTGCCAGGCGGACATGCGGTGATCCAAGTCTCTAGTTGCGAAAAAAGCGGTAGCCGGGTGCAGCGGCGTGACGATCACAGAGCACGAAGAATCGGGGCGACCCAAGCGTTGGCCAGCGACACCGCTTGGCTTGAGGGGGCTAGCCCAAACCTCAGTCAGCGTTAGGTCGCGCCCGGCGCGCGTTCTCCTCTCGCTAAAGCATACCGACCGAGGCCATTGTCATGTTCATGTTCCGTAAGAAATCCGAGCTACCGTCCGCGAGTGAAGCCCTGCGCGGGCGAGACACCTCCATGTCAGTGACGAACCGGCACGCCGTGCTTGGACATCCACTGCAGCCACCCTTCCCTGAGACCATGCAGCAGGTCCTGTTCGGCATGGGCTGTTTCTGGGGTGCCGAGAAGACCTTCTGGGGCCTGCCGGGGGTCTATAGCACCGCCGTCGGCTATGCCGGTGGCCTCACCCCGAACCCGACCTACGATGAGGTCTGCTCCGGCTACACTGGCCATAACGAGGTTGTAATGGTCGTTTACGACCCCGCGCAGATCGCTTTCGAGCAGCTGCTTAAGACCTTTTGGGAGGGTCATGACCCGACCCAAGGCATGCGCCAAGGCAATGATACTGGCACTCAGTACCGCTCGGGCATCTATCTGTTCGACGAGGCGCAGCTCGTGACGGCGCAGCAAAGCCTGAGCCACTACCAGCAAGCGTTGGAGCAGGCGGGCCGGCGCGGCACCATAACCACCGAGATCGTCTCTGCGCCGAGTTTCTACTACGCAGAAGATTACCATCAGCAGTATCTGGCGAAGAACCCGGGAGGCTACTGCGGCCATGGTGGCTGCGGCGTGCGTTATCCGGAGCTTGAACTCAGCGCCGCGGGCTGAACGCAGAACCCGACATGTTGCACAAATGCAAACCAGTTCACGTTTTTGACCTGATTCCCCACTAAACTCAGGGTCAGGTGGTAACGAAGCGGCGGTCGGGGTTGACAACCAGATTAGTATTTAAGAAACTAGCGATGCACTGGAGGTTCGCAGTCCTCTGGTGCACTCCTCCATCCTCCTTTGGTGGTAATCTTTAGAGCGCGGCAACCGCCGCGCTTTTTTTTTGCCTGCTCGTTTTGTGTCTAGCCGCTTTGTCTCGTCAGGAACATGGCGTCCCCGTAGCTGAAGAATCGATAGCGCTGCGTGATTGCATGTTGATATGCGGCCATGATGGATTGATGGCCAGCAAAGGCCGAGACCAACATCAGTAGGGTCGAGCCCGGCAGATGGAAATTGGTGATCATCGCGTCGACCACTCGAAACGGATAGGGTGGCCGGATGAACAGCCGGCTCTCCCCGCGATAGGGCGCTAGAACCGGCGGCGTCATCTGAGGCTCAAGCTTACCGGTTTCGGCGCTGAGGTCCCCCCGGCCAGCGGGGCTCGCATCCGCAAAATTGTCGCCATTGTCTGGTAAAGAGGCCGTTGCGGGCGCGTTTGCGCTTGCGGCTGCCGCTGCTGCTGCAGTTTCAAGACTGCGCACGGTGGTGGTGCCGACCGCGATGACGCGACCCCCGGCAGCGCGGGCTGCCTCGATTTGCTCGACCGCCGTCTCGTTCACCTCGAGCCACTCGGCGTGCATCCGGTGTTGATCCAGATCCTCTTCGCGCACCGGCTGAAAGGTGCCGGCACCGACATGCAGGGTGATCCGAGCAGTCGAGATGCCCAATTGGACTAGCTGCTCAAGCATGGCTGCATCGAAGTGCAAACCTGCGGTCGGCGCCGCAACTGCGCCCTCACGCTCGGCATAGACGGTCTGATAGCGCTCACTGTCGGCGGCATCATCGGCGCGTCGGATATAGGGCGGCAGTGGCATATGACCGTGGCGCTGCATCAGCTTGGGCAGCGCCGCGTCCAGCGCCCGCAGTCGGAACAGACCTTCCTCGCGTTGGACCATCAGCAATCGCTCGCCATCGGCCAAGTGCAGCTCAGTGCCTGGTGCTGGTGTTTTACTGGCGCGGACATGGGCGAGTGCCTCGCGCTCGTCGGTCATACGCTCGATCAGTATCTCGACTCTGCCCCCGCTCGACTTGTGCGCGAACAGTCGGGCCGGGATCACCCGTGTATCGTTGAAGACCAGCAGATCTTGAGGCCGCAGTAGGCTCGGCAGATCACGAAACTGCAGGTCGTCCAGGCGGCCGCTCGGGCCATCGAGGGCGAGCAGGCGGCTGGCGCTGCGCTCGCTCAGTGGGCGCTGGGCGATCAGCTCGTCCGGCAGGTCGAAATGAAAATCGGAGCGGCGCATGAATCCGTGCAGGAACCTCGCAAGATGGCTGTACCGTTTTGGTCCGGTGGCGCTATAATAGTAGGTTCGTTGCCGGGGTGGCGGAATTGGTAGACGCAGTGGACTCAAAATCCACCGGTGGTAACACCTTACGAGTTCGAGTCTCGTCCCCGGTACCAGATTCTCTCGCCAACTGTATCTTTCACAGATTGGTCTCGCCTTGGCTGCCCTTCCATCAAGCTGCCCTTGGCTGTGCACGGAAGTCTGCGACGGCCTGCGCAGGAGCCAGTGACACCCCATGCGCCTCGGAATCGACCGCTTACTCGCCGACGGCAAACTGCGGCGACCCCTTGCCGGGCGACGCATTGCGCTGCTTGGCCATCCCGCCTCAGTCAATCAGGTCGGGCGCCATAGTCTCGACGCACTGATGTCGCTCAGTGCCCTGCAGATCACCGCCGCCTTCGGCCCTCAGCATGGGATGCGCGGCGACAAGCAGGACAACATGATCGAGTCTGACGACTACGTCGACCCGATCCATCAGATCCCGGTCTTCAGCCTCTACGGTGAGGTACGGTATCCGACAGATGCCATGCTCGATCAGTTCGACGTGCTTCTGATCGACCTGCAAGACATCGGCACCCGCATCTACACCTATGTAACCACCCTTGCCTACGTGCTCGATGCCTGCGCCAAGCGCGGCAAGGCGGTCTGGGTGCTCGATCGCCCCAACCCGGTCGGACGGCCGGTCGAAGGCAGCCTGCTCGAGGACGACTGGCAGAGCTTCGTCGGCGTCGCGCCGCTGCCGATGCGTCATGGGCTTAGCTTCGGCGAGCTGGCGCGCTGGCTGATTGCCTACAAGCGGCTGGATCTTGAGTGCGAAGTGATCACCATGGAAGGCTATGACCCGAACGCAGCCCCCGGCTGGGGCTGGCCGCGCGACGTGCTGGCCTGGGTCAACCCGAGCCCGAACGCTTCCAGCCTCAACATGGCACGCTGTTTCCCCGGCACCGTGCTACTCGAAGGGACCAGCCTCTCCGAAGGCCGAGGCACCACCACGCCGCTTGAGGTGATTGGCGCCCCCGATCTCGACATCTGCAGGCTAATGCAGCGCATGGAGAGCCTCGCCGCAGATTGGATGCAAGGCGCCCTGATCCGCTGTTGCGGCTTCGAGCCTTGTTTCCAGAAGCATCAGGGTCAGCTCTGTCATGGACTCCAGATCCACACTGACACTGTGCATTACGATCATCAGCGCTTTCGGCCATACCGTCTGGTTGCCCTCTTCCTCAAGGCCCTACGTACCGAGCATCCAGACTACCCGCTCTGGCGCGACTTCCCCTACGAATACGAGACCGAGCGCCTCGCGATCGACCTGCTGAGCGGCGGCACCAGGCTGCGCGAATGGGTCGATGACGCCAGCACCGAACCAGCAGACCTCGACGAGCCACTCGTGCTCGATGAACAGCGCTGGCTCGACGAGCGCGCGCCCTTCCTTGACTACTAAGCCTATCCCGCGGTTGAATGCTCTTGTTTTGTTGATCAACCAACCGATCAGCGCGCGAACCCAAGACGAAAAGCGAGCCGGTGAATCTTGACTTAGCTGCGCCAAGGTGTTCTCATAAAGGGCTTCGTTGTGCCTTCCCCGGTACGACACGCCCTTAGAGCCCAGGTAGCTCAGTTGGTAGAGCAGGGGACTGAAAATCCCCGTGTCGGCAGTTCGATTCTGTCCCTGGGCACCATTTCTCAAGCACTTAGACACGCATCAGGGCGCATCAGTCGCCTAGATTAGCCCCTTTCGCGTCCTGCAGTGTCACCCATAGTGTCACCCACGGATCAGGCAGCAGCCCAGCACTGACGCGGCTTCGGGCAGGGCAGCGCAACAGCGGTCATCCTTGGTGTTTCGGCCCTACTGCTTACACAGTCGGGATCAGCGCGGCCAGCTGCAGCCGGGAACAGCTCTCGATCGAGTGTCACCTACTGTCACCCACGGGCGGCCTGCTCTCGATCGAGTGTCCCCTACTGTCCCTTACTGCCCTCTAACGGTGCACAGCGGGCATACATCTTCTGCAGTTCCTGCCAGGTGGCCCCGGCGAAGGCATCCGCGTACTTGTCATGCTCAGCCACCAGCCGTTGAAAGGTTCGCCAGTGCATGC
This sequence comes from uncultured Halochromatium sp., assembly GCA_964516305.1. GTDB lineage: Bacteria > Pseudomonadota > Gammaproteobacteria > Chromatiales > Chromatiaceae > Lamprobacter. The sequence continues at coordinate 77 of CAZEZH010000058.1, read as the reverse complement.
CCTTTGGCTTGGAGCCGTGGCCGAATGCAATCCCCGGCGTCCAGCCCAGCCTTGCCCTGATCCTGTTTGCCCGGCGT
>CAZEZH010000057.1:10300-19635 GCA_964516305.1 uncultured Halochromatium sp. | reverse complement strand
CAATCTTATGAGATTCGACTCACCGATCCGATCGCTCGGGTCGTCTTCCTCGACAGCATCAGCTTGCTTCCCGGGACTCTGAGCGCCGATCTGCGCGATGGTGTTGTCAAGGTGCACGCCCTCGATGCTAGCTCGGACCTGACGCCCGCACTCCTGAGGCTGGAGCGACTCGTCGGACGTATGTTCGGGGAGCGTCACGAGGACGCTGAAAAATGACAATGCCTGATGTCTTCTTGATGTTCGCCCTTGTGCTGTTGTTGACCATGACAGCCGGGCTGGTGCGCGTCGTCATCGGCCCAACCCCAGCAGATCGGATGATGGCTGCCCAGCTACTCGGCACATCGGGAATCGGCGTACTCGTGCTGCTCTCGACAGCGCTCGGTATCCCGGCCCTGATCGATGTTGGATTGATTTTCGCGCTGCTGGCTGCGGTCGCGGTCGCTGCGTTCACTCGACGCCGTGTTGGCCAAGATCAGGCCTGAGCCCCGGAGTAGCGATTTGCCCATGGACGAAACAACCATTGCACTGGCCGTTAACCTGATGTCATTGGTCCTCGGCTTGGCCGGCGCATTCTTCTTTATCGCCGGTACCGTGGGCCTCCTGCGGCTGCCCGATGTCTTTACTCGGCTGCATGCCTTGACCAAAGCCGATAACCTTGGCTTAGGCCTGATCTTGCTGGCCTTGCTACCCCATGCGCCAAACGCCTTCTATGGCGTGAAACTGGCGCTGTTGTGGGTGCTGGTGCTGGTCGCCGGGGCCACCGGCGCCCATCTCATTGCGAAGCGCGCCATGCGTGGCGATGGCGAAGATCTATCCTGATCAAACCTCGGCGAGGCAAGCGAAACCGACCATGAGTCCGATCCTAGTCGCCTTCGACCTAGTCCTTCTGACCACCCTGTTGGCGTTGGCGGTGGCAGCCATCCTCAGCCCTGAGCCACGCCGCGCGGTGATGCTTTTTATCGCCTTCGGGCTCTGGCTATCACTGGTCTGGGCGCGCTTAAACGCGCCGGATGTCGCCCTTGCAGAGGCCGCGATCGGGGCTGGTCTTGGTGGCGCTTTGATGTTGGCGGCGGCTCGCCGCGCCGCAAGCCGCCGCGCTCAGAACACTGGAGACGAGCCATGAATCGCGATCTCTCGTTGCTCATTGGCATCCTAGTCGCACTCCTCGGGCTACTGCTCTTGTGGATCTTCTACAGCACCTTGGTGATGGAGCCAGGCCAGCGCCTCGGCTCGCTTGCCATTGAGAACCTCTCGAAGAGTGGCGTCAGCAATCCCGTCACTGCGGTGCTGCTAAATTACCGCGCCTACGACACACTGCTTGAGCTCGGCGTGCTCCTGACCGCGCTGCTCGGCATCTGGTCACTCGGGCCGCCGCGTCCGGGTTTCCAAGCTGCCGGGCCAGCACTCTCGGCCATGGTGAGCATCGTGGTACCGCTGGCTATCCTCACTGGGGGCTATCTGCTCTGGGTGGGCGGGCATGCGCCTGGAGGCGCGTTTCAGGCCGGCGCGCTACTCGGCGCCGCTGGTGTGGTCATGCGCCTCGCCGGCAACGCCAGCGCCGGGCTGCCAAGCGAGCACTGGCAACGCTGGCTGATCGTGCTCGGGGCTGGCGTCTTCACCCTCGTTGGTCTTGTGCTGGCAGTCGTCGGCTATGGTTTCCTCACCTACCCTCCTGGGCAGGCCAAGTGGCTGATCCTGCTGATTGAGACGGCCGCAACCATCGCCATCGGTGCGACCTTGGCCGCCGCCTACGTAGGCGGTCGGCCCGCGCCATTGCAGAGACCAGCGTCCACGCATAGATCGGCCCCTTCGGAGCCGCATCAGTGACTGCCCAGCTTCTTTACGGCGGAGCGGGGATCGCTCTGTTTGCACTTGGCCTCTGGTCACTTCTCGTGCATGCACCGCTGCTGCGCAAGCTGATCGCGCTGAACATCATGGGTGGAGGCGTCTTCCACGTGTTCATCGCCGTTGCCCACCGCAGCGATGGTGCCCCACCGGACCCGGTACCGCACGCCCTGGTCCTGACTGGGATCGTGGTTGCGGTGAGCGCAACGGCTTTGGCACTCGCCATGAACAGCCGGCTAGAGGACGCAGATCAAAAGACGACCGATAATCCTGAGTCCAGCCCCCGACCCTACAACAGGTTCCAACCGCGGCCGATGAAACGCCAACAATGACGACCGACAGTCTTTTTCTGCCGATCGCACTGCCACTGCTTGGCGCCCTGCTAGCGACTGCGCTGCCACGCAAGGCGCCACTAATCGGTGTGCTTGCGGCGCTGTTGACTAGCGCGAGCGGACTTTGGCTCACCGGCCAGGTCTGGCTAGGCGGCGACCTCAATATGGTGATCGGCGGCTGGAGCGTCCCGCTTGGCATCGGGCTCGCTGCTGATGGGCTGTCGATGTCCCTACTGGCGATGACCAGCCTCGTCGGACTTGGCATCAGTGTCTATACACTCAGCTACTTCGCGGGCAGTGATCGAGCCTTACACTTCTGGCCACTCTGGATGCTGCTCTGGGCCGCACTCAACGGCGTGTTCCTAGCGGCCGACCTCTTCAATCTCTATGTGATGCTCGAACTCCTGGGGCTCAGCGCCGCGGCCTTGGGTGCGTTGACCGGAAGCCGCGCAGCAATCGAAGCTAATCTGCGCTATCTGCTGGTCGGCTTGCTCGGCTCGATCACCTATCTGCTTGGCGTCGCGCTGATCTATACCGCCTACGGCACCCTGGATATCGGCCTGCTCAGCGAGCGCATCCAACCCTCGGCCTTGTCAGGCACCGCACTGGTCCTGATGACGACCGGGCTGGCACTCAAAGCAGCGCTGTTTCCCTTGCACTTTTGGTTACCGCCGGCGCACGCGAACGCACCAGCGCCCGTCAGCGCGGCGCTCTCGGCGCTTGTGGTCAAGGCCGCCTTCTATTTGATCCTGCGGCTTTGGAGCGGGCTCTTTGCGACCATCACAGACGCGAGCGTTGCCTTCGTGATCGGCGCCCTTGGCGCCGGGGCGATCCTATGGGGCTCTTGGCGAGCACTGCGCGCAGAGCGGCTGAAACTGCTCGCCGCCTATTCCACCGTTGCCCAGATCGGTTACCTGTTCCTGTTTTTCCCCTTACTCCAGGCGATGCCACCAGGTCCGGCGCGGGAGGATCTTTTCGCCGCCTGCGTGCTGATGGCGATTACCCACGGATTCGCCAAGGCGGGGTTCTTCCTCGCGGCAGGCCTGGTACAGAAAAAGGCCGGCCATGATCGCATCGACGAGCTTGGCGGTGCCGCTCAAAGTATGCCCGCGACCACCTTCAGCATCGCTCTTGCAGGCTCGGCCTTGATCGGGCTGCCCCCGAGCGGCAGCTTCATCGCCAAGTGGGTGATGATGCGCAGCGCCTTTGAGACCGGCCAGTGGTGGTGGCTGTTCATCATCAGCGCCGGCACCTTGCTCGCAGCGGCCTATATCTTCCGCGTGCTGAGCCGCGCCTTCGGCCTGGAGCCAACGCCACAATGTTTTGTCAGTGACGCCCGCGCCGAGATTCCGACGTTGCTGTTGGCGCTGGCCTCAGTCGCACTGCTCGGACTGGCAGCGGGCCCAGTTTGGTCACTGCTCGGGTTCGAAGGAGTGCAGGCATGAATCAATTGCTGACCTGGACCGCCCTGCTGCCAGGTGCAATCTTACTGAGTTCGCTGATTCCCGGTGCCTTGATCTTCTTGTTGAAAGAAGAGAGCCACATCCTGCGCAGCCTGCTCAACATGACTGGCGCCGTCGTCAAGCTGGTCTTGGTGGCCGTGCTCATCTGGGGCGTGTTCCTAGGTGGGGTCTTTGAGACCCGTGTGACCATTGCACCAGGCCTGGATCTGGTACTCCATGCCGATGCCCTCTCGGTGCTGTTCGTCACCTTATCCACCGTACTCTGGCTGGTCACCACCATCTATGCGATCGGCTATCTGGAACACTCGCCAAATCGCAGCCGATTCTTCGGCTTCTTCAGCCTCTGCGTCTCGGCGACCGTCGGTATCGCGCTGGCCGGTAACCTGCTGACCTTTGTCATCTTCTACGAGATCCTGACGCTAGCCACCTATCCGCTGGTGGCGCATCGCGGCACGCCCGATGCCACCCGCGGCGCCAAGATCTACCTGGCCTATACCATGGCTGGCGGAGTAGCGCTGCTAATCGGCGCGGTTTGGCTGCGCTCGCTGACCGGGCCGGTGGATTTCGTCCAAGGCGGCGTGCTCGCCGGGATGCCAGCCGCACTGCATCCGCAATTGATCGGCATCTTCCTCTTTCTGCTGCTCGGGCTCGGGGTCAAGGCCGCACTCTTCCCCTTACATGGCTGGCTGCCACAATCTATGGTGGCGCCGGCGCCGGTCAGCGCACTGCTGCACGCGGTCGCTGTCGTCAAGGCTGGTGCCTTCGGCATCGTGCGTGTGGTCTACGACGTCTACGGCGTCGAATTTGCCTCGCAACTAGGCCTGTTGACCATCCTCGGTGTCGCCGCATCGATCACCATCATCTACGGCTCGGTGATGGCATTGACTCAAGACGGTCTTAAGAAACGCCTTGCCTACTCGACCGTCAGTCAGGTCTCCTACATCGCACTCGGCGCCTCAATCCTCGGGCCGATCGCGACCATTGGCGGCGTCGTGCATCTGGTGCATCAGGGCATCATGAAGATCACCCTGTTCTTCTGTGCCGGCAACTATGCCGAAACGCTTGGCGTTCATAACGTCAGCGAGATGGACGGGGTCGGCCGGCGCATGCCCTGGACTACGCTCGCCTTCACCGTCGGGGCCCTCGGCATGATCGGTATCCCGCCGATCGCCGGTTTCGTCAGCAAGTGGTATCTAGGGCTGGGTGCGGTCGAGGCTGGCGAGCACTGGGTGCTGTTGGTGCTAGCCGCCAGCACCCTGCTCAATGCCGGCTATTTCCTACCAATCCTGCACAAGGCCTGGTTCAGGCCGCCACCCGAGGCCTGGCCCAAAGAGCATGTCTTCGATAGCCGCTTCGAGACCATGGGCGCCCTGCTCTGGCCGCCGGTGATCACCGCAGCGCTTTGCCTCATCGTTGGATTACTCGCGGCGGCGCCATTCAGCCCATTGGAGTGGGCAACCCTGATCGCCCGGCGCGAGTATGGACTCTGAGGCCTATCGATGACGGAGTGGCTGCTGCTTGCCTGGATACTGCCCCTGCTGCTGGCATCGAGCTATCTGCCGAGCCTGATCAGCGGCACGGGCTGGCGCTGGGATCAGCCGCGCACGCCTGAGGTCCTGCCGGCTTGGCGTGCGAGTCTGCTGGTGATCGGCGTCCTCCCGGCATTAGCTGCGGCCTGGCTGGTGCCTGTCGGCTCGACACTGAGCTTGCCCTGGCTGTTCTTGGGCACTGAACTCGGCCTGGATGAGACCAGCCGCGTCTTCCTGCTGTTCTCTGGCATCCTTTGGCTCGCGGCTGGCGTTTATGCGGCCCAGCAGATCCGCTGTGCAGAGCGTTCCCGGCGTTTCCACGCCCTCTATCTGCTGGCGATGGCCGGTAACCTCTGGCTCATCTTTGGCCAGGATCTGTTCAGCTTCTATGCCGGATTTGCGCTCATGGGGCTTGCTTGCTATGGGCTGATCATCCATGACGAACACCCCGCCGCGCTGCAAGCCGGGCGCATCTATCTGGTCATGACCCTGCTCGGCGAGGTCTGTCTGTTCGCAGCCTTGGTGCTGATCGCCCAGCAGACAGGAACTGTCACTCCGAAGGCTGCGGACCTGGCGAATGTCGATGCACTTGCGGTGTCGCTGACCCTGATCGGCCTGGGCGTCAAGGCCGGTTTGGTGCCGCTACACCTCTGGCTGCCGACCGCCTATGCCGAGGCGCCGACCCCCGCTAGCGCGGTCCTGGGCAGCGCGATGATCAAGGTCGCGCTGCTCGGCTGGCTGCGTTTCCTGCCGCTGGGTACAGCAACATTGCCCGAACTTGGTGCCGCGATCGCCATGCTGGGATTGATCTCGTTGTTCTATGCGCTGCCGATCGGACTCGTGCAATCGAACGCCAAGGCGCTGTTAGGCTATTCGAGTATCAGCAAGATGGGGCTCGCGGTGCTGCTGCTCGGACTGATCCTGATGCAGCCGTCACTCGCGCCCGCTGGGATCGCGGCATTGACCCTGTTTGCGGCCTATCATGCCCTGGTCAAAGGCGGCCTCTTTCTCGGCATCGGCCTGCGCCAGGACGCAGAGCGACGGGGTTGGATGGCGATCGGCCTGCTGGTCGGACTGGCGTTCCTGGCCCTGGCCCTTGCAAGTGCGCCTTTCACCAGTGGTGCGCTGAGCAAATACCTGATGAAACCGCTACTGAACGCATCGCCCTGGCCCTGGCTGCCCGCGGCGATGGTGGTCGCGGCGGTCATCACCACCCTGCTGATGGCGCGCTTCTTCTGGATCGCCTTTGGCCTGCAGTCCCAAGAACCTGTGCATCACTGGCGTTGGTCAGCGCTGGCTTGGAGTGCCATTGTTCTGTTGGTGCTGATCTTCCCATTCGCGTTCGGGCCAGCATCGAGCTGGAGCACCAATGCGATACCAGTCGCGATCGGTCTGATCGCTGCCGCTGCGGTCGCCGCTGCGGCCTGGGCTAATCCGGCTTGGCTGCGGCCCTTGATTGGTATCGTGCCAGCTGGGGATCTTGTGATACTGGTGAGGCCGGCACGCGAGTTCGCCGCTCGTTTAGGCAATAGCCTGGTCGCACCGGTGCTCAAGTCGAGCAAACGGTTGAGTGACCGACTACAAGCGCACTTCAGCCGCATCTTTGACACACCAGATACCGATTCCGAACGCCATCTACGCCACTGGCCGGTCGCTGGCGCACTCTGGATCGGCATCATCGTCGTGCTGCTGTTAGCGATGCTGGCTGGCATCGACAACGTCGACAACCTGGACAACCTCACCCCGAAGGTGGCCGAGTGATCCCCTGGCTGCTGTTGCTGGCTTGGGTTTGGCCATTGCTTTTGGCGTGGCCCGCGGCAACGCCCAATCGCCCTTGGCAGGCGGCGCAAGCTGGCAAACACCATGGCGAGCGACAACAGAAGCTGTCGAGCAGGCCGGGAGGACTGGCACGGATATTACCGATACTGGCGCCTTTGCCAGCGCTGCTCGCGGCGCTGGTCGTCCCAGTGGGGAGCGAACTCGATCTGCCCTGGCTGTTCCTCGGCACCGCACTCGGCCTCGATGCAACGGCGCAGGTCTATCTGCTCTTCACTGCCATCCTGTGGCTCACCGCCGGCCTCTATACGACGTTCGCGTTTCGGAGCACAGCGCATGCTGGGCGTTTTCGCACGATCTTTCTCCTTGCGATGGCCGGGAATCTCTGGCTCATCGTCGGCCAAGACCTGTTCAGCTTCTATGCCGGCTTCGCGATCATGGGGCTCTCCGCCTATGGCCTGGTGATCCACGATGGCAGTGCGGCGGCCCTACGCGCCGGCAAGGTTTACCTGGTCATGGCCCTATTCGGCGAGGTAAGCCTGTTCGCGGCGTTGGTGATCATCGCCCAGCAGACCGGGACAACGCAGCCCACGCCTGAGGATCTGATCCAGCTCAGCGGACTGCCGATCGCGCTGGTCTTGGTTGGCCTCGGGGTCAAGGCTGGGCTGGTGCCGCTGCACCTCTGGCTGCCGCTCGCGCATCCCGCGGCGCCCATACCCGCTAGCGCATTGCTCAGCGGCGCCATGATCAAGGTTGCCATACTGGGCTGGCTGCGCTTCCTGCCGGTGGGGGCAGTCGCGCTCTCGGACTGGGGTGGACTCCTCGCGGCCGGCGGCCTGCTGACGCTGTTCTATGCGCTTCCCATCGGGCTGGTGCAGTCGGACCCAAAGACAATCCTAGCCTACTCAAGCATCAGCAAGATGGGGCTGCTAATGCTGGGCCTGGGGCTCATCCTGATGGAGCCCGGTCTCGCCCCCGTCGGTGTCGCCGCCATTAGCTTGTACGCGGCCCAGCATGGATTGATCAAAGGCGGTCTGTTCCTGGGCGTTGGCCTGCGCAAACAGGCCGCCACAGCGATGGTGCAGCCTTTGATCCTGGGCGGGCTGATTCTGCTCGCGCTCGCCCTCGCCGGGGCACCCCTGACCAGCGGGGCAGTGGCGAAATATGCGCTAAAACCCGTCTTCAACGGCGCCGAATGGCCCTGGGTTGCGGCAGCGGTGGTCGTGGCGAGCGTCGGCACCAGCCTGCTGATGGCTCGCTTCATCTGGGTTTGCGTGCGCACGCAGCCACATCCGCAGTCGGGCTCTCTGTTGCCAGGGTTGACCTGGGCAGTACTGATTGCGCTCGTGCTGCTGTTTCCCTTCGTATTCGGAAAACCGGAGAGCTGGCTCAGCGGCTGGCTGCCGGTCTTGTTGGGATTTGCCTCCGCCGGCTTGGTCGCAGTTGGCGCCTGGCGCAACCCTGACTGGCTGCGACCTGTGATCGGGCTCATCCCACCAGGGGATCTGATCGTCCTGAAAAGGCCCGTCAGTCGGCTTGTGGTTGCTGGGTGGCAGTCTCTTTGGCAGCCGATCGAAGCCGCTCGCCTGCGAGTCACCAACGCCGCAACCCAAGGCTTCGAGAAGATCTTCGCCCGGCCAGACACGGATTCAGAATCCAGTTTGCGGCAGTGGCCAGTGGCTGGTGGGATCTGGCTGGGCATCATCCTGATGATGTTGATGGCACTGCTCGGCAACAGCGCTGTTACACAGTCAGGGGATACTGCTGCCCCCAGCGAGGTTCAACCACATCAGAGCGCCTCAACATCGAGCGAATCGCCATAGGTATCGATGCCAAGCTTCTCGGCAACCGTTTTTGCTCGATGATCGATCATTGGCGAGATCACGATCAATCGCGTTGCCTTGCGTCCATGGCGTTGCTCATAGAAGCGCGCCTTGCGCTCGAAGATGTACATGCCGGCTTTGTCGATCGAGGATTTCAGCTCACAGATCAGCAACTGACCATTCTGGATGATGATATCCAGTTCGACCTGCTCTGGGCGTCCGAACACCTCACCACTGTCGTCGTAGTCATCGATGTGGAGCACCTGGACGTCAAAGTTTTCCTCAAGAATACCCGCTAGCGCCTCACGGAAGGCACGCTCAGACTGAATGCCCCAGCGCGCACCAAGTGCGCCGATGCTGCGATCGACCTTTTTCGCATTGGCCATGATCTCTTCATGGACCCGGTCGAAGTGGGCATTATTCTCTTCCCACTTGCGATGCTGCTCAGCTCGATCGCGCTCACGCTCGGCCTTCTGCTCAGCCCATTTGCGATCTTGGTCGGCCCATTTGCGCTCGTTTTCAGCCTTCTCCTCGGCCCATTTGCGATCTTGGTCGGCCCATTTGCGC
>CAZEZH010000057.1:0-10200 GCA_964516305.1 uncultured Halochromatium sp. | reverse complement strand
CTCGTTTTCAGCCTTCTCCTCGGCCCATTTGCGATCTTGGTCGGCCCATTTGCGCTCGTTTTCAGCCTTCTCCTCGGCCCATTTGCGATCTTGGTCGGCCCATTTGCGCGTCTGCTCAGCCCACTTGAGATCGTTTTCAGCCTCTTCTGTAGCCCATTTTCGGGATTGCTCCTCGCGATCGCGGCGCAGTTCAGCAAGCACCTGATCGAAGCGGCTCTCGGTCTGCTGCAGACCCGCATAGGTATCGCTAGTCACAGACAGAAACCAGGCACGAAAATCCGGGTCCGAGCGCAGTAGCTCGGGCAGTTCGCGCTTGATGTCTTGCTTGAGCTTTTCGTCAGTACTGGTACTCATTGATCCCGTCCATTGGCCTTTCCACTCGCTAAACGCATTATCCTAGAAAGCGCAGTTGACTGCTTCGGAGTGTATGCAAGTGACTGTGTCTGTTGAGATTCAGACCGCCTGCTCTTTCTAGGATTATCGGCAGACAACACACAACCTATGCTGCGAGTCGTCGTCTGACAACCTCGTAGAGGCAGATGCCTGCCGCCACCGAGACGTTGAGGCTCTCAACACGACCGCGCATCGGCAAAGACGCGAGCAGGTCACAGCGGTCTTGGGTCAAGCGGCGCAGGCCGACTCCTTCACTGCCGAGCACTAATGCCGTTGGCCCCGAGAGATCAGTCTCAAACAGGGTCGCAGTGGCCGCATCCGCCAGCCCGACCAACCAGACGCCGCGCGCTTTGAGCGCATCTAGCGTCCGCGCTAGGTTAGTGACCTGGATGAACGGCACTGATTCGGCAGCCCCACTCGCCACCTTAAGGACGACGGGCGTTAAGCCAGCCGCCTTATCCTTGGGCGCGATCACCGCTGTCGCCCCAGCGCCATCGGCACTGCGCAGACAGGCGCCCAAGTTATGCGGATCGGTGACGCCATCGAGCACCAACAGCAGCGGTGGCTGTTCACTGGCATCGAGCAGTCGCTCGAGATCATGTTCGGTGAGGGCTGCGGGCATCCGCACCCAGGCGAGTGCGCCCTGATGATTGCCGCCCTGCGCCACCCGATCGAGTTCATCACGATCCATCTGCCGCACGCTAATGCCAGACTCACGCGCCAAGGCTGCCAACTCGGCTAGGCGGCGGTCGCGACGACTTCGGTCTAGCCAGAGTTCCGCAACGCCCTCGGAACCAAACTTGAGCGCGCTGCGGACGCTGTTGATGCCAACCGTCGCCGCGGTGCTCGAGAGGCTGCTCATCACCCAGACCCGGCTCAGGCCGCCGGTTTCTTGCGCCGTCTTGAGCGCGAGCGCCGCTTGGGTGCTTCGGCGACAACGGGCTTGGCTAGAACGAAGTCGATCTTACGGTCTTCGAGGTTCACCCCTGCAACCTTGACTCGCAAGCGATCGCCGAGCCGGTAGACCTGGCCCGTGCGCTCACCGGTGAGCCGGTGGCCGACTGGATCGAAGTGGTAATAGTCGTTATCGAGCGCAGTGATATGCACCAGGCCATCGACATAGACCCCGTCCAGTTCGACGAACAGCCCAAAGCCCTGCACGCTGGTGATGGTGCCGTCAAACTCCTCGCCCAGTTTGTCGCGCATGAACTCGCATTTTAGCCAGTGCTCGACGTCGCGTGTCGCCTCATCGGCGCGCCGTTCGGTGCCCGAGCAATGTTCTCCGACCTGCTGCAGCTCCGGTTTCGAGTACTCGAGATCCGCCGCAGTGCCACCGGCGAGGATGTGTTTGATGATGCGGTGAACAATCAGGTCCGGATAACGGCGGATCGGCGAGGTAAAGTGCGTATAGGCGTCATAAGCCAGCCCAAAGTGTCCAACATTGTCCGAGCTGTACATGGCCTGCTGCATTGAGCGCAGCAGCACGGTCTGAATCAGGTGAAAGTCCGTTCGCCCCCGCACCGCATCCAACAGGGTGCCATAATCTTTGGCCGTGGGCTTGTTGCCGCCCGGCAGGTTCAGGCCCAGCTCGGCGAGGAAGTCGCGCAGGTCAGAGAGCTTCTCCTCCTTCGGCGTCTCATGGATGCGATACAGCGCCGGCATCTTCTTGCGCTGGAATAGCCGCGCGGCGGCGACGTTTGCGGCCAGCATGCATTCCTCGATGATGCGGTGTGCATCGTTGCGCACCGTCGGCTCGATACTCGCGATACGCCCAGTCTCGTCGATCACGAACTTGGTCTCGACGGTATCAAAGTCGATCGCACCTCGGGCAGCGCGCGCATCGAGCAGCGCCTGATACATCGCGTACAGCTCGTGCAAATGCGGCAGCACCTCAGCATATTGCTCGCTGAGCGCCCCGTCGCTATCGTCGAGCAGCGTCGCAACTTGATCGTAGGTCAGGCGCGCATGCGAACGCATCACCGCCTCGAAGAAGCGCGTACGCGTCACTTTGCCATCGCGGCTCACATAGAGCTCACAGGCCATGCACAGCCGATCGACCTTCGGATTCAACGAGCAGAGGCCGTTCGAGAGCACTTCCGGCAACATTGGGATGACCCGATCCGGAAAGTAGACCGAGTTACCACGCTCAAAGCCTTCTTTATTCAAGGCGCTATCGGGTGTGACATAGGCCGAGACATCGGCAATACAGACCAGTAGCTTCCAGCCCTTCGGCTTGCGCTCGCAATAGACCGCATCGTCGAAATCGCGCGCATCGGCGCCGTCGATCGTCACCAGCGGCAGCTCGCGCAGATCAGTGCGATCGGCCTTCGCTGCCTCTGGCACCTCTTCGCCGAAGGCCGTGATGGCCTGCTCGACCTCGGGCGGCCAGTGTACCGGCAGATCGTGCGCACGAATCGAGATATCGGTCTCCATGCCGGCCGCCATGTGCTCGCCAAGCACCTCCGCCACACGGCCGATCGGCTGGGTGCGCTTGGTTGGCTGATCAGTAATCTCGGCGACCACGATCTGCCCCTGATCGGCACCGCCAAGGCGGTCGCTTGGGATGATCACGTCGTGGGTGAGACGCTTGTTATCCGGAACCACAAAGCCGACGCCGCTCTCCGAGTAGAGCCGCCCGACCACGCTCTTGGTGCTGCGCTCGAGGATCTCGACCACCGCACCCTCGAGTCGACCGCGGCGGTCCTTGCCCGTCACCCGCGCAACGATGCGATCACCGTGGAACAGTGCACGCATCTCTTTCGGATAGAGATAGAGATCATCGCCACCGTCGTCTGGCTTCACGAAACCAAAGCCGTCTGGATGGCCGATCACCCGTCCCGCCACCAGATCGCGCTTGTTGACCAGACAGAAGGCCTCGCGGCGATTGCGCAGCAACTGACCATCGCGCACCATGGCCCCAAGCCGTCGCTCCAGTGCGACCCGATCTTCTTCGGAGGAAAGTCCGAGCAACGAGACGATCTCATCGAAGCCCGCGGGGGCGCCGTGCTCGGTGAGTGCTTCGAGGATGAACTCCCGACTAGGAATCGGGTTGTCGTATTTATTCGCTTCCCGTTGCCGATGCGGGTCTAGGTCCCGAGCGGATTGAGCCTTTTTTCGTCGTGCCACGCTGTACTCTTATTGCTTCCAAAGAATCGGCTAGTCTACCGTTGACAAGCCCTCGCTGTCTCACTAAGCTTGCGGGCTTGTCGCGGTTGTAGCCGTCGACGCCCCACTCTTGCCGAGGTGGCGGAATTGGTAGACGCGCATGGTTCAGGTCCATGTCTGGGAAACCAGGTGGAGGTTCAAGTCCTCTCCTCGGCACCATCTTCTTAGGTTCTGAAGCAGATCCAGTTTCAGCAACCGCCCCAGTGCCAAACTGCAGCTTGTGTCAGGCGGCCCGACCCGATGGACCACATGGCCAAATTGGGCCGCAACGTCTTGGCGCCTGACACTTCCGCGACTTCCGCGCAGCAACCGGCCGCCGGGCGTGACGTCTTAAGCAGTTGGCGAAGATAAATTGGACGCCAAACAAAAAAGGCCCACGCCGGATCGGCGTGGGCCTTTTTCTTGATTGGTAGCGGGGGCAGGATTTGAACCTGCGACCTTCGGGTTATGAGCCCGACGAGCTGCCTGACTGCTCCACCCCGCAACTGAGCCGCCTACTATAGGCACATTTTGGAATATGCGCAAGTGCTTTTTTTCGGTAGCACGCGTCGACCGCCAAACCCATAACGGCCACTACTGCGGCAGGTTTCGGGTGCTCACAGCGTCTTTAGATACTCCAACAGCGCGCTGCGCTCATCGTCGCTGAGCAAATCCCCGAAGTCGTGGCCCTGATTTCCATAACCCCGGCGTGTGGTGTCGTAGACCCACTTCTGCTCGTCTAGGCTTGCGAACTGCTCACGGCCCTGCTCCAGCGGCTCATAGCGCCAGCCTAAGGCCGCTTCGTCATAGGCTGGGCTTGCGCTCTTGAATCGCCAGTAGGTCGGGCGCTGGCCTGTATCGAGCAGGGCAGCCAGCGTCGGTACTGCACCGTTGTGTAAATAGGGAGCCGTCGCCCAGACGCCATCCAGGGGCGGCGCCACGTAGCCAAGCCCTGGCTGCGCATCGGCATTGCGGCCGTAGAAAGACGCATTGAACCAACGCGCGAAGCGGTCGGCGTGCCGATACGCCTGCTCGGCCATCGCCGGATCAGTACCGATCTCATCGAGCGCAATCAGCTCATTCGGATACCGCTCGGTCTCGCCATATCGCCCGTGGCATTCGGTGCACTCGGCCTTGAACAGCCGCTCGCCTTCGGCTGCAAGCTGGGCGTCGATCGGATAGGGATAGTCCGGCGCTTCCAGCGTTGCCAGATAAGCACGCACGTCCTTAAACCAGGCATCGATCTCGCGGGCCTCGGCCACAGAGTCGGTGCAGGTCGTCGAGGCCAGCATCATGTAGCCGACATGATCCCCGCGGCCCTCGCCGTTGTAGAACATCGCGTGCTTCTTATCGACGTTCCACCAAGGCGGCACGCTTGCCGGTAAGACCTCGGTCGGCGGTAGCGGCATCAGCGGCTCATCGGACCAAGCAAGCGTCTCTGGGTCACGATGTGCCATCAACGCCAGGGTGATGGCCTGAGCTGGGTTCGCACCAATGGTGTCGGTCATCGACCAGGGCGCAATCGCTCCAATCCGATCCGCCCAACGTTGCCATTCCGCCGCCTGAGCCTCGCCCTCGACATAGGCGCCAGCACCCTCAACCGCCATGACCGGATCGGCCGTAAAATCGAGAAACTCGTTGCCTAGCCCGATCACCAGCTCGCCATCGAGTGGCGCAGCATGACAGCCAAGGCAGTTGCTGGTCACCAGCTCCACGCCACTCTCGGCGGTTAACGCCGTCAGCGCATAGGGCAGCTCAGCGTTGCGCCCCCGCCTCCCCGCGAGGGCGAGTTCGAGCCCTGGTTTAGCCTCCGGCTCGGCTTCTGGTTCGTCCCCCGGGTCAGGCGCCGCAGCGCCAGTGCTCGCGAGATAGGCGTCATAGGGTAGACCGCAGGTCACTACAACCCGATTGACCAAGGCATCGTAACCGGCCTGTGGGTCACCTGAGCGCTGGGGGCTTTGCGGAATCGGCCCGGGCTCCGCCTTGGTCACGGTGACGGATTTTTCCCCATCACAAGCAGCCAGAGGCCACAAACAAACCACAATCGCAGCACCGGCCAACCAAAGGCGAGGGTCATGGCGATGACGTCCCGGACGTTTCTTCATTAACACAAGCGATGATCCTGTAAACCGCAGATGGCAGAGATTGAACAGATGAGACCTTGACGAAACAGTTTCTTCACGCGCATGTTGAGTCTACCGACCAGGTGAAGCAGGGCTTGGCAGGAGTGGCTTGAAATCTTTGCGCTTATCTGCGAAATCTGCGGTTGTACTGTTCTTTTTGGGATGATCTTTCGGTAACAACCCAACTGCCTAACCCCGACAAGCCATGCGCCGCTCAGGTTCCAAACGGCATGCCGTCAGCGTAGCCGTTGAGATCCATTCGCCCGCTACCGCCGATTGCATCTGCGCCGCGCCAACCATCGACCTGGACTGCGCCCCGCCAGGTTTTCGAGGCGCCTGCGAACGACGTGGACATCATCGCTGAGGCCGCATCATCGAACAGAGGTTTGATCCCCAGCTCCAGTTCACGTCCTGGAATCACCAGTTGCCAGCCCAATGGATATTCGACTCCGCCCAGGATCGCCAGTCCGCTCTCGATCGGCACCAGCGTCAGATCCCGCCGCCGCAAGACCAGTTTTTCGCCATCAACCCCAATCAGCACGCAGTTCGGAATCGGTGTCCCGCCCCCAGTGCGCCGACGCAGGTGCAGACAGGCCAGCTCCGACCCATCATCCAATTGCAACTGAAACCGGTTGGCGACCAATTGCCCCTGCCCTCCGGCAAGCGCCTCTGACAGTGCGCCCCAGCCGTGGTCCAACCAAGCCAAGCCATGCAGTGTCTGATCGATCCCGTCTACCTGCAGCCTGCCCGATGCAACCAAACGCGACTCAGCATAGAAGCGCACTGAGGCCATGTCGGCCTGTCTCGGTGACCCCGCCAAGGCCTGCTGACCCAGCACCACCGGCGGCTTCAACGGCGACAGACCCAACTCTAGCTCAACCCCCTCGGCCTCTGCCCGCAACACCCAAGACCCGCCTACCTCGCGCGATAGCGCCCACTGCTCAATCCAGACGCGCTGAATTCCGGTCTTGTCCGCTCCGGCACCGGCTAGGCCCAGCGCCGCGCGGCTCACCCGTTGCGCCCGCACAGCACCGCCATCGATCGCCCTAGCACCCATCACCACGAGCTCACCGGCGAAAACAGCATCCGCCGCTAGCGCCGATGTGCGCTGCTCCATAGGCTGGGCATCAGAACCGAGCGAAGCCTCCGCCGCAACCCGGCCAATCGATTCCCCTTCACTAACCGCGCCATCCTCAATATCCTCAGCAGGAACCTGGGTTTCCGCTTCCAATGCGATCGCAGCCGCCCTCTTCGCGACCTCGTCGGCCTCGGCATAGGCCTCGACTTCGGCCTCCGCTTGAGGGTCCAGATTGGCTGCCCCCTTCGAGGTGGTCTCAGCCCTCAGCCCCAGTCGCGCCAAACTGAGCTGAACCGTCACCGGCTCTCCGGCTGCATCTCGCAACACCGCACTCAGTTCCCACAGCTCCGCTCGAGCATCCGGATGCACAGCATGATCGCGCGGGAACGACACCGGCCCACTACCAATGCCACTGCTAGCCCCAGCGCTAACCCCAGACGCAACGTCCATTTCAGCAAGCGCCGTCGCCACCGCTGCTGCATCCAAGCCCCCAGCCCCGGGCACCGGTCCCCGCGGCCAGAGCCCGAAGGCCAGCCCCGCCAAGGTTAGCAACGCCAAGGGCAGCGCTAGCCAACGCATCACTGAGTACCTACCTGTTCATAGTCGGCCACCGCTCGCGGCATGGCCCGCTCTAATGCAGCAATGCGCCGCTGATCAAGCGGGTGGGTACTCAGAAACTCTGGTGGCGCCCCGCCCCGCTGCGCGTTATAGGCCGCAAAGCGCTTCCAGAATCCGATCGCCTCACGCGGGTCATAGCCAGCTCGCGCCATATACAGCAGGCCAAGCTCGTCAGCCTCCAATTCGTGGGTCCGAGAGTACGGCAACATCACGCCCAGCTGACTACCAAGTCCATAGGCTTGTTTGACTAGATCACCGGTCGCACCGGGATCAGAGCCCAATGCCGCCGACAGCCCAGCCCCACCCAACTGCACCAACATGCTGTGCGAGATGCGCTCCGCGCTATGGCGCGCCACCGCATGTGCAACCTCATGCCCAATAACCGTCGCCAAACCAGTCTCATCCTTGGTAATGGGCAATATGCCGGTGTTCACTCCCACCTTACCGCCCGGCAGCGCAAAGGCATTCGGTGACTGATCCTCGAACAGCACGAACTCCCAGCGCGCACTCGGCAAGGGCGCCACCGCGCTAATCTTGGCACCGACCTGCTGCAACATCGCCACATCCTTGCCCTGCTGCACCACTGGGGTCTGCTGCTTGATCTGATGAAACGCCTGCAGTCCCAGCTGGGTTTCCTCGACCGGGCTCACCAGCAACAACTGCTGCCGACCGGTTTCCGGAGCGGTTGTGCAAGACAACAGCGCGACAGCCAGAATCGCTGCCGTCACCAGCGACAGGCCTGGCCCCAGCCAGCCCCGCCGGTTTCTATCATCACGCATCACTGTCTTGATCATCACTTGCCTCGCTATCGAACGGATGCCCGAGCCAATCACCTCAAGCCGCGTTATGCGGGGCTTGTCGATCCTGGGCTCAAGGCCGAATCTCGATCGGCGTTCCGTTCAGGGTGTAGCGCCAGATCTCGTCGATCGCCAGGTTCGACACCGCGACGCATCCTTGGGTCCAATCCTCGTAGCGGACCAGATCGCGCAGCGTTGGATCAAAGGACCGACGCGGCTCACCATGGATCATGATTGCCCCGCCGGGCCTGTCGCCGCGCGCAGCGGCGCGGGCGCGATCCTGTGCGTTTGGATACGAAATATTGATCGCCTTGGTGAATCGGCTGTTCGGGTTGCGCCAATCGAGCAGATAGCGGCCCTCGGGCGTGCGGCCATCCCCTTCTCGCTCCTTATGGCCTTCAGGCGCGAAGCCGAGCGCAATGCGGTAGGTGCGAAACGGCTTGCCGTCTCGCATCAGGTACAACCGCCGCTGGCCCTTCTTGACCAACACCTCGTCCGCCAATAGCGGCATCGAGCCAGCCTTCGCTGTCGGCAGCGCATCCTGCGCCTGCTGCAGCGCACAGCCAGGCAAGACCGACATCGCCGCCACAGACGCGCTCAAGCCGAGTGCAGCGAACAGAGTGAGCGCTAATCGGAGCAGTAGGCCTGGCATCGCAGTGAACACCGTCCAGCAAGACGCCACTAAGACAGATCGACTGCGTGCCGCTTGAGGTCACCGAGGTCGCAGACCTCCAGCGCCCGCTCATGGGTACTGCGCAGCGCCACCCGCGGTGCGCAGCCAGCCTCCAGCGCCTCCTGCCAGCGCGCCGCGCACAGACACCAGCGATCTCCGGGCTTGAGCCCCGGGAAGCCAAATGCCGGCACAGGCGTCATCAAATCGTTTCCGCGCGTCATCGAGTATTCTAGGAAGTCTTGCGTCACGCGCGCGCAGACGGTGTGCGAGCCCAGGTCTTCGGGGCCAGTCTCACAATCGCCGTTGCGAGTGAAGCCCGTCATGGGCTCGGTTGAGCAGGTCTCGAGTGGCTCACCCAGAACATTGCGGGCGTCGGACATGGGTCATTACCTCAAACGTGATTCGATGTTGGCCGCTGATATGACATGCGCCAGCCATGAAGACAAGGCAGCATGCGAACCTGACACCTCGCCCCGAGCCCCGCCAACCGGCACCGCTCAGGTCGGCGATGGTAATATTCAGCCCATTCGATCAACAGGAGCATCATGGCCATGGCCTTCGAGAACATCCAGGTTCCAGCAACCGGCGAGCCGATCCGCGTCAACCCCGATCACAGCATCACCGTCCCCGACACGCCAATCATCCCCTATATCGAAGGCGACGGCATCGGCATCGATATCACGCCGGTACTGAAGAAGGTCTTGGATGCAGCCGTTAAGAAGGCCTATGGCGGCAAGCGGCAGATCGCCTGGATGGAGATCTATGCCGGCGAAAAGGCGACCAAGGTCTACGGACCCGATGTCTGGCTGCCCGATGAGACGCTCAATGCCGTCCGTGACTATGTGGTCTCGATCAAGGGTCCCCTCACCACACCCGTCAGCGGCGGCATTCGCTCGCTCAACGTCGCGCTCCGTCAGCGCCTCGATCTCTTCGTCTGCCTGCGACCCGTGCGCTATTTTCAAGGCACGCCGAGTCCGCTGAAACGGCCCGAAGACACCGACATGGTGATCTTCCGCGAGAACTCCGAGGACATCTATGCCGGCATCGAATGGTCAGCAGGCTCAGACGAGGCCAAGACCCTTATCGACTTCCTGCAAGACCAGCTCGGTGTGACCAAGATCCGCTTTCCAGCCAGCTCCGGCATCGGCATCAAGCCGGTCTCGAGCGAAGGCACCAAACGCCTGGTACGCAAGGCCATCCAGTACGCGATCGACAACGAGCGTGATTCGGTGACCCTTGTGCACAAGGGCAACATCATGAAATTCACTGAGGGTGCCTTCAAGGACTGGGGCTATGAGCTGGCGCGCGAAGAATTCGGCGCCGAACTCCTCGACGGCGGTCCCTGGTGCCGCTTCAAGAACCCAAAGACCGGCA
>CAZEZH010000056.1:0-19640 GCA_964516305.1 uncultured Halochromatium sp. | reverse complement strand
CGCAGTTGCGCCGTGCGCTTCGCATCCGCTTGGTCGGGATCGGTGCAGACCAGCTCGCAGAGGGCATCGGTTGGAGCCTCGAAATCACAGTGACCGGCACCAGCGATGCGCATCAAGCGAGCCTGATCCACAGCCGAAAACAGCCCACGGGCATTGTCGTACGCATTGCAGTTGGTGGACTCGCCTGCTAGACCGATCAAGGGCTTATCGAGGTCACGGGCAGCACGCTGTCCTATGCCCTGGGCATCGACTAGGTCCAAGGTAACGGCCCCTACTGCGTTCGGATCATTGCGGGCCGCGACCAGTGCTGCCAGCGCACCGGCCGAGAAGCCAGCATAGATGACGCCTGGCTCACCTTCCCCGGCACGATCGGCAAGGTCAGCACCAATGGTGCGATCTGCTTCCGCGCCAGTCTCTGCTGCTCCTGCTCCTGCTCCTGCTCCTGCTCCTGCTCCTGCTCCTGCTCCTGCTCCTGCCTCAAGATGCCGTGCGAGGGCGATCATATCCAGCCCATTCTGTTGATGCCGACCATCCCAGAACCGCATGTTGCAGAGATCCAACGTGGCCACTGGAATCCCCTCAGCCGCGATGGCCTCCGCCAGCCCTGCCATCCGCTGCTGCGAGCGAAGAAAGCCATGAGCGAGAATCACTTGCGTAGACGGCTGCGCGGATAACAGCACCTCAGCCGGCCGATAGAGCCGGTAACGAATGGTGCAGCCAGTCGCAGAGGTCAGCTCACCCCCGACGGGCTCGATGACGCCAAGCCCAGGGGCACCTTTGCCAGGCGCACCTTTGAGCTCATCAGAACCTCTTGACGCAAGCATCAAACTGGAGCAGCCGGCGAGCACAAGCAGGCCAGCAAGCGTGAGCAGCAAGGGTCGAAATCGGCATAAACGCATGTGCCTGAGATGGCTACTCGATTGCTGAGGTGCAAGCTGCAATAGCATCGCGGCAGCTACAGCGCGCGGTAGCTTCATCTATGGATATCGACAGCCTCGAGTCAGTGCGCGCTTCATGCTAGTCTTCTCAGCCAATGTCAGCTTTCAACCCGTCGCCCAATCCCACTCGGCCCAGTCCCGCTCGCAGCCGTGGCCAACGCGCAGACTCAACGCCGACGTCGACGCAAACTCCACTGCGCCCGATTCAACGTCCACCAGGGGCAGAGCAACCCCTGCACCGGCTCGATGAGCTGCTCACGCGGCTCTATCGCCATCGCGGGCTCGACGGCGGCCTGGATCATCGCCTCAGTGCCCTGCATCCGGTCAGTCAGTTGCTCGGCATCGATGCCGCCGCCGCCTTGCTTGCCGATCAGATCCAGACCCAGCGCCAGCTGCTCATCGTCGGCGACTATGATGCCGATGGTGCGACTGGCACTGCGGTCGCCATACTCGGCCTGCGTGCGCTCGGCGCCGGCCCGCTCGATTCTCTGGTGCCGAGCCGCTTCGCTCAGGGCTACGGCCTCAGCCCTGCGGTGGTCGAAGTCGCGGCCGAGCGTCGCCCCGACCTGATCATCACCGTCGACAATGGCATCGCCAGCCATGCCGGCTTGGCCCGCGCGCGTGAACTCGGCCTGCCGGTGATGATTACCGACCACCACCTGCCCGGTCCTGAGCTGCCCGAGGCCGTCGCGCTGGTCAATCCCAATCAGCCCGGCTGCCCCTTCCCCAGCAAGCACCTGGCCGGAGTGGGGGTCATGTTCTACCTGCTCATCGCCACCCGCACTGAACTGCGTCGGCGTGGCTGGTTCCAGGGTCATCGCCAAGAACCCAACCTCGCCGAGCTGCTCGATCTGGTCGCGCTTGGCACCGTCGCCGATGTGGTGACGCTCGATGCTAACAACCGTATCCTGGTCGAGCAGGGACTACGCCGCATCCGCGCCGGGCATTGCCGACCCGGTCTGCGCGCATTACTCGAGATCGCTGGCGTCGACCTGACGCGCACCAGCGCCCGCGATCTCGCCTTCGCCGCGGCCCCAAGGCTGAACGCCGCCGGGCGCCTTGAGGACATGAGTGCCGGCATCGCCTGCCTGGTCACGGATAAACCAATCGAAGCGATGCACCTTGCCCAGCGGCTGCAGGCCCTCAACCAAGAACGCCGCGCCCTCACCCACAGCATGGGCCTCGACGCCGAGCGGCTGCTCGCCGAGATCCTCGCCGAGCAGGATGCAGCGCTCGCTGTCGCAACTGGCGACTCCGATGCAGCGAATGCCGATGCAAAGCGTGCTAATGCAGGAGAGGCCGACGCCGAGCACGCCGATGAGTCCAAAACTGGGCTTGCCGGGGAGGCTGCGGATAGCGACTTGACGCGGGCGAAAGCCGCACGCGCTGGCGGACTCAAGGCCGGCCTCTGTCTGTTCGCCGAAGACTGGCACGAGGGCGTCGTCGGCATCCTCGCCGCGCGGGTGCGCGAGCGCTGCCAACGCCCGGTGATCGCCTTTGCCGTCGGCGGCGACGGTCTGCTCAAGGGCTCCGCGCGCTCGATCGAAGGGCTGCATCTGCGCGACTGCCTGGCTGCCGTCGATCATGCCCATCCAGGACTCATCACCCGCTTCGGCGGCCATGCGATGGCGGCTGGACTGAGCCTACCACGCGAAGCCCTTGAGCCCTTTGAGCAGGCGTTTGCCGAGGCGGTCAGTGACGCGCTTGGTCCCGAACCAGTAACCCCGGTGCTGCACTCCGACGGCGCCCTCGGCCCAGCTCTCTTGAGCCTGCCCACTGCCGAGGCCCTGCGCCTCGCCGCGCCCTGGGGCAAAGGCTTCAGCGAGCCTTTGTTCGATGGCCAGTTCGAGGTCAGCACCCCACGCCTGCTCAAAGATCGCCATCTCAAACTGCGCGTGCGGCCCGCTCAAGGTCCACCAATCGAGGCCATCGGCTTCAACCTCGCCGATCAACATCCACGCGGTGCGACCCAAGCCCAGATTGCCTACCGTCTTGATGTCAACGACTACCGCGGCCTGCGCAGCCCGCAATTGCTGATCGAGCAGCTGGCGCCCTTGCCTGGGTGAAGGGGTGAAGGACAACGAAACAGGGTTATCGGCTTTCAACCTGATCGCCGGACAACATCGACCGGAAAAGCCCAGGAACTCTGGAGGGGTGGGCTCCGGGAGTGAGGCCGGATGGCTAGACCCGCTTCCGGATACCGATGAGCACAAACTTCTCCGCGCTTGACCTCCTCAGCAACCCTAGAGATCAATTGAAAGATCAATCGGAAGATCAATCGAGGTCGCTTGACTTTGGCGATTTCGCGTTCGACTGATAGGGGAAATGGACGTGGCCGTAACGGGTCACCAAGACCGCCAGCGCCAAGACGAGCACCGCAGCACTGGTGGCAATCAGCTGCATCTCGCTCATCGTCTTCATACCGATGATCAGATGGCGCGCAAGTGCGACAATGGCGATATAGAGCGGCATCCGCACCGGCAAGGCGCCGGATTCAAGATAGATGCCGACCATCGTCAGCACCTCGAGATAGATGAACAGCAGCAACAGGTCTGCCAGGGTCACCTCGCGAGCCAGGACCATCTCCCAGACCTCCTGGCCTCCGGCAACCAGGGTGGCGATGGTGATCAGCACCAGCCCAAGGACCTCGAGCAGACCCAAGGTGCCCATGCCAGCACGCAGCAACAGGCCACGGGCACCGGCTCGGGCGTGATCGGACTGGTTTTCGGGATCAGCTGACATGCAACGGATACTAGCTGAACCTAACGCCAGATGGCACCCTTATTAACGAAGGCGATTGCCGCAATAGCTCGACCCGAATCGCGCCGGATGTTCGCTCGGGCTGGAAGAACATCATCGGGAGCATAGCCGAGTGCATCGTCTGGCGATCTGACCGGCGTTGCGGCGCGGAGGACAGGTGAACAGACAAGCGAGACGGCTTGAGCTTTGGCAACGGACAGCGGATGGGGGTTCAGGCTGACATAACGCATACTCAGCGACTACACCTCAGGGGTACAACAGGGCCAATGCTCATCGAAACTCAGATCAAAAGCCCCCTTTGCCATGCCTGACCAGCCTGCTGCCGCCTTCGAAGACCTTGATCCAGAATTGCTAGGCGACGGCCCCTCTAAGGGGCTGCGCGAGACCACCTTGCTCAGCCGCGATGCCCGCCTCGCCGGGCGGCCAAAGCTATGCAGCGACTGCGGCCTCTGCGACAGCTTCCTGAAGCCGGAGATGGCGCGCACCTGCGTCTTCGTGCGCAACCAGACCGAGGCCATCGAGCAGCGGCTGTTTGGGCGTAACCGTCACGACGGCGACGAGCTGCGCTTCGGCGTCTATCGCGAGATGCGGATCGCGCGCATGAAGCCGCCGGTGCCGGAAGCGCAATGGTCCGGCATCGTCACCACGCTCGGGACGCGGTTGCTCGAGCGCGGCGAGGTCGAGGCCGTGATCACCGCCGCGACCATGCCCGGCACCCGCTTCGCGCCGCGCCCGATCCTCGCCCGCACGCCGGACGAGGTGCGCGCTAGCGCCGGCAACAAACCAGCCCTCTCGCCCAACCTCGCGCTGCTTGACGAGGTGCGCGCGAGTGGCGTCAAACGCCTCGCCTTCATCGGCACCAGCTGCCAGGTGCACATGCTGCGCGCCGCCCAGCCGCAGCTCGAGGCCGAGCTTGAACTGGAACGGCTGGACGTGATCGGCATCCCCTGCAGCGACAACGTCGCCTACCCGGACCTGGTCTACTTCCTCGATCAGGTCTCGAAGTCACCGCAGACCATCGTCCACTACGAATTCATGCAGGACTACAGTCTGAAAATGCGCCATGAGGACGGCCAGATCGAGCAGCTCAACTTCATCGACTTCCCGATGGACAAGCTCGATGGCGTCTTCCCCTCGGCCTGCCTGTCTTGCTTCGACTACCCGAACAGCCTCGCCGACATCACCATCGGCTACATGGGCGCCCCGCTTGGCTGGCAATGGGTACTGGCGCGCAGCGAGCGCGGCGAGGCCCTACTGGATCTGCTGCGCCCAGAACTGGAATTCCAACTTGCCAGCAGCGCCGGCGATCGCAATCGCGGCATGCCGCGCTATCTGCAGATGCTGGCCAAAGCGCCCGGCAAGCCACCGAAGCCGATCCGGATGCTGATCGCCTGGCTGCAGCGCAACCGCGGGCCGCGCGGGCTCGAGTTCGCACGCGCGATCATCGAGATGAAGCTGTTTCGCAACCTACAGCATGTGCGCGAGCGCTTCGGCCGCTTCGAGCAGCGCATCGTGCCAGCGCACGTCTACCGGGCGCTCGCACCCTATACGGACAGCTATGCTGAGACCTTTGGTCGACCGTTGGCACCGACCGCCGCAAACCCAGCCGCCGAGCGCCCGACTAGCGACCCTGCCGCTGGCTCATGAGCCGCAGTTCGGTTGAGAACGGCGGCTCAGGCAAACAGCCGGAGACGACTGCGGCATCGATTGCACTCAGGCTCGTCATCATCGCGCTAAGTGCGATGTTCATCGCCTTGGGCCTGAGCCAGGCAGCCGTTGCCGGGCCTGATGCTAGCGCCGAGACCCTAACCAAAGTTGGAGCCGACGGCAAGCCCACGTTCGAAGCAACCGTCCTAACGCCGCCGTCGGCCGAGCAGATCGATGTTGAGGCAAGCACAGACCTAAACAGCGTCGTGGTCGGCCAGCAGATCCTGCTGCGCGTCCTGGTCACTGGTAACGGTCCGCTGCCTCCAGGGCGACTGATCTTGCCGAGCATCGACGACACCGACCTGCTGATCCTAGGCGAAGAGCGTCGCATCGATCGCAGCGCCGTTGATATCACCAACGACGACGACAGCAACCTCAGCGGCAGCAGAGGCTGGGTCTACGAACGTCGCTATGCGCTGTTTCCACGCAGCGCTGGCCGACTCAAGATCCCGCCTGCAGTCTTCTCGGCCTGGCGCCCAGGGGCTGATGGACCAGAGCAGTTAAGCTCTGCAGCCCTGGCCATCGAGGTCATGCCAGCGCAACCGCCGCCATCCAATGCAGCCGCGGACAGCGCTTGGCTCCCGGCTAAGCAACTGAGCCTGACCGAGGCCGGCTCAAGCCTGGTGCAATTAGCACCTGGGCAGGTCATCGAGCGCATGCTCACGCTCAAGGCCTTGGGGCTGCGCGCCGAAGACCTGCCTCCGATCCGGGCACCGATCCCATTTCCGCTGCAAGTGCGTGAAGACGCGCCGCGGCTCCGGAACGAACGCGGACCAGACGGCGTGACCGGTTATCGCACCGAGCGCATCACCCTCAGTAGCGCTGAGCCCGGTCTCTACCGACTGCCGGCGGTCACCCTCGACTGGTGGAATGTCGACGCCGCACGCTGGGAGCAAGCCACCACCCCTCTATGGCAGCTGCAGGTCGCCGAGTTCGATTCCAGCTCACGCCGGCCAGCCCCAGACTGGCGTCGCGACAGAGGTCCCGACGGACCGACCACAGAACAGCCCACCTCGCCAGCGCCGTCCTCGGCCAAGCAACCTTGGGTCGTGTCACATTGGCCCTGGATCATCGCCCTGCTCGGGTTGCTTCTGGTGGTCTGGCAACGACGACGGCTCTACCGACTGATCCGCCGGAGGGGCCCAAGCGCATCCAGCTAATCCTTGCCACGAACTGCCAGCATCGAACTCCTGCCCCATCGATATCACCCCTTCAGGCTCCACAGTCAGGTGTTTCGCGCTATCCTCGTATGATCCGAATCACGAATCTGAGCGCGCTAACCGAGCTACCTACGCGATGCCCGATCCGCTTGCATGCCTCCTCGCCGCCATCCCTGAAGACGTCTTCTGCTCGCTCGAGGAGCCGATGAGCGCTTGTTGGAACGCTCCAGCCAGCTGCTGCTGAACCGAGACTAGTGCGCCAAGCTACCTTAGGACAATTAGCGTTGAGTTCGCCGAGAACACTCCTCGACAACGCCGCCCAGAAACTGCCGAGCCCCAACGGGGTCGCTCTCGCGATCATGGAGTTGTGGGACGATGAGCAGACCAGTGTCGAGCAGTTGTCGCAACTCGTTAAGTCTGACCCAGCCTTGTCCGGGCGATTGTTGAGACTCGCCAATTCCGCTGCCATGGGCACATTCACCAAGGTGAGTTCCCTCTCGGCGGCGATCATCAAGGTAGGCATGAAGACCGTTGGGCAACTGGCGGTAGCCTTTTCCCTGATTGATCAATATCTTGACGATCATTGCAAATCATTTGATTACAACAGGTTTTGGTTGCAGTGCGTGCTGATGGCCTTGGTTTGCAGGGGACTTGGCCAACAGACCGCGCTGGCGCCCCCGGATAATCTCTTTTCCTGCGCGTTGATGACCCGAATCGGTTCGCTAGCCTTCGCAACCATCTATCCAGATGAATATGCCAATCTGCTCGACAGCCAGCCTGAGGACCTGACAGCGGCAGAGTGCGACCAATTCGGGTTCGATCACAATGATCTCTCGCTCGAGATGCTCTTGGATTTCGGCGTTGCCGAGGACTTAGCAAAACCGGCAAGGTTTCATGAACGCCCGGAGTCCTCAGGTTTCGCCGAAAAGTCGCACGAATACAAGCTTGCCCAGTTGTTCCACCTAGGTTATCGCTTGTCGGACTCCGTGCTCCGAGTGGGGGTGGAGATCACCCAGAAACGCCTGACGACCTGGCCACAGGTGCGCCGCTTCGGGCTCACTGCGGCACAGATCGCTGAGGTGCTCGACGAGAGTGTGACTGAGTGGGAAGACTGGTCGAAACTGCTCAGATTACCAACGCCTGAAGGGCGGGTATTGCCGAGCCAGCCGAATGCCAAGCCCAATACGGCTGAGCCACCAGAGTCGAAATTGGAGCAGGCACAGGCGGCGCTCGACTCGGCTCTCAACGTCGTGCTGATTAGCAGTGCGGGTGAGGCACATCCGCTCAACAGCGTTTTCGCCGAACTCAACGTCATCGCCAGGGTGTTTGAGGAACAAAAAGAGATGCTGCGGCTGGTCTTAGAGCTGAGACCCCATGTGATCATCATGGACGACTATGGTCACGATGAACTGCACGCGAAACGCGACAAACTCTGTCGGCTGCTTCGCTCGACCGAGTGGGGACGGACCATCTACATCATGGCATTGTTCGAGGACAATGATCCTGAGCTGATAACCGAGGCCTTTCGGGCGGGGGTCGATGCCGCCTATCTGCAGGACGACATGTCACCACAAGCGCTGGACGCGCGGCTCGATGCGGTGCGCCGGGTCGCAGACCTGCAGCTCAAGTCCCAGCAGGACCGCATCGAAATGCGTCGCATCGCCAACCAGCTGGCACTCAGCCATCGGCGCGCCGAACTCCTCTCCCTCACCGATCAACTCACCGGTTTACGCAACCGTCGCTCCGCTCTCGACGCGATGGAACAGGCCTGGCAACAGGAGCCGGATTTAGGGCGTTCGATGTCGGTGATGATGATCGATATCGACCACTTCAAGCGCATCAACGATGCCTTTGGCCACGCGGTTGGCGACAAGGTCTTGATCGATGTGGCGGAGACGCTAAAACAGGATCTAGGTCCACAGGAGGCTGTTTATCGCATGGGCGGTGAGGAATTCCTGTTCCTGAGCCCTAGCATGAGCTTCAAGCAACTGATCCTGAGTGCCGAGCGGCTGCGGCGCCGGGTTGCGGCCTTGGACATCAGCTTTGAAAACCAGCCCATGCAAGTCACCATCAGTCTGGGTGTCGCGCAACGGGCCGAAGAGCACGCGAGCTTCGATCTCCTGCTGGTCAATTCTGATCAGGCACTATATGCGGCGAAAACCGGCGGCCGTAATCGGATTTACGTCTACCGTAACAAGCAGATTATTCCGTTGCCGCGACCTGGGGAGACGGACTCCTGAATCACCCTCTTAGTGGCCTCAAGGTCATTCGGGGTTCAACATGAGGCCGCGGCCGGTTCCTGCTCGGACTCGATGAGCCGTTTCAGGTTGTGCACGGTACGCCTGGCACCATCTTGAACCGCGCGACGGATCAGCGTTTCGAACGGGCGCATCATCAGATCAAGGCGTCTGAGCTCGAAGGTAAAGGTCAGCTGGGTGCGCTCGTCGGCATGGGCAGCGAAGTGATAATCGACGAGAAAGCTCGGTGAGTCGCTCTCAAAGGTCAACCGCTTTGATGGCCGCATCTCGGTGATGCGGAACACAGATTCCGTTCGCCGGCCTTGGTCGATGCGGACTTGCCGACCGATACTGCCAACCCGCAACGGCCCCTGGGTGTTGATCTGCAGGGTTTTGACCTCCGGCGACCAGCGCGGATAATTGCGCGCGAAGTTTTCGGCGATGAAACGGTAAACAGATTCCGGAGATCGTTCGATCTCGATACTGGCTTGTGCCTTGACCAAGGTTGCACCTCCGCTGACCAGTCTCGGATGATGGGCACTGCGACCCTATTTTTGCAGGGTGAGTTCCGTTGGACGGGCGTCTTCGCAGGTTCCGCCCAGCATGAATCTCCCGCAACACTCGACATTGAAGCACATGAACGAACAGGCCATCGACTCGACACCGGCCTCAAGAGGCCCTCGGCAGCAGCAATCGCCCCTCGACAGTCTCTACGATCTGGTGACCGGTGACGAGGACGCCCGCGTCTGCCAGGATATCCCGCGCGAATCCTGTCATCACCAGCCGCGCAACTTCTTCGTCTATCTGCTCGCCAACCTGATGACCAAGGTCGGGGACGAGCTGGCGAGCGCCAAACTCGTACTACCCTGGTTGATCGGATGGCTCGGCGCACCGGCATTGATCGTCGGGCTCTTGGTACCGATCCGCGAGGCCGGGGTGCTGTTGCCACAGCTTGCGGTCGCGGCCTATATACGCCGGCTGCCATTGCGTCAGTGGGTCTGGATCATCGGCTCGCTCTTATCGGCCGCGGCTCTGGCCTTGATGGCGCTGGCCGCAGCCAGCCTGACCGGCGCTGTCGCCGGCTGGGTCATTGTTGGATTACTGGTGGTGTTTAGTCTTGCCCGTGGACTCTGCTCAGTGTCGGCAAAAGACGTGCTCGGCAAGACGGTTTCCAAGGCGCGGCGCGGCAACCTGATGGGCCTCTCGGCGGGCCTCGCCGGGGCCCTGACCTTGGTGCTCGGCCTTTACCTCAAGCTCCTCGGCAATGGCGCCACCAACGACATCCTATTCGTGCTCCTGCTCGGCGGTGCCGCGCTGCTGTTCGCGCTCGCGGCGGCGGTCTTCGTCTTGATCCGCGAGCAGCCGGGTGCCACCGAAGGCGGTGGCAACGCGCTAACCGTGGCAATCGACAGCATCGGCCTGCTGCGCACCGACCGGCTGTTTCGACACTTTGTCCTGGTTCGCACCGCGCTGTTGAGCGTCGCGCTCGCCCCGCCCTTCTACGTCCTACTTGCACAGCAGGATACCGGCAGCGATCTCAACTCGCTCGGCCTGCTGATCATCGCCAGTGGTCTCGCCAATAGTATCAGCGCCCCGCTCTGGGGCCGCTTGAGCGATCGCTCAGCACGACTGGTGATGGTGGTCTCGGCCGCCCTCGCCGGCCTGCTCGGCATCCTGACCTGGGCCTTGGTACAGTTTGACGCACCGGGGCTGACAGGGCTCGGCTTTGCGCTGCTGTTTCTGATTCTGGGTATCGCTCACGCCGGGGTCAGGCTTGGACGCAAGGTGTACCTGGTCGACATGGCCAGCAGCGAGACCCGGGCCTCAATGGTCGCCGTCAGCAATACTGTGATTGGCATCGCGATGCTCGCCGGCGGCCTGGTCGGGCTGCTCGGCGATCTCTACGGCACCACCTTCGTGATCCTGGTGCTCGGTATGGCCTCCATCGCCGCTGCTGTTTCCGCCTTGCGCCTCCGCGAGGTCTCAGCGCCTTCATAAGGCGAGAGCGACCTTCAAAGCCACTGATAGATCACCCTGAACGCAGCACCTCAAACGCGACTAAAGGTTCTTTGATGAGCACTCCACCCTCAGAACGAGCTTGTTATTTTTGCCGGGTTTCCAACGGCGAAGCCGACCCCTGGATCTTTGACAACAGGTCTTTTTTTGGCATCTTCGATTCCCACCCCGCAAATCCCGGACACGCCCTGGTCATTCCCAAACGGCATGTCGAGTCCCTTTTTGACCTGAATGACGCAGAGCAGGCGGACTATTTTGACGCGATCCAGGGAGTCAAGCGCGTTATCGAAACGACCGACATGGCCGAACTCTATCAAGAAATGCGAAACAGGAACTACCTACGAGATCGACCCAAAGACCACATTGAAACAGTCTTGCAGCTGGATTTCCTAAACCGCAAGCCTGACGCCTATACCCTAGGCAACAACGACGGCAGGGAAGCAGGAAGAAGCATCGATCATTTGCATCTGATCATCCTACCCCGCTATAACGGTGACGTAGAGAACCCGAGAGGCGGTATTCGCAACGTCATCCCGAGCAGGGCACATTACCAAAGACGATAGAGGCCGCAGAACATTTTCTTCACTCGGTTAGGCACATCCGGCATCTTCGACAACGAAGCGCGCAAGCAACCCAAAGGTCCTCGCGATAGCCAAAGATCAACGCGCAGACGCGAAGGGATGCGACTAGGTTCAACCGCCTCGATCCCATCGTCGTGCATAGCCTCTACTGCCGGATGACCAGGAGTGACGATGCGCCGAACGAAGACGGGCCGGACTTCACCCTATCGACAGACGGGCGCGAAGCCGCCGCGACGTCAAGATCTGGACAGGGGTTCGCGCGGTAGCAGTCACCATTCCCCAGAGAAACCCCGTAAGGCCTGGATGCGGCATCTGGGGCTCGGCCTCCTCGTCGCCGGGCTGACGGCGGCTGCACTGGTTGTCGGCAGCTGGTGGCTCACCGGCACGCCCTGGCTGCTTGCCGGCTGGCGCTGGCTAGAGCCCAGGCTCGAGCGCATTGAGCCTAGGCCTCTAAAAACTGCGCTTGACCGCTCCGCCTTTGCTCGTGCCGAGCGCGCGGATACCGAGCGCGCTTACCAGGCATATCTGGACGGCTGTGCTGCACAGGGCTGCGCCTATCGCACTGAGGCCGAAGCGCGCATCACCAGGTTGCGACTGTCCACGGAGCAAGCTGAGCGCAGCGCGCAGCTGCAACGCAAGGCGGCCGACCTGGATGCTTACAGCCAAGCACTGCAGGTCGACACTGAAGCCGCCTACCAGACCTATCTCGACGGCTGCGACAGGCAGGGTTGCCGCTATCGCGAGCCGACCCAACAACGGCTCATCGCTCTGCGGGCTGACGCTCATGACGCGGAACGGCAAGCGGCCCTGGCGCGCGAGGTCGCTGAGCAAGCCGCCCGCGCCACCGAGCTAGAGCAGCAGATTGAGCAGCTGATGGCCAGATTGGACCAAGTCGCTTTCGCCCAAGCCAAGCGGGCCGACACCAAGGCCGCCTATCAGACTTACCTCAGTGACTGCGCCGATACTGGCTGTTGGCACCGCCCGGAGGTCGAGGAACGCCTGGCGCAATTGGCTGAGCGCGCGCGCCGCTTTGCCGCTGAGCCTGAGATGGCAGCCATCAGGGAGGGCTGTTTCCAGACGAGCAGCCCGACCGCTAGACAGGCCGGCAGGGACGGCACCAGGGTCAATCGCTCACAACAGGTCTGCGTCGATGCGTTCAAGATGGGAAAGCACGAGGTCACCTTCTCCCAATTTGACCGCTTTACAAACGCCACCGGCCGCGACCGCGCGCCTGACGAAGGCTGGGGCCGGGGGGATCGGCCGGTGATCAATGTCAGCTGGGAAGATGCGACAGCCTATGCCACCTGGCTGAGCGCACAAACCGGGCGGCCATATCGCTTACCGACCGAGGCCGAATGGGAGTACGCCGCGCGCGCTGGCAGCCAAAGGACGCGTTACTGGGGTGACGCTGCAGACACGGCCTGTTCCTATGCCAATGTACATGACCAGACCTCAATGCGCGAAAACCGCTTGTCGACTCCACCTCATGGCTGTGACGACGGTTATGCCAAGACCGCCCCCGTCGCTCAGTTTCAGCCCAACAGCTGGGGTCTATTTGACATGCTAGGTAACGTCTGGGAATGGACCTGTTCGGCCTATAGCGGGGGCTTTGACGGCACCGAGCAACGCTGCGCGACGGCCAGCAACGCCGGATTCCGCTCAATCCGTGGCGGCTCCTGGCATAGTGGACCGCAGTTCGTGCACTCTGCGGCGCGCCGCGGGCTGTTGCCAGACAAGCAGTACGGGGGGCTCGGCTTTCGCTTGGCTGCGGATTAGTGTGACTGGGCTCGAGCGACTCAAAACACCGCGTGTGAGCGATGGACGTATTTGGTCAGCTCAACGTACTGTGCATTCATCCGGCGGAGGATGTCTTGGCTCACCTGGATGATGTTACACATCACTCGATAGACCAACCAAGGGTCCTTGTCGACGAGCGTCTCGAAGGCCTCACGCTCAAGGCTACAGACCTGGGTGCGCCCGAGCGAGCGCAAGGTTGCGGTATGCGGCTGCCCGCTGATAAAGCCCATTTCACCGGCCAGGTCGCCGGTACGTAGCACGTGAATCGTGGTGAACTCGCCCTTGCCCATGTCGCGGGTTACAGCAATGGCACCCTCGGCAATGATGTGCAGGCCGTTCTCGATGTTGCCCTCGGCGATCAGCACCTCTTGGTCGGCGAGACGCCGACAAAAGGCGATGCCCGCTAGCGCCTGCACCTGATCATCTGATAATCCGCCCGTCAGCGGTGAATGGCGGAGGTAATAGAAGTCGCTCTCTTCGGTCATCGATCCTGTCCTCGGTTGAGTCAAACCCCAGTCGTGTAGGCTACATCACAAAACGGGTCATTATACCAAGCCAGTGGACTAGCGGTTTGCCATGAAGTACCGCAGTAGGGCGTCGGTTGAGGCGTCGTGTGTCTCGGTGATCTCACCCGCCTCGAACTCGTCGATGATCCGGTTGGCGAGCTTCTTGCCCAGCTCGACGCCCCACTGATCAAACGAATTGATACCCCAAATGATGCCTTGGGTGAAGATCTTGTGCTCGTAGAGCGCGATCAGCGCGCCCAGAGTGTGCGGCGTGAGCTGCTCCATCAGGATCGTGGTGGTCGGCCGGTTGCCGTCGAATTGTCGGTGCGGCGCCAGCCGATCGGCCTCGGCCTGCGAGAGCCCAGCGGCCAACATCTCGTCCTTCGCCTCCTGCAGTGTGCGTCCGCCCATCAGCGCCTCGGTCTGCGCCAGGCAATTGGCAATCAGCAGCTCGTGATGACGGCCGAGTGGGTTGTGGCTCTTGATGGGCGCGATGAAATCAGACGGGATGAGTTCGGTACCTTGGTGGATCAACTGGTAGAACGCATGCTGACCATCGGTGCCAGGCTGGCCCCAGACCACCGGGCCGGTACTATAGTCGACGCGCAGCCCATCGCGGGTCACATGCTTGCCGTTGCTCTCCATGTCGCCTTGCTGGAAGTAAGCCGAGAAGTACTGCAGATATTCGTCGTAGGGCAGGATGGCGTGCGTCTTGGCACCGGCGAAATCGACGTACCAGACCCCGAGCAGGCCCAGGATGACCGGCAGGTTCCCCTCAAGCGGCGCCGAGCGGAAGTGGACATCCATCTCCTGTGCTCCAGCCAGCAGTTCGGCAAAACGATCGAAGCCAACGGCGATTGCAATGGGCAGACCGATCGCCGAGCAGAGCGAGTAGCGACCGCCGACCCAGTCCCAGAACTCGAACATCTGATCGGTATCGATACCGAACTCGGCGACCCTCTCGGTATTGGTCGAGACGGCGACGAAGTGGTTGCGCACCGCCTTGTCATCACCAAGGGCCTCGACGAGCCAACGCCGAGCGCTCTGCGCATTCGTCATGGTCTCCAGGGTGGTAAAGGTCTTGGAGGCAACGATGAATAGCGTGGTCTCAGGGTTCAGGCTGCGGATCGTCTCGGCCAGGTGCGTGCCATCGACGTTGGAGACGAAGTGCGGCTGTAGCTGCTCGGTTTGATAGGGCTTAAGCGCCTCGCAGACCATCTTCGGCCCCAGGTTGGAGCCGCCGATGCCGATGTTGACCACATCAGTAATGGCCTTGCCGGTATGCCCCTTCCACTCGCCCGAGCGCACCCGATCGCTGAAGTCCTGAATCCGCTTCAGTACCGCCTCGACCGCCGGCATCACATCCTCGCCATCGACCAGCGTGCGCACATCGGTGCGATTGCGCAAAGCGGTGTGCAGCACGGCACGGTCTTCGCTGACATTGATGTGCTCGCCGGTGAACATCCGCTCACGCCAGTGCTCAAGTTCAACGGCCCGGGCCAGGTCAAAGAGCAGCCGCAGCGTCTCATCGGTGGCGATATGCTTGGAGAAGTCCAGATGCAGACCAGCTGCATCCCCGGTCATGCGCTCGGCGCGGGCTGGGTCATTGGCGAACAGGTCGCGCATGTGCTGCGAGTGCATCTGCTGCCAGTGTTGCTGTAGGGCCTGCCATTCTGGGGTCGAACTCACGAGTGCCATGTCTTGGAGTCCCTCGGCTGAGTGGATGGTCGATGGATCGCGATTGTACGCTGGCAGCGTTGAAGATGCCGGTGCGGCGACCGACGTCGGAAGTTTGCTGCGCCCACCTGGCCCTTAGCTAGCAGCCCGTCGGCTAGCAGCGATACTGGCACCATGCCCGCCCGCGGGCCTGCCCGAAGGCGCCAAGCCGACCCAGCGTCCGGCGCAGAGGCTCAACCGTCGATGCTGTTGCGCCAGTCTTGATCCTCCTTATCGAACAGCCGCGTGGCCTCGGTCGGCCCCCAGGAGCCGGCCGGATAGGTGTGAATGAAGTTGCGCTCGGTGGCCCAGAGCTTGAGCACCGGGTCGACAAGACGCCAGGCATAGTTGACCTCGTCGTAACGCAGGAACAGCGAGTGATCACCTTCGATGATATCGAGCAGCAATGCCTCATAGGCATCGATCTGCTCGCTGCCAAGATTGCAGGTGTTGGCATCAAGGTGCTCGGTAACGGTGCGCATCTCCAGCCCGGCCTGTTTCACCTGCAGCTCCATGCGGATGCATTCATTGGGCTGAATGTTGATCATTAGCCAGTTCGGGTCGAGCTGTGCGATCGGGGTATCCTGGAACAGCTGCTGCGGCGGATGGCGGAAGCGGATGCTGATCAGCGAATCGGTGCCAGCCAAGCGCTTGCCGGTGCGCAGATAGAAGGGCACGTTGCGCCAACGCCAGTTGTCGATGTAAAGCTTAAGCGCGGCATAGGTCTCAGTCGCGCTCTGCGGGTCGATCCCCGGCTCATCGAGATAACCGGGCACCTGCTCGCCTTCGACCTCACCGGCCCGATACTGGGCGCGGAAGGCCTGTGCATGCACCGCCTGTCGGCTGATCGGGCGAATCGAGCGCAGCACCTTGACCTTCTCATCCCGCAGCGCCTCGGCATCCAGACTCGGCGGCGGCTCCATCGCCACCAGCGTCAGCATCTGCAGCAGATGGCTCTGGATCATGTCCCGAAGGGCTCCAACCCCATCATAAAAGCCAGCGCGGCTGCCGATGCCGCGTGACTCGGCATGGGTGATCTGGACGTGATCGATATAGTTGCGATTCCAAAGGGGCTCGAGCAACAGGTTGGCGAAGCGGAACACGAGCACGTTCTGCACCGTGCTCTTGCCCAGGTAATGATCGATACGGAAGATCTGGTCTTCGCTGAAGTGTCGGTGGAGATGGTCGTCGAGGATCTCGGCGCTCTCCAGATCAAAACCGAAGGGCTTTTCGACCACTAGGCGCGCACAGTGGTCATGCTGCTGGTTAAGCCCTTGCGCGGCGAGGCCATTAACCGTGTCGCCATACTGACCGGGGGCGATCGCCAAGTAGAAGATCAGGTTGCGCGGGAAGCCTTCATCGCCGCGTAGACGCTGCGCCAGCCGTTCGAAGCCATCAGCATCGGTAAGATCGCCTTCGACGAAGTAGAGGCGTTCTTGCAGCCGCTGGAGTGCTGATTGATCCAGCGATCCGCGCGCGGATTGCTGGACCCAGTCGCTCACCTCATCGCGCCAATGCGCGTCGCTCCAGTCTCGCCGCCCAAAGCCAACCACCCGCATCGAAGGGGACAGGTGGCCGGCGACCTCGAGATGATAGAGGGCCGGAAGTAGCTTGATCTGGGCCAGATTACCGGTCGAGCCAAAGATGACCAGTGTGCATTCGTCCCGCATCAGGATCTCCTAGAATCAACAGTTTTATGCTAGTTTGAGGTGGAAAGCCTTATCAGCAACACAAGCCTCGGACCCTCCCATGCCCCTTCCTCTCGCACCTGGTGGCCAAGCCATACTGTTCGCCAGTAGCGAAGCGCACCCATTGATCAAGACCGGCGGCCTCGCCGACGTCGCGGCCAGCCTGCCGGCTGCACTGCGCGAACTCGGCCATGACGCCAGGCTGATCATACCGGCCTATCCACAAGCCAAGCGCCTGGTACGCGAGCTGCGCGTGCTGAGCGAACTAGGCCTCAGACATACCCAAGGGCCCGTGTCGCTGCTCGGCGGGTTCTTGCCAGACTGCGATCTGCCGGTCTATTTGGTCGAAGCACCCGCCTATTTCTGTCGCGAAGGCAATCCTTATACCGATGTCAGCGGCGGCGATTGGGGCGACAACCCCGAACGCTTCCTGCTGTTTGCACGCGTGCTGGCACGAGTCGCGCTCGGGCTGCCAACGCTCGATTGGCGTCCTGATGTACTGCACTGCAACGACTGGCAAACGGGCCTCGCGCCGGTCTTTCTGAACCGCTACGAAGAGCGCCCGGCGACTGTATTCACGGTCCACAACCTGGCCTATCAGGGGGTCTTTGATCGCTCGACCTTCGATCGGCTGGCATTACCGCCAGCACTCTGGTCGATCGGCGGGGTCGAGTTTCATCAGCGCATGTCGTTCTTGAAGGGCGGCATCGTGTTTGCTGATCGGATCAACACCGTGAGCCCAACCTATGCAAGGGAGGCACGTACTGCAGAGTATGGCTGCGGTCTCGATGGCCTCCTGAGGCAGCTTGGGCATCGATTCTGCGGCATCTTGAACGGGATCGATTATCGCACCTGGAACCCGCTTCAGGATCCTAGTCTCCCCCAGAATTATGATCGCAACAACCTCGAGCTGAAGACTGCCAACAAGCTCGCGCTCCAGCACCATTTCGAGCTGCCAGAGGATGAACACAGCCTGGTGCTGGGCCATATCGGCCGGCTGGTCGAGCAGAAAGGGGTCGACTTGATCCTCGATCTCGTCCCTCGGTTTATCGAGCAGGGCAAGATCCAGCTCGTTGTCCAGGGCGAAGGCGACCGAAGGCTTGAGCAGCGTCTGCAGCAGCAGGCCGCTCGGCACCCAGGCCACCTGAGCGTGCGGATTGGCTATGACGAGGCGCGCGCGCATCTGATCGAGGCTGGAAGCGACCTCTTCTTGATGCCGTCTCGCTTCGAGCCCTGTGGGCTGAACCAGATGTATAGCCTGCGCTACGGCACGGTGCCTGTCGTACGGCGCACCGGCGGGCTCGCCGACACCGTCGTCGACACCACTGAAGACAGCCTCGCCACAGAGGACGCGACCGGGTTCTTATTCGACGACACCAATGCTGACGCGCTGTGGATGGCCATCGAGCGGGCACTCAGGATCTATGTCGAACAACCTGCAACCTGGCGCCAACTGATGCAGAACGGGATGGCCAGAGACCTCAGCTGGGAAGCCAGCGCCAAACGCTACCAGGTCTTCTACGAAGAGGCGCTCCAGTCACGCGCAGATCTGAGGATTGCGCTCTCGGCCTGACCGTCTCGGTCAAAACTCAGGCTGCCTGGGCCGGGATCTGATGGCCGACGCGAAGGACCTGGTTGCGCTCGTCGCAATAAACCAGGGTGGGCTCGAACGATACCGCATCTAGCTCGCTCATCGCGGCGTAACAACAGATGATCAGGCGGTCACCAGGGCTGGCCTTATGCGCCGCGGCGCCGTTCACCGAGATGACCTTGGAGCCAGCCTCGGCACGGATCGCATAGGTGCTGAAGCGCTCGCCATTGGCCAGGTTATAGATATGGAGCTGCTCGTATTCGCGGATGCCGGCCTGACGCATCAGGTTCTCGTCGATGGCGCAGGAGCCCTCATAATCGAGTTCGGCCTGCGTCACGCAGACGCGATGGAGCTTGCACTTGAGCAGAGTCAGTTGCATCAATCGTCTCCCAGGGCAGCAGCGATACCATGCTACTGCCCCCTCGGTAATAGGTGACCGGGCGAAGGCCAGAATCATTCGCGGTCGAGATACTGAGCATGCTCGCACCAGCCAGCGAGCCTGACAAGCCTCTCCGCAGCGTGACGCATCTTGAGGACTTCACGCATGCTGCAGCGCAGCAATTCACTAGGATCTCAGATTCGGAGCCGGCTCGGCAAGTGGCGCATCGAGATCTAAGGCTAGATTGTCGATCAACCGTGCTCGCCCAAGCTGCACAGCGGCAAGAACAATCAAGGAACGATCCTCGGCGGCGGTTAAGCTGGGCCCGGGCTCGGCCAAGTCTGAGCGGCGGCGGACACTGACGTAGTCCGGCTCGAGACCAGCCGCGGTCAAAGCGCGTTTGGCCTCGCGTTCAACCTCTTCACAAGCGGCACCAGCCCGCAAACGCCTTGCAGCCTCAACCAGACAGCTTTGTAACCCTGGCGCTAGCGCTCGCTCAGCGGCGCTGAGGTAGGCATTGCGCGAACTCATCGCCAGCCCATCCGTCTCGCGCACCACCGGCGC
>CAZEZH010000055.1:8347-19775 GCA_964516305.1 uncultured Halochromatium sp. | reverse complement strand
CCCGCCAGCCCAGTCGTGGCGGGGTATTTCGGCGGTTCCGTCAAGGGAAAATCGGTCAAGACGCTCGATCAGCTCTACGCGGCCTATGCCGAGCATGCCAGCCGTCCGCTCGACCGCGCTCGGCCGACCCTAAAGCTCCTCCAAGACCGCGCCGATCAAGCGTCTGGTCACTAACTCAGGTTCAGAGGCCACGCGCATGGCTGCACGCACTCCTGGCTTTCAGCCTCTCCAACTGACCCAAGCCCGGCTGGCTCGCGGTCTCACCCGTGTGGCCCTGGCGACCGCCGTCAAGCGCTCGGCGCCCACACTCAGTAAATGGGAGTCGGGCCAGCAAACGCCCGACCCGGCCGCGCTCGAGGCCCTCGCGCAGTCTCTGCGTGTTCCGCGCGACTACTTCCTCAACCAGCCCTTCGAGACTGGCGAGCGCCCGCGCTTCTTTCGCTCCATGGCCAACGCCACAAAGCGCTCGCGCGAACGCATCGCCCAGCACCTGCTCTGGCTGCAGCGCCTCAGCCATGACCTTCAGAACTGGGTCGATTTGCCGCGGCCGAACGTGCCCGATCTCGGCGGGGGGGACTTTCGGCTGCTCCAGGAGTGCGAGATCGAAGACGCCGCTGCACGACTGCGCGAGCAGTGGGGACTCTGGCGGGCGCCGATCCCGGATCTGCTGCTGGTGATGGAGAATGCCGGGATCGTGGTCGGTCGTTGCCCGTTCTCGGCGCCGTCCATCGATGGTGTCTCGCACTGGTCATTGGCCGACGATCGGCCCTATGTGCTGCTCTCCGCCGACAGACGCACCGCCGTGCGCTCACGCTTTGATGCCGCCCATGAACTCGGCCATCTGGTGCTGCACCGTCAGGTTGATCAAAGCGCGCTGACCCATCGCGACGAGTTCAAGATCCTCGAGAACCAGGCGCACCGCTTCGCCAGTGCGTTCCTGATGCCCGCCGAGGGCTTCGTCAACGAACTACCCGAGGTCTCGCTCGAGGCCTTCCGCACCCTCAAGCCACGTTGGGGTGTCTCGATCGGCGCCATGATCTATCGCTGCAAGGACTTGGAGCTGATCACCGAGGAGCACGCCGGCCGCCTGTTCAAATACACCAGCGCCCGCGGCTGGGTGCGCGCCGAGCCCGAGGACGAGCGCCTGGCCCTCGAGCAACCACGCCTGATGGAGCGCT
The DNA here is from genome assembly GCA_964516305.1 of uncultured Halochromatium sp. GTDB lineage: Bacteria > Pseudomonadota > Gammaproteobacteria > Chromatiales > Chromatiaceae > Lamprobacter. The sequence goes on along the minus strand of CAZEZH010000055.1, from coordinate 18,597 downwards.
CCATTCGACTGCTGCTCACTCAGGGCGGCTACAGCGTCGACCAATTGCTGGCCGAGCTGCGCCTGCATCCGAAGGACATCGAAGCCCTGGCCGGCCTGCCGGCAGGCTTGCTCAGTAACCGCCGCGAACAAGTGCAGCTGCTGCCGATGCCCAGGCTCAAGACTGGGGCGGTGCGTGAGGAGCGCGCCGAGGTGGTCGCGTTTCCGGGACGAAACAGCAACAAAAAACCAGCGGATTGAACAGTCCAGCCAGACCCTCCCTCTAGCGCCGCAGCCGGGCTGCGTTCCTGCTTCGCCATGGTGGGCCGCTAACCCATTACCGACCAAGCTCAGCGCGGACACCTTGAGTCAATGTCCTGTCTTCGGTGTGGGCAAGGGACGATGGCCGCGCCAAGCAGTCAAAGCGGGAAATCCCGCCTGCAAGCGACTGATGGTAACTGCGCAAAACTGTGCATTGGGATTCTAAATCCAAAACCGCACTGCCAGTCCATATCTGGACCAACGCAACTCAGCGCTTAGCCATCACCACCACCTGTATCCTGGCCAGATGGTTCGGCTTGCGGGTTTTTGATGCCCTGGGGCAACACCGAGCCGATCCCTGATTTTCAGCACCGAAGGGGCAAATCAGGGGCACACTCGGATGGCGGAAAAGTGGGCTTCTCTAAATTCTTGATTTTGGAGCCGATGAGCGGATTCGAACCGCTGACCTACTGATTACGAATCAGTTGCTCTACCACCTGAGCTACATCGGCAAAAGGAGGGCGGTTGGTTGCTTCAACCAGCCGATCATATTAAGAGATCGGCTCTGTGGTCACAAGGGTTTTGTGCGCGGCGGGTGATTTTTTTGTGATTTTTGCTTGCCAAGCTTCGGGGGGCAATATATTCTGTACGGCTTCGACAGGCGCGTAGCTCAGCTGGTTAGAGCACCACCTTGACATGGTGGGGGTCGTTGGTTCGAGTCCAATCGCGCCTACCAAACAGTCGGTCGCCGGCAACATGGACGGTGCCGGGCCATCCGAGCCGTCAGCCCTGGCCGGCGCGCATTGCGCACCGTTACCTAGGGCTGGCGGTTTTTGGTTTCTGGCGGGCGCCTAGCGGCTGTCGTCCCTAATTCAAGTGGCTCCTCGTATCGGCCACCACTGACATCGAGAGGTTTCAAGATGCCAACGATCACCTTGCCAGATGGTTCTCAACGACAGTATGGCGAGCCTGTCACAGTACGAGCGATTGCCGCCGATATCGGCGCTGGCTTGGCGAAGGCGGCGTTGGCGGGGCGGGTGAATGGCCAATTGGTCGATACCTCTTACCCCGTTGCAGACGATGCCGAGATCGCGATCCTGACCAGTCGCGATGAGGATGCGCTGGAGCTGCTGCGCCATGATGCCGCGCATGTGATGGCGCAGGCGGTGCAGGAACTGTATCCGGGCACGCAGGTGACTATCGGTCCGGCGATCGAGAACGGCTTCTACTACGACTTCGCGCGCGATGAGCCTTTTACGCCCGATGATCTGACCGCAATCGAGCAGCGCATGCAGGAGATCGTGAAGCGCGATCTGCCGATTGAGCGTGAGGTCTGGGAGCGCGAGCAGGCGAAGACCGTGTTTCGCGACCTTGGTGAGCACTACAAGGTCGAGATCATCGACGACATCATCCCGGAGGGCGAGGAGGTCTCGGTCTACCGCCAAGGGGATTGGTTCGATGTCTGCCGTGGTCCGCATCTGCCAAGTACCGGCAAGCTCGGTAACGGCTTCAAGTTGATGAAGCTCGCCGGCGCCTACTGGCGTGGTGATTCGAGCAACGCAATGTTGCAGCGCATCTATGGCACGGCCTGGCGCGACAAGAAGGAGCTAAAGGCCTATTTGCGTCGGCTCGAAGAGGCTGAGAAGCGCGACCATCGTAAGCTCGGCAAACAGCTCGATCTGTTTCACTTTCAGGACGAGGCGCCAGGAATGGCGTTCTGGCACCAAAAGGGTCGGATTATCTATCGCCAGGTCGAGGAGTACATGCGCGGCAAGCTCGACGAGTACGGGTATCAGGAGGTGGAGACGCCGCAGGTGTTGGATCGCTCGCTCTGGGAGCGTTCAGGGCATTGGGAGAAGTTCGCCGAGGATATGTTCACGACGCAGCTCGATGAGCGCGACTACGCGATCAAGCCGATGAACTGCCCGGGGCACATCCAGATCTTCAACCAGGGTCTGAAGAGCTACCGCGACCTACCGCTGAAGATCGCCGAGTTTGGCATCGTGCACCGCAGCGAGCCGTCTGGCACCTTGCATGGATTGATGCGGGCGCGGCGCTTCACCCAGGATGACGCCCACGTCTTCTGTACTGAAGGTCAGCTGCAGCAGGAGGTTGCGACGCTGATCGAGATGGTGTTCGAGACCTATCACGATTTCGGCTTCGATCAGATCGAGCTTGCGCTCTCGCTGCGGCCGGAGAAGCGTGTCGGCAGTGATGATCTCTGGGACAAGGGCGAGGCGGCCCTCGATCAGGCGCTGCGCGATAAAGGGCTGGATTTCCGTGTGCAGCCGGGCGAAGGCGCCTTCTATGGCCCCAAGATCGAGTTCACGCTGCGCGACAGCATCGGCCGTACCTGGCAATGTGGCACCATCCAGGTCGACTTCTCGATGCCCGGCCGGCTTGGCGCCTACTATATTGGTGAGGACAATGCTAAGGAGGTGCCGGTGATGATCCACCGCGCCATCCTTGGCTCGATGGAGCGTTTCATCGGTATCTTGATCGAGCATTACGCCGGCGCGCTGCCGCTCTGGCTGGCGCCGGTGCAGGCGGTGGTGCTGACCATTACCGACCATCAGCGTGAATATGCTGATCAAATGGCTAAGGTCTTGCGAGACAAGGGGTTCCGCGTTGATGCCGACTTGAGGAACGAGAAGATCGGCTTTAAGATTCGCGAGCACACGCTGCAGAAGGTGCCTTATCTGCTGGTGGTCGGCGATCGCGAGATGGAGAGTCAAACCCTGGCGCTCCGTGATCGCCAAGGAGTGGACTTGGGTGTGGTTGCTATCGATGCGCTGGCAGAGCGGCTCTCAGATGAGGTTGCCCAGCGAGCGCGCGAGGCCGCTGAGTCTTAATCAACCGCTGGTGGGAGCCGTTGTTGTTCGGCTCTCGGTTATGTGCGGCAGTCGGGGCGTGTTGTCACGGGCCGCTTTGTGCTGAGTTCCAGGTTGGGTCCTGGGGTGGTCCTGGACTGGATCCGGGGCTGTCAGCCATCGCGCTGTTATCGATCTTTTTGTAGTTCGGAGGAAGTCTGCTATCGCTGCACCAAAACGCAACCGCGTCAATGATGAGATCACGGTTCCACAGGTCCGCTTGATCGCCGAGGACGGCGAACAGGTCGGCATCCTCGACCTGGCTGATGCCATTCGGAGGGCGACCGAGGTCAGCCTCGATCTCGTCGAGATCGTTCCTAACGCTGACCCGCCAGTCTGTCGGCTGATGGATTACGGACGTTTTCGGTTCGATCAAAAAAAGAAGCAGAACGAGGCGCGCAAGAAGCAAAAGCAGGTTCAGGTCAAAGAGGTCAAGTTCCGGCCTGGCACCGATATCGGCGATTATCAGGTCAAGCTCAAGAACCTGACCCGGTTCTTGCAGGAGGGCGATAAGGCCAAGGTCACGATGCGCTTTCGAGGCCGCGAGCACGCCCACCGCGAGCTTGGTCTCGAGTTGTTGCGGCGGGTCGAGAACGATCTGTCCGCGATCAGCATCGTCGAGCAGCAGCCGCAGATGGAAGGGCGGCAGATGATCATGGTGCTTGGGCCAAAGAAGCACTAGCACTAGAAGCACTCGCACTCTGGGTTAGCAAACACCTCGTGCCAATACGCGGCGCTCGGGCCGGGCTTCCGATGCGCTGTATCCAATAAGCTGCCAACCTGATTGGCGGCAAACACACTATGGAGTGAAAAATGCCCAAAATTAAGACCAATCGTGGTGCCGCGAAGCGCTTCGCGCGCACGGCGTCCGGGATGTTCAAGCGTAACGCCTCGCATCGGCGTCACATCTTGACCAAGAAGGCGACGAAGCGGAAACGTCAGCTGCGCAAGAATCATCTGCTGCATAAGTCCGATAACCGGGCTGCGCGGCGCATGATGCCTTACTGCTAAAGGCCTTTGGGCTCGCCAAGCTGCCAGGTGCTGGGCCGCTTCGGTGCCTGGCTCGACGATGACGTTTTGAACACCTCTTTGAACACCTCGGAGAAGAGCTATGCCACGCGTTAAACGCGGCGTGACCGCGCACGCTCGCCATAAGAAGGTCCTCGACCAAGCCAAGGGCTACTACGGCGCCCGCAGCAAGGTCTATCGGGTTGCCAAGCAGGCGGTGATCAAGGCTGGGCAGTATGCCTACCGCGACCGCCGCCAGCGCAAGCGCCAGTTCCGCGCGCTCTGGATCGCGCGCATTAATGCCGCCGCGCGCCTACACGGGCTGTCGTATAGTCGCATGATGGATGGGCTGAACAAGGCGGGGGTCGAGATCGATCGCAAGATGCTCGCCGAATTGGCCTTCGAGAACGAGCCGGCCTTCGGTGCGCTGGCGGAGCAGGCAAAGACCGCTCTGGCCAACGCCTCCTGAGACCTGGCAACCTTGTCGAGGAACCCATGACGCAACGCCCTGATGCCGATTCGGCTACCAGTCTGGCCGAACTCGAATCCGCCGCGCTGGCGGCGGTCAGTGCAGCTGCTGACCTGGCTGCTCTTGATGATGTGCGGGTGCGCTACTTGGGTAAGAGTGGTCTGCTCACGGCGCAGCTGAAATCGCTCGGCGCCTTGCCGAAGGACGAGCGGCCGGCTGCGGGGCAGCGCATCAACGAGTCCAAGCGGGTGGTGCAGGAGGCGCTGGATGTGCGCCGCGCCCAACTTGAGGAACAGCAACTCGCAGCTCAGCTACGTGACGAGCGGATCGATGTGACCCTGCCTGGGCGTGGGCAAACGCCGGGTGCCTTGCATCCGGTGACACGCGCGATGCTGCGCATCGAGCGGCTGTTCGCCAATGCCGGCTTCAGCATCGCCGAGGGACCGGAGGTTGAGGACGACTATCACAATTTCGAGGCCCTCAATATCCCGGCGCACCATCCCGCGCGGGCGATGCACGATACCTTCTACTTTCCGGATGGGCGCCTGCTGCGCACCCATACCTCGCCGGTGCAGATTCGGGTGATGGAAACCGAGCCGCCGCCGCTGCGCATCATTGCGCCCGGACGGGTCTATCGCTGTGATTCCGATCTGACCCACACACCGATGTTTCACCAGGTCGAGGGCTTCTTGGTCGATCGCGAGGCCACCTTCGCGGATCTCAAGGGGGTGCTGTACGACTTTTTGCGCAACTTCTTTGAGCAGGACGATCTCAAGCTACGCTTTCGGCCCTCGTACTTTCCTTTTACCGAGCCCTCCGCTGAGGTGGACGTTCAGTGTGTCAAATGCGGTGGGCGGGGCTGTCGGGTCTGTAAGCAGAGCGGCTGGTTGGAGGTCTTGGGCTGCGGCATGATCCATCCAGAGGTCTTCCGCCAGGTCGGTATCGATTCCGAGCAATGGCTTGGCTACGCGTTTGGCATGGGTGTAGAGCGCCTGGCGATGCTGCGCTACGGTGTCGATGATCTGCGGCTCTATTTCGATAACGATCTTCGATTCCTGTCGCAATTCGCCTGATCTCAGACGTGCTGATCCCAAACTGTCCTGATCTCAACCTGTCCTGATCCCAAACCGAATGTGAGCAAGAGTATGGCCCGAACGGTGCATTTCCGCGGGGTGCCTGATGCGCTTTAGTGAATCCTGGCTGCGCGAGTGGGTGAATCCTCCGCTTGAGGCGCAGGCACTCTGCGATCAGCTCAGCATGGCCGGGCTCGAGGTCGATGCGCTTGAGCCGGTGGCTCCCGCCTTCTCAGGTGTGGCCGTCGGTGCCGTAGAGGCAGTGGAGCCGCACCCGGACGCGATCAAGCTGCGCGTCTGTCGGGTCGATGTCGGCGATGAAGAGCCGTTGCAGATCGTCTGCGGTGCGGCCAACGTCGCGGCGGGTCAGCGGGTGCCGGTGGCTCGCGTCGGCGCCAGGCTTCCAGGCGATTTCAAGATCAAGAAGGCGAAGCTGCGTGGCGTAGCCTCACAAGGGATGATCTGCTCGGCCTCTGAGCTGGGTCTAGCCGAGAGTTCGGACGGGATCATGACCCTGCCCACCGATGCTCCGGTTGGGGAGGATCTGCGCAACTGGTTGGCGCTCGATGATTACGCCATTGAGCTGGATCTGACGCCTGATCGCAGTGATTGCCTGAGCCTTGCGGGCGTCGCGCGCGAGGTTGGCGTGCTGAACCGTCTAAGCGTGACCGCCCCAGCGGCGAAACCGGTGGCGCCCCAGCTCGACGATCGCTACGGCGTTCAGCTCGAGGCCCCCGCTGCCTGTCCGCGCTATCTGTGCCGGATGATCCGGGACCTCGACCCCAGTGCCGAGACCCCGCTGTGGATGGCGGAGCGGCTACGTCGCAGCGGGCTGCGGCCGATCTCGCCGATGGTCGATGTGACCAACTATGTGCTGCTCGAGTTGGGTCAGCCGCTGCACGCGTTCGATCTGGCAAAGCTCGATGGTGCGATTCGGGTTCGGCTGTCGCAGCCGGGCGAACGCTTGGCCCTGCTCAACGATGAGGAGGTCGAGCTGGACGACGACACCCTGGTGATCGCCGACGGTAACGGGCCGATCGCGATGGCCGGAATCATGGGTGGGGCCGCAAGCGCAGTCTCGGATTCGACCCACGACATCCTGCTCGAGAGCGCCTTCTTTGCGCCTGAGGCGATCGCCGGTCGCGCGCGCCGCTATGGGCTGCACACGGACTCCTCGCATCGCTTCGAGCGCGGGGTCGACCCGATACTGCAACAGCGGGCGATCGAGCGCGCCACGGCGCTGCTGCTGAGCATTGCCGGTGGCCGGCCGGGGCCGGTGGTCGAGGCCCTGTCGGCGGTTGATCTGCCGCAGCCGGTATCGCTGCTGCTGCGCCGCACGCGAATTCAACAGGTGCTCGGCATCACACCGGACGACGAACAGGTGGTCGATATCCTGACGCGGCTTGGGATGGCGGTGGAGTCGAGCGCCCAAGCTGCTGCTGTGGACGCCGGCAAGGAAACGATTGAGGAGCCTGCTGGCGAGGCCGTTGAAAAGATCCCTCAAAAGACCTTGGGAAAGACCGCTGGGGGCTGGCAGGTCATAGCGCCTTCGCAGCGTTTCGACATCCAGCGCGAGGTTGACCTGATCGCCGAGATTGGCCGCATCTACGGCTACAACGCCATCCCGGTGACCCATGCGCGCTCCGCGGCCTTCACGCGCGCGCCTCAAGAGATGGCCTTTGATCTCGACCAGGCGCGCCGGACCCTGGTCGCGCGCGGCTACTTCGAGGCTATCACCTATAGCTTCATCGGCCCTGAGCAACATGGCTGGTTCGATCCAAGCCCAGCGTCGGCGCCTCTGGCCCTTGCTAACCCGCTCTCGGTTGAACTCTCGGTCATGCGCGGCAGCCTATGGCCTGGGCTGCTCCAGGTGATGCGGCAGAACCTGGCGCGCCAGCAACCGCGGGTGCGTCTGTTCGAGACCGGGCTACGCTTTCTCGGGGGCGCCGCAGACCTTCGCCAGTTGCCCAGCCTGGCAGGGGCTGTGTTTGGCCCGGTGCTGGCCGAACAGTGGGGTGCGCCGCGTTGCCTGGCAGATTTTTTCGATCTCAAGGCTGACCTTGAGGCGGTACTGACCCAGACTGGACGGCTTGGTGCGCTGCGGCTGCAGCCACCGGTGACCGAAACCGAGGTGCATCCCGGGCTGCATCCCGGACAGAGTGCGAAGCTGCTGCTCGGTGAGCAGTCGATTGGTTGGATCGGCACCCTGCATCCACTGTTAGCGCGACGGCTCGAGCTGCCGAATGAGGTGCAGCTGTTCGAGATCGATCTCGCCGCGTTGGGAGTCGGTGAGCGCCCGGCGTTCGAGCCCCTATCGCGCTTTCCGTCGATCCGTCGCGATCTGGCGATTGTCGTGCCGGCTGAGCTGCCGTTTGAACAGGTGCGCGAGACCTTGACTGCGGCCGCCGGCGATCTGCTCAAGCAGCTGATCCTGTTCGACCAATATCAGGGTGACAAGATCGAGCTCGGTCGAAAAAGCCTGGCTTTCGGATTGATTTTGCAGGCATCTTCTCAGACACTGGTGGATGCAGAGGTGGACGCCGTGGTGCAAACCGTGGTCGAGCGGCTTGAGCAAGAGCTTGGAGCGAAGCTGCGTACCTGAGACCTGGCAGCGGGCAGGGCTAGCGTTTGGCAGGGTAACCCCCTGATGGTTTAGAGGAGCAGAGTAGGTTTATGGCACTCACCAAGGCGGACATGGCGGAGCATCTGTTCGAGGTGCTTGGGTTGAATAAGCGCGAGGCCAAGGATGTGGTCGAGATGTTCTTCGAGGAGATCCGCGCGGCCTTGGAGCAGGGGGAGCAGGTCAAGCTCTCTGGCTTCGGCAACTTCGATCTCCGCGAGAAGAAGCAGCGCCCGGGGCGGAACCCAAAGACCGGGGAAGAGATTCCCATTACTGCACGGCGCGTTGTGACCTTCCGACCCGGGCAAAAATTGAAATCGCGGGTCGAGGCCTATGTCGGAAACGAGCACTAGCCTCAAGGAACTACCGCCGATCCCGTCGAAGCGCTACTTCACCATCGGCGAGGTCAGCGAACTCTGCGACGTCAAGCCGCATGTGCTGCGCTATTGGGAGCAAGAGTTCCCGCAGCTCAAGCCGGTGAAGCGTCGCGGCAACCGCCGTTACTACCAGCATCACGATGTCGTCATGGTTCGGCGCATCCGCGGGCTGCTCTATGAGCAGGGCTTTACCATTGGTGGGGCTCGCCAGCAGTTGAGTGGTGAAACGGCCAAGAAGGATAGCACCCAGAGCCATCAGATCATCAAGCAGGTGCGCCTGGAACTGGAAGAAATATTGCAGGATCTTCGTCGTCGTCCGCATTGACCCTGGCCGCGCCTGGGGTTATGCTGCCTCGCTTTCCGGGCGTAGCGCAGTCTGGTAGCGCACCACAATGGGGTTGTGGGGGTCGCAGGTTCGAATCCTGCCGCCCGGACCATCTCTAAAGAACGCGGTAATGGCTTTCGCTGTTACCGCGTTTTTTATGTCTGGCTTCAATCTGGCTCGTTAGTTGTGTCTGGCGCCACTCTGGCCCCACGTTGGCCTGATGCCGGTAACAAGGCTGCGATTTTTCTCCGCGCCGATAGCCTTCATCCAGCGGGTCCGAGGAGTACAAGACCATGTCAAATGCCCAACCCTCCCGACAGCGACTGCGTCTGCATACCGATACCGAAGGTGAGTCGATCCGGGTGCGTGGTCTGGTGCAAGGGGTTGGCTTCCGGCCAACGGTCTGGCGCTTGGCGCGCAACGCTGGTTTGGCTGGTGACGTCTGTAACGACGGCGAGGGCGTGCTGATTCGGCTCTGGGGTAGCAGTGCCCAGATCGATGATTTCTGTCGGACCCTGATGGTCGAGTGCCCACCGCTTGGGCGCATCGATGGCATCGAGCGACGGCTTTGCGATGGGCCAGCGCCTGAGGGCTTCAGCATCGTCGAGAGTGGGGCGGGCAGGGTACAGACCGGCGTGGTTGCAGACGCGGCAACCTGCGCAGCCTGCGCGGCCGAGATCGCTGATCCGAGCGATCGCCGTTATCGCTATCCGTTCACCAATTGCACCCATTGTGGGCCGAGGCTGAGCATCATCCGCTCGATCCCCTACGATCGGGCCAACACCAGCATGGCCGAGTTCGAGATGTGCCCGGCCTGCGCGGCGGAGTATGCAGACCCAGCCAATCGCCGTTTTCATGCACAGCCCAATGCCTGTCCCGTCTGTGGTCCCAAGGTCTGGCTGACCGATGCGGAAGGGCGTGATCTGGCTCCGGTTGCTGGGGATGCTGATCCGGCGGCGCGGGATGCGATCGAGGCCGCCAGCCGACTGCTGGCGCGAGGTGCGATTGTGGCGATCAAGGGCATCGGCGGCTTTCATTTGGCCTGTGATGCGACTAGCTCGGCAGCGGTCGCCACGCTGCGCGAGCGCAAGCATCGGGCCGCCAAGCCCTTTGCGCTGATGGCCAGGGATCTCGATGTGATCCGCCGCTACTGTGCGGTCAGTCCGGCTGAGGCGGAGCTGCTGAGTTCCATGGTCGCACCGATCGTGCTGCTTGATCAGGTTGGCGCCGGTATTGACGCTGATACAGCTATCGGCACTGGCACGGGCA
>CAZEZH010000055.1:0-8247 GCA_964516305.1 uncultured Halochromatium sp. | reverse complement strand
TCGGCTCGGTTGAAGGGGCTCGTTCGACCGCCGATTCGGAGCGAGCGGACACCACCGCGATTGCCGCAGAGGTTGCACCCGGTCAGTCCTCGCTCGGCCTGATGCTCCCCTACAGCCCCTTGCATCAGCTGCTGCTGCAGGACTGGCACCGGCCCTTGGTGATGACGAGCGGCAACCTGAGCGATGAGCCCCAATGCATCGACAATGCGGATGCGCTTCTGCGCCTGGCTGGTATCGCTGATGCCTGGCTGCTCAACGATCGGGAGATCGTCAATCGGGTCGATGATTCGGTCGCGCGCGTCAGCCAGGGCCGCACCCGTTGGCTGCGCCGGGCACGCGGCGCGGCGCCGACGCCGTTCAATCTGCCCCCCGGCTTCGAGACCGCGCCTAGGGTGCTGGCGCTCGGTGGCGAGCTGAAGAATAGCCTCTGCCTGCTGAGCGACGGACAGGCGACCTTATCGCAGCATCTGGGTGATCTCGAGGAGGCACGTACCGCGCGTGAGTTTGAGCATACGGTCGGCCTTTATCAGACGCTGTTCGAGCATCAGCCCGAGATCATCGCTGTTGATGCGCATCCGGACTATCGCTCGTCTGCACTTGGGCGACGTCTGGCGGCCGAGACTGGCGCCCGGTTGGTCGAGGTGCAGCACCATGTGGCGCATCTGGGCTCAGTGCTCGCGGATGCAGACTGGCCTCTCGATGCCGGTCCGGTCATCGGAGTGCTCTTCGATGGCCTGGGTTACGGAGCGGATAAGACGATCTGGGGTGGGGAGTTCTTGCTTGGCGACTATCGACACTGGCAACGGATCGGCCATCTGCGACCCTTCAGCCTGCCGGGCGCTGAGCGGGCGATCCGCGAGCCCTGGCGCTGCCTCTATGCCCAGCTCGAGAGCAGTCTCGGCTGGCAGCGGTGCGTTGAGCGTTGGAGTGAATTGGAATCGCTGAGAGCGCTCCGGGAGCGACCGATCGCCATGCTCGCGGAGATGATCCAAAAGGGTGTGAATGCGCCGCGCACCACCTCGGTTGGGCGGCTGTTCGATGCGGTCGCGGCCGCGCTCGGGATCTGCGTCGACGGCGTCGCCTATGAGGCGCAAGCCGCGATCGAACTCGAGACCCTGGCGCGGCGTGCGCAGGGCGAGAGCGGCTACGCGTTCGCGATCGACAGTAGCGCGGAGCCCTGGCAACTGGACCCAGCTCCGATGTGGTCGGCACTGCTCGATGATCTGGCAGGGCGGGTGCCGGAGGCGGTGATCGCTGCGCGCTTTCATGCCGGCCTTGCCGAGACCGTCGCTGAGTTGGCGGCATGCGCGGCGCGCCAGCACGGGCTGGAGACGGCCGCGCTTTCGGGAGGTGTGTTCCAGAATCGCACGCTGTTCGAGGCGACGTTCAAGGCCCTGAGCGAGCGCGGGCTAAAGGTGCTGACGCATACGCGATTTCCGGCCAACGATGGCGGTCTCGCGCTTGGACAGGCAGCAATCGCCGCCGCCGCGCCCTGAGCCTACCCCCCACCCGGCCTCACGCGGAGGCTGACCTCGATATCCTTATCGAGTGCCTTGGTTGGGATGGATTTAATCTGCGTGCATCTGGGTCATCTGCGGTTTTTAGGCTCGAAGAATGAGGAAACGCGATCGCGTGGACCGCTGTTCTAGCCCCAGTCTCCGCTGCGGGGTCGATAGCGGTTCGGGATCAGCACCGTCGGGCGCAGCTGGCTGGGGTCTTGTTGCGGGAAGTCGAGCGTGTAATGCAACCCTCGGCTCTCGCGTCGGCGTTGTGCCGATTGGATGATGAGGTCGGCGACGTCGACCAGATTGCGCAATTCGAGCAGGCCGGTCTCGACGCGGAAATGGCTGTAATGCTCGATAATCTCCTGGCGCAACAGATCGACCCGCCGCTTGGCCCGCTGTAGGCGCTTGTTAGTACGCACGATGCCGACATAATCCCACATGAAGCGGCGTAATTCCTCCCAGTTGTGCGAGATGACGACCTCTTCGTCTGGCTCGGTGACGCGGCTCGCATCCCAGGCCGGTACCTCGGGGGGCATCGTCCAGTTGCTCGCGAGTTCAGCGATGTCCTTGGCGGCAAGCTCAGCGAAGACCAGGCATTCGAGCAAGGAGTTGCTGGCCATCCGATTGGCGCCGTGCAGCCCGGTATAGGCAGTCTCGCCGATTGCATAAAGGCCCGGCAGGTCGGTGCGGGCGCGGGCATCGACCATCAGCCCGCCGCAGGTATAGTGGGCGGCTGGGACCACCGGGATCGGCTCGTGGGTGATGTCGATACCAAGCTCGAGGCAGCGCGCATAGATGGTCGGGAAGTGCTCGGTGATGAACTCGGCCGGGCGGTGCGAGATATCGAGATGGATGAACTTGCTGCCGGTGCGTTTGATCTCGTGGTCGATGGCGCGCGCGACCACGTCGCGCGGCGCCAGCTCGGCGCGGTCATCGAAGCGCGGCATGAAGCGGTCGCCGTTGAGCAGTTTCAGCTTAGCGCCTTCGCCGCGCAGTGCCTCGCTGATCAGGAATGACTTGGCCTTGGAATGATAGAGGCAGGTTGGGTGAAACTGCATGAACTCCATGTTCGCGACCCGGCAGCCGGCGCGCCAGCCCATCGCGATGCCGTCGCCGGTGGCAACATCGGGGTTGCTGGTGTAGAGGTAGACCTTGCTGGCGCCACCGCTGGCGATGACGACGAATCGGGCGAGGAAGGTGTTGACCTCGTTGGTTCTGCTATCGAGCAGATAGGCGCCGAGGCAGCGGTTGTCGGTGCCGCCGATTTTGCGACTCGTGATGAGATCGATGGCGGCGTGATGCTCGAACAGCTCAACGTTGCTGCGCTGGCGCACCATGTCCGTTAGGGTGGTCTCGACCGCGCGGCCGGTAGCATCGGCGGCATGGATGACGCGCCGATGCGTGTGCCCGCCCTCGCGCGTGAGATGGTAGCCGCTAGAGCCGGTGGCGCTGTCGTCGCGGGTGAATTGAACACCAGCGTCGAGCAGCCAATGGATGTTGCCAGGACCGCCCTCAACAACGAGGCGCACAATCGACTCATCACAGAGCCCATCGCCGGCCTTCAGGGTATCCTTGACATGCGCGTCGATGGTGTCAGTGGCATTGAGCACCGCCGAGATGCCGCCCTGAGCATAGAGGGTGTTGCCTTCTTGAAGCTCGCGTTTCGAGACGACGGCAACCGAGAGCTGTTCGGGCAGGCGCAGCGCGAGACTGAGGCCCGCGGCACCGCTGCCGATAATGAGGACGTCAGGGCGGTAGGGCTTAGGCATGGTATCGGGCTTCCTCGCGCGAGCGGATTCGGATCATGACGCTTTTGTTGCATATGGGGCTGGAAACAAGTATGCCGCAGGCCCGTGGTTGAGTCGCCCGCGGAAGATGCGTGTTGCTGAAAACAAAGCCTTGTCTATGACTGAGCATGGACAAAGATTAGTCGCAAACGAAATGAGACAGCAGATTGGTCGGCAGCTAGTCAACTCAACCATTGCGTTGCGGTATATCAACCCGCGAACGGCTCGACAGAGAACTTTCATCGGAGGGGTGGTGTCAATGCGGCAGGTGAGCAGAAACGGATGGGCGCAAGGGCAACCGCGTGTCTGAGCGCGAGGTCGATCAAGCGCTCGTCGAGCGTGCCCAGGCCGGCGACCGGCGCGCGTTTGATCTGCTGGTGCTGAAGTACCAGCAACGGATTGCGGCACTCATCGGTCGCTATCTGCGCGATAGCGCCGAGGTCTTGGATGTGACGCAAGATGCGTTTTTGAAGGCGTATCGGGCGCTACCCGGCTTTCGTGGCGAGTCGGCGTTTTACACCTGGATCTATCGAATCGCGATCAATACGGTGAAGAATCACATGGTCGCGCAAAGTCGACGTCCACCGGGCGATGATGTCGACGCGGAGCTTGCCGAGCAGATGGACATGGGTGCGGCGCTGCGCGACAGCGCCACGCCGGAGCGCGAGGCACTCAGCGACGAGATCGCCCACACGGTGCAGGATGCCTTAAACGCGCTGCCGGATGATCTGCGAGCGGCAATCATGTTTCGCGAGATCGACGGCATGAGCTACGAGGAGATTGCGACCGCGATGGAATGTCCCATCGGAACCGTACGCTCACGGATCTTCCGCGCCCGTGAAGCGATTGACAAACGGCTCCGGCCGCTGCTCGAGGGTTGATCTGAGAAGTATCTGCCCGCGGGCCGAATCCGTATCATGAACGAGTGACGAGCGAAGGCGACAGCATGACCACACCTACACCGGACCAACGGCACCTGGCAGCATTGATTGACGGAGAGCCCGGTCCTGGGGGATTCGCTGTTGCGATCGATGCTGTTGAACGCGATGCCGCGCTTCGCGCTCGCTTCGAGCGCGGGTTGCTGATCGGCCAGGTGATGCGCGGAGAGCCGTCGCTGCCCTCGGCGCGCGCCCTCAACGCTCGGGTCACGGCTGCGTTGGCGACGGAGCCAGTGGCAATGCGGTCGTCGAAGCGGCGGACAGGACGATCAGCGGCGCCAATCAACCGCTCGGCCGCTGGGCTTGCCATCGCCGCCAGTCTTGTCGCCGTTGCTGTCCTAGTCGGGCCAGGGCTGATGACGGGGGGCGGCCTCGGGCCGAGTCCTGAGGTACCGCGGTTGGCGCAGCCCGAAGCGTCCGAACTCGGGATCAGCGCCGGACCTGCTCAGCCTGCGGTTGAACGCTGGGCGATGGATGAACCAGCAGGCTCGACCGCGCTCGATACGCTGTTGATCGATCATCGCGAGCGCACCTCGGCTTCCGGGCTGACTGGCTTCATTCCTTACGCTGCTGTGGTGGGTCCCAGTGGTCTTCGTTGAAACCCTTTCTCACAGGTCGTCGTTCGTGCGGGTGACTGTGGTCGCGGCGAGCGGCGGTGGTCTACTGCTGGGCCTGTTGCTGCTGTCGGTCGCTGCGGCGGGCGATGCCGAGCAGTCTCCAATCGACCTGCTCAGCCAGATGTCCAGGGCCCTCTCCGAACTGGAGTATGAGGGCACATTGGTCTACTTGAGTGGACATGAACTCTCGACGCTTCGGATCGCGCACCGGATCGATGGCGGTCAGGCCTACGAGAGCCTATTGGCGCTCAGCGGACCGGTTCGCGCCGTTGCGCGTAGTCATCAGAGTGTCACCTGTGTCTTACCGGACGCACGCGCGATCTCGATGCCGCGCCACGGCGGCAGTGCCAGTACGCTACATGCCGGAACACTCGATGCCGAGCGATTACAGCCGCACTACCTGGTCCACGGGCTTGGCCGATCCCGGGTTGCCGGTCGTGATACCCTGGTCGTTGGCATCATTCCGCGGGATGATCTGCGCTACGGCTATCGGTTCTTCGTCGATGAGGAAACCGGACTGCCGCTGAAGACCGACCTGATGGATAGTTCGGCGACGCCGATCGAGCAGGTGATGTTCACCGATATCGAGTTCCTTGAGCGCGCGCCAGATGAGGCGACGGTTGCCGCTGTACCTCCCGCGAACCCTTCTGCGGCATCGCCGGCGCTAAGGGCGATCGATTCGAGCCCTTGGCGATTTTCTGCGCTGCCCGCTGGATACCGAGTGGTTGCCAGCGATCCATCCGCGGCTGACGCCGATGCGACGCGTCGCTGGTTCATGGTCAGCGATGGCTTGTCGGCGGTGTCCGTATACATCGAGCCGGATCAAGGACAGGGTTTGACCGGTCACAAACGTGTTGGTGCGGTGAGTGCCGCTGGTCGCTCCTTGGGCGGGCATCAGATCACGGCTGTTGGAGAGGCGCCGCTGCAGACGGTGCAAGCCATTGCTACTGCCGTTAAGATTCAGCCATGATTGAAGAACAGGCTATTGTAATCTCCAGCGAGGCGGGCATCGCGGAGGTTGAGATCGTCCGCCGCTCCACCTGTGGTGCGTGCAGCGCGCGCTCTGGCTGCGGGGTATCGCTGCTGGATCGGGTGCTCGGTCGGCGACCGCAGCGCCTGCTCCTCGTCGACAAGTTGAGCGTCCGTCCGGGTGATGAGGTGGTGGTGGGTATCCCCGAGGGGGCCCTGCTGAAGGCCGCGCTGGCAGCCTACATGGTCCCGCTAGTTGGCCTCTTGGCGGGGGCGATTACTGGTGACCTCCTGTTGGTCGATGGTGCTACAGGCCAGAGCTTGCCGCTGCTGACCGGTGCCCTCGGGTTTGCGGCCGGTCTGCTTGTGACGCGCCTCTATAGTCGCCGGCTGGCAGCTGATCCGCGCTGGCGCGCTGTCTTGGTGCGCCGTGTGACCCATAGTCTTCCCGTCGGGCTCCCCAACTTGCACTGATTGCCCCGTCTGTCCAGCCGGTTCGATCGGTTACCTCGGTCAGTCGGATCGGTAACGGGTCCTGCGTTACACTGCAGTCGCGATGGGCGGCATCTGTTATCGTTACCGGCTGTCGCCGCCGGCGCCTGCCGGTTTCTGGTGCGTCTGTCACCGCTTTCTCAGGACCTCCATGTGTAATCGGTTTCCCTTCTTGTTCGTTTTCGCCTCGGCTGCCTTGTTCGGCATCAGCTGGTCCGCGTCTAGCATTGCCGATGATGGGTCGATGCAGACTACGGCGGTAGCGTCGGGTCCCTCTAAGACGGTGTCGGCGCTTCCGAGCTTCATTCCGCTGGTCAAGCGCTATGGTCCCTCGGTGGTCAATATCAGTAGCAAGCAGGGTTATGCGTTAGGACCACAGGAGTTCGAACCGGAGGAGGGGCTGCCGGAGGATAGCCCTCTCTATGACTTCTTTCGCCGCTTCTTCGGTGAGGAGGGGCCCTTGCCGGAGGACGGCGATCAGGGGCGATCGCTGGGCTCTGGCTTTATCCTCAGCCCAGACGGCTACATCCTGACCAACGCCCATGTGGTCGAGGCCGCCGATGAGATCATCGTGCGCATGAGCGACCGCCGTGAGTTCGTGGCTGAGGCGATTGGCGCTGACGAGCGCAGCGACATCGCGCTGCTGAAGATTGATGCGACCGATCTGCCGGCGGTGGAACTCGGGCTTTCTGAGACCGTCGAGGTCGGCGAATGGGTGCTCGCGATTGGCTCGCCATTTGGCTTTGAGCACTCGGCGACCGCCGGAATCATCAGTGCTAAGGGGCGCTCGTTGCCGTCGGAAAACTATGTCCCGTTTATCCAGACCGATGTGGCGATCAACCCCGGCAACTCGGGAGGCCCGCTGTTCAACCTCGAGGGGCGTGTGGTTGGCGTAAACTCCCAGATCTACAGCCGAACTGGCGGATTCATGGGGCTGTCGTTCGCGATCCCGATCGATGTCGCCATCGATGTCGTCGAGCAGCTCAAGGAGAAAGGCCGGGTGAGCCGGGGCTGGCTCGGGGTCCTGATTCAAGATGTCACCCGTGATCTGGCCGAGCCATTCGGCCTGCCACATCCGGTGGGTGCTCTGGTCTCGCAGGTGCTGCCGAACAGTCCGGCGGAAAAGGCGGGGCTGCGCGCCGGCGACATCATCCTGGCCTTTGACGGTATTGAGGTTGCAACCTCAAGCAGCCTGCCGCCGCTGGTTGGTGTGACCAAGGTTGATGTCACGGTTCAAGTCGAGCTGCTGCGCGATGGCGAGCGGCGTGAGGTGGCGGTGACGCTAGCCGAGCTACCGGAAGACGAGACGACGCTGATCCAGCCCGGCCGCTCGGAGGCGCCGGCCGCGAACCGCCTGGGGCTGGTGCTGCAAGAGGTGCCGGACGATCAACGTGAACTCCTCGGGCTCGAGCACCAAGGCGTACTCGTCGACCGCGTTGAGACTGGCCCCGCTGAGCGGGCCGGGCTGCGGGCTGGTGATGTGATCCTCAGCTTCAGCAGCGATGAGGTCCAGGACCTGACGCATTTCGAACGGTTGTTGGAGGCGGCTCCGGCTGGTGAGTCGGTCGCGATTTTGGTGCAGCGAGGCGATGGGCGTATGTTCTACGCGCTGCGGCTGCCGCCGGAGTAAATGACCCGCTATCCGTTGCCCTTCTTTCTCACCGTATAGCGATTTCTCGCTCGCACAACCTCAAGGATTTCGCCCGCTGATGGCCGATCTCAGTCATATTCGCAACTTCTCGATCATCGCCCACATCGACCATGGCAAGTCGACCATTGCCGATCGCTTTATCCAGCACTGCGGCAGCCTGACCAACCGCGAGATGAGCAACCAGGTGCTCGATTCGATGGATCTCGAGCGCGAGCGCGGCATCACCATCAAGGCGCAGAGCGTGACCCTGGATTACCCGGCAAAGGACGGGCAAATCTACGAGCTGAA
>CAZEZH010000054.1:0-19803 GCA_964516305.1 uncultured Halochromatium sp. | reverse complement strand
CTGTGCGATAGGTGAAGGCACCGGGATGGTCTTCGCCGAAGACCTCGGGCATGGTCTTCTCGTACAGATCCGGCAGCGTCCGATCCGGGAACAGCCGGTAGTAGCCCTGATGCGTGCGATCACCGGCCAAGGCCGCGCGCGCCCAGTCGTGCTCATCGCTGGTGTGATTGAAGACGAAGTCCAGCGTCAGCGAGATACCATGATGGCGCAGCTCGGTCGCCAGCTCGGCCAGATCCTCCATGGTGCCGAGCGCGGGGTCGACCTCACGATAGCTGCTGACCGCATAGCCACCGTCGTTGTCGCCCTCGGGCGAGCGGAACACCGGCATCAGATGCAGATAGGTGATGCCAAGCTCGGTCAGATAAGGGATGCGCTCGCGCAGCCCGGCCAGATCGCCGGCAAACAGATCGACGTAGCACATGGCGCCGACCATCCGATTGGACTGATACCAATAGGGATCAGCGCCACGCATCGCATCCAGTGCCTTGAGCTCCGGCGAGCGCGCGATCCACATCTCGGTGGCCGAGGCGACGATGCTCTCGAGATGGTAGAAGAAGTCGTAGTAGCCCCCGTAGAGACCGTACAACCGCTTGAACAAGCGCGGAAAATGGCGCTCGAGCCGCTCACGGTAACCGAGCCATTCGACCTCTTCGACATCGCTACTGAAGCGCTGTTCGAGGCGTGGTAGCAGGCGCGCAAGCGATCGGTCCGCCTGCTCGCGTACCCACTGCTCGTCGTTGATCGGCGTCTTGTTATCCATTGATCCTTCGATCTTTCAGGCCCTAGGTTAGCTATCGACTTCGACCACAGCGCCATGGCCATCGTTGCCCTCGACCAAGACCAGCTTGCCGAGCGTCGGATGGCGCACAACGATGATCTGAAAGAGTGGCAGCTGTTTCATGGTCACGACAGCGCCTTCCTCTCTGAGGTCGGCGATCACCTGCTTATCAGCGTCAAACATGCGCATCTAGGGGGTCTCCAAGATCAAGAGCTTCGAGTGTAATCACGCTGGCGGCGGCACTCCGACGCGAACCGCATGGTCCGCTGTCGGAGGCAATCAGATACCGGGTCTTCAGCTCAGGCGTCCTTGTGACGACGCACCAGCAGCGTGATCGCAATACCGGCAATGGCAACACCGGCGACACTGATCAGCATCGCATTGTCGTCTAGGAAAGCGATGCCAATGGTGCTAAGAATCAGGAAGGCACCAAAGACCGACATCTTCCAATCGATGTAGATTCCCGACAGCAGCGCCGAGAGACCCAGGATATAGGCAACGACAAAGCCCTCGGTTTCAGCGTTCAGAAAGTGCGGCGTATCGCCCATGAACAGGAGGGTGATCCCGACCAGTACTGCCGCCCAGTAGAGTACCTGTTTGCCGACATAGACCGCCTTCTCTTTGCTGCCTTCACCGGAAAAACGCCAACCGCCGATCACCGAGACCAACGCAACGAAGGGCATGAACAGTTTCCAAAGGGCAGTCGCTTGCTCGGGATCGGCATCCGTCATCGCCGTCAGTACGATGGAGGCAATATAGAGCGCAAGATAAGGCAGGCTCACGAACAGTGCCTTGGTCCAACTGGCCTTATTGGCTTGCTTGTCTTCGGTCATCAGGGCTTCAGACACGTTGATGTCTCCTCTGTTGGCAGGTTAAGACTGTGCAGACCGGGTCCTGGACTGTCGTCCAGATTGGTAATGTGGTCCCGATCACTTGACCACTGAGGCACAGATCAAGCAACCATCGTCGACGGCCGCTTCAAGCATAGTATCAACGCGGGTACCTGCTAGACCAACCCGGTATGCCCCCGCCTGCAGCGCCATCCTCGCTCGGGCATCCGCTCGCCCCGGCCGCTCCGGCCCCACTCTGGCGTTTATTGAACATCGGGGCGAGCGCCTGCTCAGGGTTAGGCCGACACATGATCAGCCTCGACGGCTTCAAGCAGTCGCACATAGACCTGCGGAAAGCTGTAAGCGACCCGGTTCCAGGAGGGGATCAGCTTCGCCTCTTGAGGCCCTTTTGTCTGCATCCAAGCATCCCAAAGGAAGCCGCGAAAATAGCCTGCCGCCGCCTCTTCCTGATACAGATCGTAGGCCAGATCGTTAACATCGGCGTCGTAGCTGTACTTGCGCACGTAGGTCAACGCCGTCTGATAGTAGGTATGCAGCAGCATATCGACATAGGAGTCATCGAGCGGGACGCCGTGCGAGCGCATGTAGGTCAAATAGAACTTGGCGATATCGACCACCATTCGGTGCAAGCCCTTGGAGGTATCGTCCGGTGACAGCTCCTGATGTTTGTGCTCGTAGTTCGCGGCCAGATCGATCTGCGCGACCTGCCGACGCGTAAGTTGGTCGTAGACCTGTGACAGGGTCGCAACCTCGAGCCCCCAGTCGTAGGCGATGTTGAGCCCCCTGGCCAGGTCCGAGGTAAAGCAGAACTCACCCGCCAAGGGATACTTGAAGCCGCGGTGGTACTCGAAGAAGCGCTGCAGCTCAGGCAGCGTCTGGTTGCACATCACATGCGATAGGGTATCGACGAAGGGCGTGACGAAGAGCCGCGTCACGCGGCCTTTCATCGACCGCTCGGTGGGGGAGATCCGCGCATAATAGCCCTTGCAGAATTGGAAGGCGTTGTTCGGGTTAGCGACCGGCTCGATCAGCCGCCCGAGCATGATCCGGTCGTAGGTGACGATATCGCAGTCGTGCAGCGCGATGGTGTTGGCCTCACCGCGCGCGAATAGGTAGCCGAGGGTCAACCAGACCGACTGTCCCTTGCCTTGCTGACCTGTGGGTATGCCGCGCTCGACCAGCTCGGACAGCAGCCCCTGGATGCGCGGACCATCGACCCAAACGACTCGAACCAGACACTCCGGTCGCGCCAAGCGCCTGAAATAGGCCTGCGCCTCACGGAATTGCTCCTCGTCGGGCGCACCCCCCAACGCGACGACGATGCTGCGCAGGTAGCGCACCTCGGCGATCCGGTCAACGATCCGATCGAGCACATCACCATTACTGATCTCACTGAACAATGAGGGCAGTAGCAGGCACATATGATCCTGCCTGGCGTGGGATTCGAGCTTGCGCTCGAGTCGACTCAGATACTCATCGGGGTCGAAGGCCTCATGCAGCCCGTGCAGCGTTGTGATCTGCGGTTCTTGATGGAAATCGACCATGCGCTATCAACTCCTGCGGTGGATTGCGGGACGATTGACCGCAGGCACAGCTAACCGGGCGCGCCAGCGAGCTGATTAGTGATCGTAAAGGTGGCAAGCGCTATGCGTGCGCGATGGGCTTGTCGGTGAACAGATAATCCTTGAGTTCATCGTCAAATTTAGGGTCGCGCCGACGGATCCATTCCAGCACCATGGCTGCGTGCTCCTTCTCCTCGTCGCGGTTATGGGCGAGGATGGCGCGCAGTTCTTTGTCCTTGCAGGCATCGACGCGCTGGTTGTACCAGTCGACGGCCTCAAGCTCCTCCATCAGCGATACGATCGCGCGGTGCATATCGCGCGTTGCATCCGATAGCTCAGCGATCGGCTCGTGATAACCCTCGTTCGACATCGCTTGTCTCCAACGCTACTGGGCCGCGGCAAGCGACCCGGGAAATGAAATGATCAGGGCGCAGCCACCACTGAAAGGCCCCGGTGACTGTCACCGGCGCCTGCCCAGGTTAGCGGCTCCGGCTGTCTGCATTGTCCGAGTACTCACGAAAAATTACAACGCGTACTGTGGCCCCATTGAAGCAACTGGGCCGACGACCCGCTAGCTAGGCACCAGCCTCGCAAGACCACTCTCCATGCTCCCGGAGAAGGCTCATGAGAAGGCGCTTGCATCCAGAGACAGCCCCGCCGCACCGGCGCTGCCTGCTGCCACGCGACCGGCCGGCCCCACCGAGACCAGCACCTGAGCATCGCGCGGCAGCACATCGACCTCGGCGCCGGAGGCGATCAGCTGCTCGGTTTCCATCACCTCCATCACCGCGGCCAGGGTCTCCGGGTCTTCACGTGCAATCTCATTCAGGGCCTCACCGACGACCCGCGGCCGGGTGGATGCGGCCTCGGCCATCGTCTGCGAGACCTTAAAGGCCGTCTCACTCTTGATCAGCCCAACCCGGTTCTCGCCGTCCTGTTTCATCGCGCTGGTGACCTGGATCAGGCGCTTGACCACCTTCTCGGTGATGTTGTCGACCATCTGCCGATCGGTGAAGGCGACCTTGCGAATATAGACCGAGCCAAGCTTGTAGCCCCACTTCTCCGACAACGGTGAGACCGTCGCCCGGACCTTGCGGCTGAGCTGGTGACGATCCTCGAGCATCTTGTCCATCTCCAAGTTGGAAAGCGTAGAGATGGTCGAGCTGGCAACGTTGGCCTGCAGCGAGCCTTCTGGGTTCGCGTTGATAAACAGATAGGATGCCGGGTCGCAGACCTGCATCTCATACCAGATACCGACCCCCATGGGCGTGCCCTCCTCCGAGTTCACCATCAGATCGCGCAGGTAGAACTGCCGCAGCGCGGTATTCACTAGGTAACGTTTGCCAAAGAACGCCACCAGTAGGGCCTTGGGGCCAAAATAGGCGATCGGAAAGCGCAGCCCAGGCTCGTCAAGGGTGCCGATGACCTTGCCAAAGAGCGTAAAGACCTGGGATTCGCGCTCATGCACGACTGCATAGAGACCAAAGCGCCTAGCAACGCCAAGCAGAACCGGGATCGCAACAATACCAAGCACGAAAGCGATCAGCGGGGAGAACGAGTCGATGGGCATGGTTAGGCACCTCCGCGGGTTGGCTGATCAGCGGCATGGGGTCCGGTGACCCTCGCTGCGCCCTCATCCGAGGCCGGCCCGGCGACCTGAACGATGCGTTTGGCCTGTTTCAGCAGCGGGATGCGCATGTTACGGATGTAGGCGCGCAAGGCGGCGGCACCACCGGTGTGCTTGATGCTCATCAGGGTTGCGGCCAGCTCGCGCAACGGCGCCACCTCAGCTTGGGCATTATTGCTCGCGATGTCGACCGCGCGCTTGCTCATGGTGATCTGCTGCTCAGCATCGGCGCGCGCAGTGCTGATATCAGCGGCGACCTGATTGCGCGTGCTGTTGATCGCAGACAGGGCCCGGTCTACTTCGGATGGCGGGTCGATTTGGGTGATCAGCGCTGCATCCAGCTCGATCCCATAGCGAGCCCCGGTCGACCGGCATTGGCTCTCCATATAGTCGTTGAGCAGCGGCAGATTCTTGCGCAGATCATTGATCGAGACCCCCTCGGTCAGCTCAACCGCAGCCGCGCTCCCGGCCTCGCCGGAGACATCATCGGTATCGACCAAGCTCTGTCCCTTCGGATCGACGAAATTCGCGATGCGCTCGCGCAGCACCGCGATGAAGTAGCCCATCACATGCTCAAGCGGACTATCGACGCCGAAACAGTAGGCGTAGAGATTGCCCTCAGCCACGCGGAAGCGGATTTGCCCATCGACCCCGGTGGTGAGGTTATCTTTGGTGACGGCTTCGATGGTGGTCTGGCGTTTGGTCGGGTCCCAGGTCAGGTCGATCGACTGGGTTGCGACATCCACCTTGTGCACCTCTTGCCAGGGCCACTTAAAGTAGGGTCCACCTGGCCCGATCACGCGCAGCTGCGGGAAGCGGTAGCGCTCACGCTCATCCTCATTCAGGCTGTCATCAGCGACCCATTGCTCCTCGCCGAGGCGCACCGCGCGTCCGAATGAGGTGAGCACCGCGCGCTCATTAGGCTTGACGGTATAGAGCGCGCGGATGAAGACCTTGGTGACGATGTAGACAAGAAGTCCCAAAAGAAAGGCAAATAGCAGCATCAAAACCCCCGATGGCTGGACAAACGGCTGCAAAGGAGACGGAGCCGAGAAGCTTGTTAAACCCGCGGCCCAACCTGCAGAGCCCCTGAGCTAAAAGACCGATTCGACCCGGTGATTCGATCCGGAAGGCTCAACTAGCATAGCCCGAACGCGGCCGGAGGCGCAGCCCTGGATAGACTGACGTTTCAGGCCGACCAGCTCAGGACGTTAGCTGCCCGCAATCGGCTGGAGTTCATCGTTAGGCTCCATCTCGGGAGCCTCACGAAAGACGATGCGGTCTGCATCAGGCGGCGCTTCGGGCGCGGCGAGCAGGCTTGCATCGCACCCACAGACATCACGGCGAAAACCGACGCGGCCCTGCTCGTCGGCGCCCGCGGTCAGATAGTAAAGCAGCACCGGCAAGTGCTCATCGAGGTTCACATAGCGGATGCGCCCGCGATCAAGGACGCGATTGGCCGCAGCTATGTCCCAATTCTGATCGGCCAGAATCTTCTGAGCGAGTTCAAGAGACTCCTGAACGCGCATGTGAACGGTTATCCGATCGCAAAGGCACTGGCGGCCTTGATCATCATCCCGACCGGCTACTGGTGAATCCTGCATCGCATCGGGCAGCCCAGCTGAGCGGACGGATGATCAAGGCCAGAGCGCCTCATCAGCTCTCGCCGACGAGCTGGACACGACCATGTTCATCGACCGCCTCTATGCGCACGTCAAAACCCCAGAGACGACGAATATGCTTGAGCATTTCTTCAACTGAATCGCCCAATGGTCGCCGATTGTACCGGAAATGCCTCAGCGTCAGCGAGCGATCGCCCCGGACATCGACGTCGTAGACCTGAATATTGGGCTCACGGCTACCGAGGTTATACTGATCGGCGAGCCTTTGTCGGAGTTGGCGGTAACCGCTCTCTTCATGGATCGCGGTGATCTCAAGGGTGTCTTCGCGGTCGTCGTCGGAGACCGCGAACATCCGGAACTCGCGCATCAGATGTGGTGACAAGAACTGCGCGATGAAGCTCTCATCTTTGAAGTTGCGCATCGCGAAGTCCAGGGCCTTCAACCAATCCTCTCCTGCCATATCGGGGAACCAGTAGCGATCCTCATCGGTAGGTTCCTCACAGATGCGGCGAATGTCGCGCATCATCGCAAAACCCAACGCATAGGGATTGATTCCACTGTAATAGGGTGAGTCGAATGGCGGCTGATAGACAACATTCGTATGGGACTGCAGCACCTCCATCATGAAGCCGTCCCCAACCAGACCCTGATCGTAGAGGCGATTCAGTAACGTGTAATGCCAGAAGGTGGCCCAACCCTCGTTCATCACTTGGGTTTGACGTTGCGGATAAAAATACTGTGCGACCTTGCGCACGATACGCACAACCTCGCGTTGCCAGGGCTCAAGCAACGGCGCGTTCTTCTCAATGAAATAGAGCAGATTCTCCTGTGGCTCCTCCGGATAGTGGCGTTCGTCTAGGCGACCCTCCTCCTTATCTGCCTGCGGCAAGGTGCGCCACAGATCATTGACCTGAGATTGGAGATAGGTCTCGCGCTCGGCCTGTCGACGCTTCTCTTCGGACATTGACAGCGGTGACGGTCGACGATAGCGATCAACGCCGTAATTCATCAACGAATGACAAGAGTCTAGCAGGAGTTCAACCTCGTCGCTTCCATAGCGCTCTTCACACTCGGCGATATAAGTTCGCGCGAAGACCAGATAATCAATAATGGCGTCCGCGCTGGTCCAGGTCTGAAAGAGATAGTTGCCCTTGAAGAAGCTATTGTGCCCATAGCAGGCATGTGCGATCACCAAGGCCTGCATCGGCAATGTATTCTCTTCCATCAGATAGGCGATGCAGGGATCGGAATTGATCACGATCTCATAGGCCAGCCCCATCTGCCCGCGCCGGTAGGTCTGCTCAGTCGCGACGAACTGCTTACCGTAAGACCAGTGATGGTAGTTGATTGGTAGCCCCACTGACGAATAGGCATCGATCATCTGCTCGGACGAGATCACCTCGACCTGATTGGCATAGGTGTCAAGGCCAAAGTCTTCATGGGCGACCCGCGCGATCTCTTGATCAAAGCGTGTCAGGAGTGGAAAGGTCCACTCAGAGCTGTCGGAGATGATCCGGTTGCTTGCCATAGCGATCTGAAACTAAGCCTCTTGACGTTTAAAGAGTTCGCGGAAGACCGGGAAGATGTCGTCGGCGCCATTGATCTCTTCCATCGCGAAGTGCGGGTACGCGGCCTTCACATCCTGATAGGCATACCAAAGGCTCTGGTGCTGCCGCGGCGTGATCTCGACATAGGCGTAGTAGCGGATCAGCGGCATCAGATTCTGGACCAGCAGATCACGACAGATGCTCGAATCGGAGTCCCAGTTGTCGCCGTCGGAGGCCTGCGCGGCGTAGATGTTCCAGCTCTCGGAATCATAGCGATCCCGAATCACCTCATAGGCGAGCTGCAGCGCACTCGAGACCACAGTGCCACCGGTCTCACGCGAGTAGAAGAACTCTTGCTCATCGACCTCCTGCGCAATGGTGTGATGACGGATGAAGACCACGTCAATCTTGTCGTAGTTTCGTTGCAGAAACAGATAGAGCAGGATGAAGAAGCGCTTGGCGAGATTCTTCCGCACCTGATCCATTGAGCCGGAGACATCCATGATACAGAGCATCACGGCCTTGCTCGTCGGCTCGGGTTGTTTGGTATATGACTGATAGCGCAGATCAAAGGTATCGATAAAGGGCAAGGCTGCGATGCGGGTCTTAAGCCGATCGATCTCCTCGCGCAGCGCAGTGACCCTGACATCGGTCTCCTCGACGCCAGACGCCAAGAGCGCCGCCATCTCTTCCTCGAGCTCGCGGATGCGTCCGCGATAGGGCGCGCCCAGCGCGGTGCGGCGGGCGATGGCGCCGCGCAGCGAGCGAACGACATCGATGTTGGTCGGCGCGCCTTCGGTGGAATAGCCTGCGCGAACCGTCTTGAATTCGGTGGTTCCGATGAGCTGATTGCGCACCAGATTGGGCAGCTCGAGATCGTCGAACAGGAGATCCAGGAACTCCTCACGCGAGAGCTCGAAGACGAAATCGTCCTCACCACTCCCGCCGCGTCCGGCACGCCCTTGACCGGAGCCTTGGCCCTGACCGCCCTCGGGACGCTGCACCCGGTCACCGGCCTCGAACTCCTTGTTGCCCGGGTGCACCATATCGCGCTGACCGCCCTGGCCATGATGGAACTGCGGCTCCGAGATGTCCTTGGACGGAATACCGACCTGTTCACCGCCGTCGATGTCGGTGATGCTCCGGCGATTCACGGCGTCAGACGCGGCCCGCTTGAGCTGCGTCTTGTAGCGCCGCAAGAAGCGCTGCCGATTGACAGTGCTCTTGTTCTTGCTATTGAGCCGGCGGTCGATGAAATGAGACATAGGCAGGCGTTTGACTCCGGTTGCAGGTCCGCCGTTGACGCCAGGTCTGCGCGCCAGCGGGCCGCTTGTGCTACTGCGATTTGCGCACGCGCAGGTACCATTCCGAGAGGAGACGCACCTGCTTCGGCGTGTAGCCCTTCTCGACCATGCGGTCGACGAACTGCTCGTGCTTCTTCTTCTCGTCACTCGAGGCCTTGGTGTTGAACGAGATCACCGGCAACAGCTCCTCGGTGTTCGAGAACATCTTCTTCTCGATCACCACGCGCAGCTTCTCGTAGCTGGTCCAGCGCGGATTGGCGCCGTTGTTGTTGGCCCGTGCACGCAGCACGAAGTTGACGATCTCGTTGCGGAAGTCCTTCGGATTCGAGATCCCGGCCGGCTTCTCGATCTTCTCCAGCTCCTCGTTCAGCGAGCCGCGATCCATCATCTCGCCGGTATCGGGATCACGATACTCCTGATCCTGAATCCAGTAGTCGGCATAGGTGACGTAACGGTCGAAGATGTTCTGACCGTACTCGGCATAGGACTCCAGATAGGCGGTCTGCAGCTCCTTGCCGATGAACTCGGCATAGCGCGGGGCCAGATACTGCTTGAGGAAGCCGAAGTAGCGGTCCTGGACCTCTTGCGGCAGATGCTCGCGCACGATCTGCTTCTCGAGCACATAGAGCAGGTGCACCGGATTGGCGGCCACCTCGGTGTGATCGAAGTTGAACACCTGCGACAGAATCTTGAACGCAAACCGCGTCGAGATCCCAGACATGCCCTCATCGACACCGGCGTAGTCGCGGTATTCCTGCACCGATTTGGCCTTGGGATCGGTATCCTTGAGATTCTCACCATCGTAGACCCGCATCTTCGAGAAGATGCTCGAGTTCTCCGGCTCCTTCATCCGTGTCAGCACCGAGAACTGCGCCATCATCTCGAGCGTACCCGGCGCGCAGGGCGCCTGATTCAGCGAGCTGTGACGCAGCAGCTTGTCGTAGATCTGCTTCTCTTCGGTCACCCGCAGGCAGTACGGCACCTTGACGATGAAGACGCGATCGAGGAAGGCCTCGTTGTTCTTGTTGTTGCGGAACGACTGCCATTCGGACTCGTTTGAGTGCGCCAGGATGATGCCCTGGAACGGGATCGCCGATAGACCCTCGGTGGCGTTGTAGTTGCCCTCCTGGGTCGCGGTGAGCAGCGGATGCAGCACCTTGATCGGCGCCTTGAACATCTCGACGAATTCCATCAAGCCCTGGTTGGCCCGACAGAGCGCACCCGAGTAGCTGTAGGCATCGGCATCGTTCTGGGCAAAGTGCTCGAGCTGGCGGATATCGACCTTGCCGACCAGCGCCGAGATATCCTGGTTGTTCTCGTCACCCGGCTCGGTCTTGGCCACTGCGACCTGCTCGAGGATCGACGGATACAGCTTGACGACACGGAACTTGGTGATATCGCCGTTGTACTCCTGCAGCCGCTTCACCGCCCAAGGCGACATGATGTTGCGCAGGCAACGATCCGGAATGCCATAGTCCTCTTCGAGGATCTTGCCGTCTTCCTCCGGCGAGAACAGCCCCAGCGGCGACTCGAAGACCGGCGAGCCCTTGATCGCGTAGAACGGGATCTGCTGCATCAGCTCCTTGAGCTTCTCGGCCAGCGAGGATTTACCGCCGCCGACCGGGCCGAGCAGGTAGAGGATCTGCTTCTTCTCCTCGAGCCCCTGCGCGGCATGCTTGAGATAGGAGACCAAATGCTCGATCGCCTCCTCCATGCCGTAGAAGTCGGAGAAGGCCGGGTAGCGTTTGATGACCTTGTTCTGGAAGATCCGGCTCAGCCGTGGATCATTGTGGGTATCGATCAGCTCCGGCTCGCCGATGGCGGCCAACAGGCGCTGAGCCGACCCCGCATAGGCCATCGGGTCGTTTTTGCACAGCTCCAGATACTCTTGCAGACTCATGTCCTCCTCACGGGACGACTCATATCTGGCCTGGTAGCGCTCAAAGATCGACATTCAGGATACCTCGCTCGGAAGTCACGATCGGGAGGCGCTGCCTGAAGCGCGCGGCTCGTTTCGCCGCTGCACTGACGCGCCCGTTAGTCTGTTCATTCGGCCTCGGTGCATCAACAGAGATGAACGCCCCGAGCCTGTTATGCAAGCGGCTCGCTTACGCTGTCCGGACCTTCGCCGGCACCAGGATGCCCTACCTCGGGCCAGGACCGCGCCCAGCATGGTCCTCGACTGGCGTGCGCCCTGAGCCTAACAGTTAATCAGGCCTCGACAGCCAGTATAGCGTTCGCTATCTGTGCAAACTGTGCGCCATGCTCCTCTGGTTCGCGCCGACGCTCGCGGTCTCGCCCTGATAATGCCAGCTTCAGGTGCCCTTCAGTCAAGCAGTCGCACCAAATCGGTGCGGTAATGTCATGCTCCCGCTCGACCACCTTCGGTTAGACAGCCACCGTTGCTCGGGTTCAGCCCCTCGGCCGATGCGCATCACGCGAGCGCGCTAATCTGCATCCAAGAGTGTGAAGCAGATCAGCGTCGCCAGCAGCCCTATCGTCACCAGACAGCCCAGGCCGCCACAGACTAGCAGTAGTCCGGCAGCACCCGCCCAAGCATAGAGGCAGTAGGCCCGATTATGTCGGTAAACGCGCGTGCGCTTGCGCTCTTGGAAGGATCGATAGTCCGAGCGACCGGCGCACAGCCAGTCGAGGGCGCGCCGTGGCCAGTTGCAGAGCGGAACTCGGGTCGATGGTCGTCGCGTCGGTGCCATAGCGGTTACCTTGCTCATCGCGGCGAGAGGCTGGGGGCGACATCGGCACCCAAAGATTGTCAATGGCGATGAAACCCCGTGCAGCCAAGTGCGGTTGTCCACAAGGCCACCGCTGAGTGAGACAATTCGCCCCGGAGTCCAGACACGAAAACCCGACCACGCGTCCTGCCACCAACTTCAAAACCTCACATTGCTGCAAAACCGCCTGGCGGCAGGGCGTCGGGCTCGAGCAGAGGGTGAGGAAGCCTGCAGGCAACCTCGGCCGAGGTTAGCGCGCCGACGTTTCAGTACCAGCTGGTTAGATCGAGCCAACAGAGTCGTAGCAGAGACGAGCCAATGAGCAACACAGAGATTCGCATCCAATCCACCCCTTTTAACCCCTTCGCGGAACAGGACGAACTGCGTCGCGGCCAGCCTCAGGTCGGCGCCCTGGTGGCCTTCGTCGGTCTGATGCGAGATATCAACGAGAACGCCAACGTTTGCGCCATGACGCTCGAGCATTACCCAGGGATGACCGAGCGCGCCCTCGAAGCGATCGTCGACGAGGCCCGAAGCCGCTGGCAGCTCGAGGGCATTCGGATTGTACATCGCGTCGGCCGGCTCGAGCCGGAAGACCCCATTGTGTTGGTCACAGTGACCAGCCGGCATCGGGGTGACGCCTTTCGTGCCTGCGAGCTGATCATCGATTACCTGAAAACCGATGCACCCTTCTGGAAGAAGGAAGTCACCGAGACCGGCGAGCGCTGGGTCGAAGCGCGCGACGGCGATGCGGCGGCCCAACAACGCTGGCAAGCCAACTCCGCCCAAGATGCCAAGAACGCTTGAGTACCATGCTAGGTTCCAGCAAAGCTGCAGCCTCAAACCAACGAGCATGTCCTTGCTGCATCGCACGCAATCCTCGACCCTTCTGCAATACCTGACGTATCGGCAAGCATCAGCGTCGCCAAGCCATCGAGTGCCGACTGAAATCAGGCACCCGGAGGCTCAAGATTGCCGCCCCGCAGCGCTAGCCCGGAACGGTCGGAAACCCAGCGCGTGGCCCCATCTCATAGCGGTCACGGGCATACAGGGGCGGCGATTGCATGTAGATCGCGACCAGCTCGGCGAGCGATTCGAGCGCCTCCTGGTGGATGCGCTCATAGCCGTGTGAGGCATCGATGCCGAAGGTCACCAGCGCCGTGCGCACATCGTTACCGGCCTCGAGCGCCGCCGCACTGTCCGAACGGTAATACTTGAAGATATCGCGCTGATGCGGGATCTGAAACTCCTGGCAGATCTGGATGATGCGATGGGTCAGGTGATAGTCGAACGGGCCGCCCATATCCGCCATACAGATGGTCGCGCCGAATTCGCTCGAGTTCTGACCCGGCGCGGTGGTGCCATTGTCGATGGTCAGCATCTCGGCCACATCCTTGTGCAAGGCCGCCGACGCCCCTGAGCCGACCTCTTCTGAGATCGTAAACAGCGGATGGCAATCGACCGGGAGCTTGACCTTGCTCTCCTTAACGGCCTTGACCGCCGCCAGCAGCAGCGCAGCCCCAGCCTTGTCATCGAGATGACGCGAGTTGATGTAGCCGGTCGCCGTGATCTCGGGCGAGGTATCGATCGCGACGAAGTCGCCCACATGCACTCCAAGCTGCAGTAGACCCTGGAGATCGTAGACGCGCTCGTCGATCCGAAACTCGACGTAGTCCCAACCGCCCTGCTGCTTATCGATCTCAGGGCCAAAGGTATGCCCCGAGGCCTTCAGCGGCAGGATGGTTCCCCGGTGCTGACCAATGTCGGTGAACAGGGTGCAGCGAGCGCCCTCAGCGAACCTTGAGTTCCAATGACCGACCGGAACCAGCTGCAGACGCCCATTCGGCTTCAACGCCTTGACCATCGCCCCCAAGGTGTCGATGTGCGCGACGATGGCCTTATTGGGCCGCAGGGCCTCCCCCTTCAAGGTCGCCCGGATCGCGCCACGGCGCGTGAGTTCGAAGGGCACGTCAAGGCGCTCAAGCTCCTCGCAAACGAGGTGCACGACGCGGTCGGTATAGCCGGCCGGACTTGGGGTGAACAGGAGTTTGAGCAGGATCTCGAGCAGGTACTCGTTATCGATGCGAAGATGCTTCAAGCGCTGAGCTCCCGGGCTGCGGTCTGCGGAAAGAGCAGGTCGACGAAGCGCTCGGCGGTCGGTTGGGGCTCGTGGTTGGCCAGCCCCGGCCGCTCATTGGCCTCGATGATTACATAATCGGACGCGTTCACGTCTGGTACTAAAAAATCCAGTCCGGTGACGGGAATGTCAAGCGCGCGGGCGGCCTTGGAGGCGGCTTGTGCCAGCGCCGGGCTTAGATCGGAGGTCACATCGTGGATGGTACCGCCGGTGTGTAGGTTGGCGGTCTTACGCACGATCAGTGTCTGTCCATAAGGCAGGGTATTCTCCATCTTGAAACCGGCCTCGCGCACGCAGCGCTCGGTCTCGTCATCGACCGGGATATTCGACTCGCCGCTGGTCGCTGCACGCCGGCGCCGGCTTTGGATCTGGATCAGCTCGCTGATACTGTGCGCCCCAGTGCCGACGATCTGCGCTGGCTTGCGGATGGCCGCTGCCACCACCTGAAAATCGATCACGATGATACGCAGGTCTGCGCCACTGCAGAACTGCTCGAGGATCACCTGCTCGCAGATCCGGCGCGCATTCTTGATCGCACGTTCGAGATCATCCGGATCGCGGATATCGACACTGATGCCCGCGCCTTGCTCGCCCCGCGCCGGTTTCACCACCACACTGCCATGGCGTGACAAGAAGGCCTCGGCCTGATCGAGTGCCTCATAAGCGCATTGGTCCGGCACCTTCAGACCAGCACCCCGCAACAGCCGTTGAGTGACGGCCTTGTCGTCGCAGCGACTCATCGCCACCGCCGTGGTGAGCTCACTCAGCGACTCGCGACAGACGATGCGCCGGCCGCCGAGCCCGAGCGCAAAATAGCCGGCCTCAGCATCGACCACCTCGATCCCGATCCCGCGCCGGCGCGCCTCGTTGACGATGATGGCCGCATAGGGATTCAGTTTCGCCGCCGGCTGCTTGCCGATGAACAAGGGCTCGTTGTAGGCATTCTTATTCTTCAACGCGAACACTGGCACGCGCTCGAAGCCCAGCTTCTCGTAGAGGCGAATCGCGCCTTTGTTGTCATGCATCACCGACAGGTCTAAGAACGCGCGGCCGCGCGCCTGATAGAACTCCGCCACCTGCCGGACCAACGCCTCGCCGATGCCTGGATAGGGGGCCTGGGAATCCACAGCCAGCGCCCAAAGGCTAGCCCCACGCTCGACATCCCCAAAGGCCTCGACATGGTCGATGCCATTGACGCAGCCGAGGATGCCGCCGTCCTGCTCATCCTGCGCCACCCAGAACTGCACCACCCGCGAGGCACGCTGCTGCCAGATGAACTCGGCGCTTGGCGGTACCATGCGGCGTGACGCATACAGCCGATGCACCGCCTCGGCATCGGCACGGTTGTTGAGCAGCCGCACCACGAAGCCCTTCACTCGCCGATGTGAGTACTGGTAGCGATCCAGCCAAAGGCGAAAGGTATGCGAGGGGTCAAGAAACAGGTCTTGCGGCGCATAGGAGAGCACCACATGAGGATCGCGCAGGTACATGGCCACGTCACGCCGACCAGAGCGCTCCTCTTGCAGACACTTGGCCAGTTGCTGTGGATCATTGAAGGTCTGACCGAAGATCAGTCGACCCCAACCACAATTGACAGCCGTCTCCGACCAGATCTCGTTCTCATGTCGGCGCTTATTGTCCCAACTGCTAACCGACTGCGCCCGCTGACGTTCGAGCCGGTGATGGATGTGCTCTCGCGTGCTCATTGCACTGTCCCCTCGTCCGGTTTTGTTATCTGAGTTCAGATCCCCTGCTCTTGCAGCCAAAGCTCTAGCAGCGTCACTTGCCACAATTTGGAGCCGCGCAACGGCGTGATGTGCTCATCTGGTGCATCAAGCAACTGCTGCACATAGGCCGGCTGGAACAGATCGCGCTCGCGCGCACGCCGGCTCAGCACCGCCTCGCGCATCATCTCGAGCACCTCGCCACGCGGGTACTTCAGGGCCGGCACCGGAAAATAGCCTTTTGGTCGGTCGATGACCTCGCTCGGGATGATTCGCCGCCCAACCGCCTTGAGTACGCATTTGCCGTCATCGCAAAGTTTATGCCGTGCCGGAATCCGGGCCGCGAGTTCGACCAGCTCATGGTCCAGGAAGGGCACGCGTGCCTCTAACCCAGCCGCCATGGTCATGTTGTCGACACGCTTGACCGGATCATCGACCAGCATGATCTGCTGATCGATCCTCAGCGCCTTATCGACCGCGGCCTCGGCGCCCGGGATCGCAAAATGATCGCGGATGAAGGCGCGACTATAGTCCTCGCCATGCAGACGCGGATGCACAGCCTGCAGATACTCGGCTTGCTCGCGATCGCAGAACACCCGCCCATAGTCGACGACGGGGTCCTGACTCTCGAGCATCGGCGGGTACCAGTGGTAGCCACCAAAGACCTCATCGGCCCCCTGCCCGCTTTGCACCACCTTCACATACTTGGCGACCTCTTGCGAGAGCAGATAGAAGCCGATGACGTCGTGACTGACCATCGGCTCAGACATCGCCCGCACACAGCCTGGTAGACTCGACAGGAGTCGGTTGCGCGAGTCGACCTGGATCTTGTGATGGTCCGTGGCATAGTGCTTGGCGATGATGTCCGAGTACTGGAACTCATCGCCGACCTCGTCACCCACTGTCTCAAAACCGACCGAGAAGGTGTTCAGCCCGCGCTGACCTTGCTCCGCCAGCAGGCCAACAATCAGACTCGAGTCGAGCCCGCCAGAGAGCAGCACGCCGACGTCGACATCAGCCACCAGGCGCCGGTCGACCGCGGTCCGCAATGCTGCGAGCACCTGATCCTGCCAGTCCTCGAAGCTCAGCGATTGTTCTTCCGGACGTGCCTCGAAGCTCGGCTGCCAGTACTGGTGATCGCGCACCTGACCATCAGGCTCAATCACCCGGATGGTGGCCGGCGGCAGCTTGCGCGCACCACGCAGGATGGTATGCGGTGCCGGCACTACGGCGTGAAAATGCATATAGTAGTGGAGCGCGACCGGATCTAGATCGGTATCGATGCCGCCGGCGGCAAGCAGCGCCGGCAGGCTTGAGGCAAACCTAAAGCCCCCGGGAAGCTCGGCGTAGTAGAAAGGTTTGATGCCGAGCCGATCGCGCGCTAGGGTCAAGCGGCCACTATCGCGTTCAGCAATCGCGAACGCGAACATGCCATGGAACCGATCAACGCAATCCGCCCCCCACGCATGGAAGGCCTTGATGATCACCTCGGTATCACTGTGCGAGAAAAACCGATAGCCCTTGCCCGAGAGTTCCTCGCGCAGTTCCTTGTAGTTGTAGATGCAACCGTTGAAGGCGATGGTCAGGCCAAGCTCGCTATCGACCATCGGCTGATTGCCATGGGGGCTGAGGTCGATGATGCTGAGCCGGCGGTGGCCGAGTGCGATCTGCGCTTGCTGGAACAGACCGCTGCCATCGGGACCGCGGGCTTGCATGCTCTGGTTGACGGCTGCCAGCGCACCGAGATCGATCGCCTGACCATCGAAGCGGATCTCACCGCAGAATCCACACATCTGGAAATCCTCGAGACTAGGGTTGTTCTTGGGCGCCGAAGACAGGATGGCGCGAGCACGGACCGAGATAGGCTCGGTCTAATCGCGGGTTGCAAACGCCAGACCAGGGGCGTGGCGAATCCCGCTAGGAACATGGATGGCGGAGATCGAATGAGGCGACTCCGGTCGATTTGATCGCGCGAGCGCGGCTGCGGTCGCGGTAAAGCGCAAGCGAAAGGCTCACTGCCTACAGTCAGTTTAACGAATCCACACTCCGCCTTCCATCGCCACCCAGACTCGCTGGGATCGATGGCGTTGGAACAGGTCGTATTTCGATGCGAGGAGCCCCACTCTTCGCTAGCACTATTGTTGGGCGCCCTGCTGGGCGTCTCGCCGGATTGGAAGAATGTTCTATGCCCACAAAGACCAAGCTCTCACGCCTCACCACAGAAGGACATTACGCAGATAGTTTCGAGCCCGTCGATGAACAAGAGGTCTACGATGCACGCAAAGAGCATCTAGTCCGCGACCTGCTGACGGAGATTGGCGAGGACCCTGAGCGCCAGGGCCTCAAGCGCACCCCGCTGCGGGTGGCCAAGGCGCTCGATTTCCTCACCAGCGGCTATGCGCTGTCAGCCGAGGAGATCATCAAGGGGGCATTGTTCGAGGAAGACGTGCGCGAGATGGTGATCGTGCGCGACATCGAGTTCTATAGCCTCTGCGAGCATCACATGCTGCCGTTTTTCGGCCATGCCCACGTTGGCTATCTCCCGAATGGCAAGGTCGTCGGCCTGAGCAAGATCGCGCGCGTGGTCGATGTCTTTGCGCGCCGGCTGCAGGTGCAGGAGCGCTTGACCAGCCAGGTTGCCAATGCCCTGATGGACCACCTCGACGCCCATGGCGTCGCGGTGGTGATGGAGGCCAGCCACACCTGCATGATGATGCGTGGGGTGCAGAAGCAGAGCAGCACGACGGTCTCGAGTGCGATGCGCGGAACCTTCGAATCCGATGCTCGCACCCGCTCTGAGTTCATGAGCTTTCTCGACCGCTAGCACCGCTCAAACCGCTGAGCCGGCGCCCGAGAGCGCAATGCCCGATTCTCGATCGCTAGGATCAGCAACAGACGAGGCGCACGCCATGCCCGAGCTTCCCGACCGTCACCAGCAGATTCGTCTGGTCCACGCCGAATTCATCCGACAAGTCGCTGAAAGCGTTCAGCGTCCGGAGCAGACCCAGACCCTGAATAGCCTCTTGCAGCAGGCCGAGCAGCAGGGCTGGCAAGCGCTGGTCGGCACGATTCGGCGCATCGCCAACGGTGAGCGCGGTCGCGAGCTGTACGCAGGACTGGACGAAGAAGACCAGATCATCGCCGAGGCCATCCTGCGTGGTATCCAAGACCCGCACAGCCTGCCTGACCCCGCCCAACGCCAAGACCCGACGCTCGCCGCGCCCGGCCTCGCGCACATGATCCACGCCGCCGGCACCGGCAACGCTCAGGCGCTGATGCTGATCGGCAACATGGCTGAGCAGATGAGCACCGTCGGCGGCCCAATGGCGCGGCTGGCGGCGGTGATCCGACCCATGATCAACGGCGAGCGCAATCCAGAGCAGCTGGCGAAGGAAATGGACAGCCAGGGTCGGCGCCTAGTGCTCGATATCCTGGAGGAGCTTGGCCGCCTCGAACGGCACTGAGAAGCCTTAACGCCAATACCGTTGTCATGGATCGCCCCACTGGCAGCCATCGCTCCGATCGGCCCTTATCCGCCCTCACTCCGGCGCTGCGCCGGCTGCTCTGGCTCATCGGCATCCCCGCCGGCCTGCTGGCGATCAATTCGCTCTATCTGGCCGCGGTGACCCTGATCGAGCAATTGAGCGGTCGAACCCTGCAGAATCTGCTCTATCTCGACATGTTCCTGGTCCATCTCGGGCTGGGACTGTTGCTGCTAATCCCGACCCTGGCCTTTGCCCTGCTGCATGCCCGACGCGCGATCCATCGACCAAACCGCTACCTGATTGCAAGCTTCTTCAGCCAGACGAAGCCAGCGCGCAGGACGCGGCCCGGTCGTCGTCGCCGCCAGCAGCAGGCGGCTATGAATCGTCTCCAAATGGGAAGCGCCGGTTGAAGCGATCTGGAGCCAGATCGCGGC
>CAZEZH010000053.1:0-19884 GCA_964516305.1 uncultured Halochromatium sp. | reverse complement strand
CGTATTCGTCGATCAGCAGGTAGAGATCATGGCCGCTCGCACGCGCGGCACTGATGGTGGATTCGAGCGCGACCACCCCGTTTTCGGGTTGCAGCGTCAGCGGCCAGGCGCCGAGTTGTTCTTGATAACGGGCGAAGAATGCGCGCGCTCGGCTGTTGAGATGATCATGCAGTGCCTGGCGAATCTCGGCCAGGTTGCCGCTGGCATCGACCATGGAGAAGTCCCAGCGCAGCACGAAGTAATGGTTGCGCCGGGCGGTGGGGTTCTGGCCGATGGCCAGTGGCCCAAATAGCTCGTCGAATTCCGCAGCCCGGGCGAGGTCGTAGTAGTTCTCCAGCGTGGTCAGCCAGGCGGTCTTACCGAAACGGCGCGGGCGCAGAAACAGCAGCTGCTTGCCCGCTTCTTCCAGCGTGCGGATGCGGTCGGTGCGATCGGCGTAGTAGTAGCCTTCGCGGCGAATGGCGTGGAAATCAGCGGTGCCGTAGGGGAATTTCATGATGGATCAGCGAGCCGTGTTATGAGCCGTCGCCGTGCTGAGTGATTGTCCAGAAATTGCTTCCCGGTTTTGCAGCAACCAGTCGCCGCAGCTTCGGGA
This sequence comes from uncultured Halochromatium sp., assembly GCA_964516305.1. Classification (GTDB taxonomy): domain Bacteria; phylum Pseudomonadota; class Gammaproteobacteria; order Chromatiales; family Chromatiaceae; genus Lamprobacter. The sequence continues at coordinate 19,289 of CAZEZH010000053.1, read as the reverse complement.
AGCAAAAGATGGACACTCCTTTAGTCGCCAGTATAAGGCTCCTTCAGCGTCACCAACTCTTCGGCGCTGACCGGATGGATGGCGACGGTGTTGTCGAAGTCCTCCTTGGTCGCGCCCATCTTCACGGCCACGGCGAAGCCCTGCAGCATCTCGTCGACGCCGTCGCCGACCATGTGGATGCCGACCACGCGTTCATTCTCACCGGTGCAGACCAGCTTCATCGCGGTGCGTGGCTCGCGCTCGTTGAGCGCGTACTTCATCGGCGTGAAGGTGGTCTGATAGATGGTGACCTTCTCGCCGGTCTCGCGCGCCTTGGCCTCGGTCATACCGACTGAGCCGACTGGCGGATGCGCGAACACCACGGTTGGGATGTTCTCGTAGTCCAGATGCCGGTCGGGCTGGTTGTTGAACAGCCGCTCGGCAAGCCGGCGCCCGGCGGCGATGGCGACTGGGGTCAGCGGCGCGCGGCCGGTGATGTCGCCGAGCGCATAGACGCCAGGCAGATTGGTGTTCTGATAGTCGTCGGTCGGGATGACCCCGTTGGGGAGATGCTCGATCTGGGTCGCCTCGAGGTTGAGCGCGGCTGTGTTGGCGCGTCGGCCCACCGCCCAGAGCGCGGTATCGAAGCCGGTGAGGGCGTTGCCGTCCCGATCGATCACGGCGATGCCATCATCGCGCTGCTCCAGCGAGCCGACCGCGAACGGCAGGTTCAGCTTGATCCCCTCGTGCTCCAGGTTGTGCTTGACGGTCTCGCTGATCAGCGGATCGAAGGTCTCGAGCACCTTCGGCTCCAGCGCGACGATGGTGACCTCCGAGCCGAGCGAGTTGAGGATGCCAGCCAGCTCGACGCCGATGTAGCCACCGCCGATCACGCACGCCCGCTTCGGTGCCTGATCGAGCTTGAAGAAGCCATCGGAGGTGATGCCAAGCTCATGACCTGGCACTGGCGGCACGATCGGCTGGCCGCCGGTGGCAATGGCGATGTGCTCGGCGCTGTACTGCTCTCCGTTGACCTCGATGGTCTTGTTGTCGACGAAGCGCGCGGTGCCCTGCAGCAGGGTGATGCCGAGCTTCTCAACGTAACCGTTCCAGTAGTTGCGGATGCCGTCGATCATGCCCTCGCGGCCCTTGACCAGCGTCGGCCAGTCGATGGCGGTGATCTCGGCCTGGATGCCCAGCTCGGGGGCATCGCGCACCGACTGCGCGATCTCGGAGGCATACCACATCAGCTTCTTCGGCACGCAGCCGACGTTCACGCAGGTCCCGCCGATCAGGTTGGATTCGACGATAGCGGTGCGCTTGCCATAGCCGGCGGCCTTCTCAGCGACTGCCAGTCCGCCGCTGCCGCCGCCGATGGCGATGAGATCAAAATGCTTGTCCATAGGGGTCTCCTAGTCTGAGTGCTGTCCAAACGAAACAGCCGCTAGGCAGATGCACCAGCGGCTGTCGGTCTCGATCCAAGCGTCCGTGACGCTAGGCGTTCGCCTAATTTAGATCAGACTCAGCGGCTCGCCATCCACTTCTCGAGGTCGTCAGAGCCACCGATCTTGGTGCCGTTGATGAAGATCTGGGGCACGCTGGTCGCATTGGCGACGGCACGCAGGGTCTCCTCGGTGTAGTCCTTGTTCAGGACCAGCTCTTCATACTGCATGCCAGCATCGCTCAGCATGGCCTTGGCCTTGGCGCAGAACGGGCAGCCGGGACGAGTGAAAACGGTGATGTCCGACGGCTTGGCCGCATTCGGCGCGATGTACTCGAGCATGGTGTCGGCGTCGGAGACGTGGAAGGGGTCACCCGGCTCCTCTGGCTCGATAAACATCTTCTCGATGTTGCCGTCCTTGACCAGCATCGAGTAGCGCCAGGAACGCTTGCCGAAGCCGAGGTCGTCCTTGTCGACCAGCAGGCCCATGCCGTCGGTGAACTCGCCGTTACCGTCCGGGATGAAGGTCAGGTTCTCGGCGTTTTCGTCGTCCTTCCAGGCGTTCATGACGAAGCCATCGTTGACCGACATGCAGATGATGTCGTCGACGCCAGCAGCCTTCAGCGCGGGTGCGAGCTGATTGAAGCGCGGCACGTGGGTCGAGGAGCAGGTCGGGGTGAAGGCGCCGGGCAGCGAGAAGACGACAACGGTCTTGCCCTTAAAGAGGTCATCGGTGGTGATGTCCTTCCAGTCGTGGTCGGTCCGGGTGCGGAAGGTGACGTTCGGGACTTTCTGGCCGGTGCGATCTTGCAGCATCAGGGATACTCCGTGCGTGGTTGGGTGGAACGAATGATCGGTATGAGGTCTCGAGCAGGGCATTATCCAGCTCAGCCCACAGAATGGGGCAAAAACCGCGAGCATCCAAATGGATTCTTCGGATGATGTCGATCGGTTTGATCGATCGTGAGCGGGTCTTGAGTCGGTGAATCGCTATCGTGCGTCCAGATGGCAAAAAATTGGCCCTACCGGTTTCCCGGATAGGGCCAAGATCAATCAATCATTCACTGTTGGAGACCTGAGCATCCTAAGGCCGCAGACGTGCGGAGTCAGAGGCGCTTGGCTCAGGCCCAAGCCTGGTCAGGCAAGGCCCCGATCAGGCTCGGCCTCTAGGTTCTCACTTGGGCGGGCAAACACTCGGGTAGGCTAGCAGGGCTAGTCTCAGGCCAGCGGCTGAGCCGGCATCACGACAGCAGCGCTCTCGCCCTTATTCTTGTCGCCACAGCTCTTGCCGTCGCCGGCGACGGCGGTGCCGGCACCCAGGATCAGGGTCAGACCGAAGAGCAGAGCAGTAGCCAGGGTTGCAGTACGCAGGTTCATATCGATGCACTCCTCGCGATGGACGCGATTGACGTTAATCATGGCAGGATGTCGCGAAGACATCTCCGACACAGTCTAGATAGGATCGAAGCGTGGGCAGCGCAAGCCCCATCTGCTCCAAGAATTCGATCTGCTCAGGTCACCACGTCCGGCTCGACACGACCAGTGCGCGACTCGATCTGCGCCAGCTCGCGTGCGATCAGGATCAGCGGTGCTAGGGCCTCCTGCACGGGCTGATTGTGGCGCGCGCTATCGGCTTCGTACTGCTCGATGTAGACGCGCAGTGTGGCACCTTGGGTGCCGGTGCCGGAGAGCCGCAGCACGATGCGTGAGCCGTCCTCGAAGCCGATGCGGATACCTTGATGCTCGGCGACGCTACCGTCGATGGGGTCGGTGTAGGCGAAATCGTCCGCGAAGGCGACCTTGAAACCGCCAAGCTGTTTCCCTGGCAGGCTTGGCAGCAGGATGTGCAGATGATTGACCAGGCCCTCGGCGGCCTCGCTGTCGATGCCTTCGTAGTCGTGCCGGGTATAGTAGTTGCGACCGAACCGACGCCAGTGATCGCGAACGATCTCGGCGACCGATTGACGCTTGACCGCGATCAGGTTGAGCCAGAACAGCACGGCCCAGAGGCCGTCCTTCTCGCGCACATGATCGGAGCCGGTGCCGAAGCTCTCCTCGCCGCAGAGGGTGATCTTGCCGGCGTCGAGCAGATTGCCGAAGAACTTCCAGCCGGTGGGGGTCTCGAAGCAGTCGACTCCGAGCGCCTCGGCGACCCGATCGGCAGCCTGGCTGGTCGGCATCGAGCGCGCGACGCCGCTGATACCCTGCTTGTAGCCAGGCGCCTGCTGCGCATTGGCCGCAAGCACGGCCAGGCTGTCGCTGGGGGTGACAAAGAAGTCGCGTCCAAGCACCATATTACGGTCGCCATCGCCATCGGAGGCAGCGCCGAAGTCGAAGCCTGCTGCGCCGCTGGTCAGCTCGACCAAGTCATGCGCATGGACCAGGTTCGGGTCCGGATGGCCGCCGCCGAAGTCCTCAAGCGGTGCGCCATTCATCACGGTGCCGGGTTCGGCACCGAGGCGATGCTCCAGAATCTCGACCGCATAGGGGCCAGTGACCGCGTGCATGGCATCGAAGCGCATCCGGAAGCTGCCCGAGTTGAACAATTGATGGATGGCGTTGAAGTCGAACAGACTTGCCATGAGGTCGGCATAATCGGCCACCGGATCGATGACCTGGACCCGCATCTCGTCTAGGCGATACTCGCCGATCTGATCCAGATCAACTAGGTCGGCCTCGATGATGCGGTACTGATCAATAGTCTGGGTGCGCTGGTAGATGGCGTTGGTCACCGACTCTGGCGCTGGGCCGCCGGCATCGATATTGAACTTGATGCCGAAATCCTCGCTGGGTCCGCCGGGATTATGGCTTGCTGAGAGGATGATCCCGCCCTGAGTCTGGTACTTTCGGATGATGCAAGATGCGGCCGGTGTCGATAGGATGCCGCCCTTGCCAACCAAGACGCGTGCCACGCCGTTGGCGGCCGCCATGCGCAGGATGACCTGGATGGCCTCGCGGTTATAGAAGCGCCCGTCACCACCGAGCGCTAGGGTGCCGCCGGCGAGCTTGGTCTGGGTGTCGAAGATGGCCTGGACAAAATTCTCTAGGTAGTGCGGTTGCTGGAAGGTCGTGACCTTCTTGCGCAGGCCAGAGGTGCCTGGCTTCTGACCATCGAACGGCGTGGTACTAATGACAGGTGCTTGCATCGACATAACCCTTGATTTTGAGTTGGTTTGCCTCTACCACAGCGGCGCCGGCGAGGCCTGGTCAGCCCAATTGTAACGAGTGCGACTGCCTCGCGACCGATCAAAAACGAAACTCAACCCACTACGATAGGTGATCGACACCCATGACCGTTGATGCGCATAAGGAAACCCTCGAGTTCAAGGCCGAGGTCAGCCAAGTCTTAGACCTGGTGATCCGCTCGCTGTACTCGAACAAGGAGATCTTCCTCCGCGAGCTGATCTCTAACGCCTCTGATGCCGCTGAGAAGCTGCGCTTCGAGTCGTTGACCGATGAGGCCCTGCTCGAAGATGACCCCGAGCTACGGGTCCGGGTCAGCATCGATAAGGAGGCCGGTACCATCACCGTCTCCGATAATGGCATCGGCCTCAATCGCCAGGAGGTGGTCGATACCATCGGTAGTATCGCCAGCTCTGGCACCCGCCGCTTCCTGCAAGCGATGAGCGAGGGCGAGGTCACCGATAACGCACTGATCGGCCAATTTGGTGTTGGCTTCTACTCGGCCTATATCGTGGCCGATAAGGTCACGCTGACCTCGCGTCGGGCGGGTCTGACCGCCGAGCACGGCGTGCGCTGGGAGTCCGATGGCCGCGGTAGCTACACGCTCGAGACCATCGAGAAGCCGGGCCGTGGCACCGATGTGACATTGCATCTGAAGGACGATGAGAAAGAGTTTCTCGACCCCTGGCGCGTGCGCAGCGTGATCGGCAAGTTTTCCGATCACATCGCGATGCCGATCGAGATGGCCAAGGAGGACCTCAGTGGCGATGACGAGGAGAAAAAAGAACAGGATGCCGAGCCAGAGTTCGAGCAGGTCAACCGCGGTACCGCGCTCTGGATGCGCAACAAGGCCGAGATCTCCGACGACGACTACAAGGAGTTCTACAAGCACATCTCGCACGACTTCGATGAGCCCTTGGCCTGGGCGCACAATCGGGTCGAGGGCACCAACGAGTACACCGCGCTGCTCTATCTGCCCAAGCGCGCGCCCTGGGACATGTGGGACCGCGACCAGAAGCACGGCGTCAAGCTCTATGTGCGCCGCGTCTTCATCATGGACGAGGCCGACAAGTTGATGCCGCATTGGCTGCGCTTCGTCAAGGGCGTCGTCGACTCCGACGATCTACCGCTCAATGTTTCGCGTGAGATCCTGCAGCACAACCGCAAGATCGACACCATCCGCGGTGCCAACACCAAGCGCGTCCTCAACCTGCTCGAGTCCATGGCCAAGGACGAGCCAGAGAAGTATCAGGAGTTTTGGAGCGAGTTCGGCCGAGTGCTCAAGGAAGGGCCTGCCGAGGACTTCGCCAACCGTGAGCGCATTGGCGGCCTGCTGCGCTTCGCCAGCACCCACAACGACAATGACGATCAGACCGTCTCGCTCGACGACTACATCGAACGTATGAAGGACGGCCAGAAGGATATCTACTACATCACCGCCGACAGCCCGGCGGCGGCGCGCCACAGTCCGCATCTGGAGGTGTTTCGCAAGAAGGGCGTCGAGGTGCTTCTGCTTTCAGATCGGGTCGATGAATGGCTGGTTAATAACCTGCACGAGTTCAAGGAGAAGCATCTGCAGTCGGTGACCAAGGGCAAGCTCGATCTCGGCGATTTGGAGGACAAGGAAGAGAAGGAAAAGGCCGAGCAGGCCGAGAAAGAGCACGAAGATCTGCTCAAGCGGCTCAAGGATTCCCTCGGCGAGCAGGTCGACGCGGTGCGTGTTTCCACCCGGCTGGTCGATTCGCCGGCCTGTATCGTCGTCGGCGAGCATGATATGAGCGCGAACCTGGCGCGCGTGCTCAAGGCGGTGGGTCAGGATGCCCCGAGCATGAAGCCGACGCTCGAGGTCAATCTCGAGCATCCGATGGTGCGCCGCTTGGAGGCCGAGTCCGATCAGGGGCGCTTCGATGATCTCGGCAAGATCATGCTCGATCAGGCTATCCTTGCCGAAGGTGGTCAGCTCGATGATCCCTCGGCCTTCGTCGGTCGTCTCAATAAGCTGATGATGAACATGTTCATGAGTGGTGCTTGATGGTGGATGCCCCGGTGACCCTTGGCTGGCGCGAGTGGGTTGGCTTGCCTGAGCTGGGGCTGCCGCTGATCAAGGCCAAGGTGGATACCGGGGCACGGACCTCGGCCCTGCATGCGTTCGAGGTCGAGCGCTTTGCTTGGGAAGGGGTGGACTGGGTGCGCTTTGCGGTGCACCCGCTACAGGGTCGGGATGATCTGGTGGTGCGTTGTAGCGCACCACTGCTCGATCAGCGCTCTGTCACCGATTCCGGTGGTCATCGTGAGGAGCGCCCGGTGATTGCAGCCACGCTTGAGGTCGCTGCCCAGCGCTGGCCGATCGAGCTGACGCTGACCGATCGCGACAGCATGCGGTTTCGGATGTTGGTTGGGCGCACGGCACTCAGCGGCCGCGCGTTGGTCGATGTGCGACAGTCCTTTCTGACCGGACAGCAGGCCGATGCCGCTGCTGCTTACCGCAGCAGTGCCTGTTGCGATTCTGCTGAGGGCGCAAGCGGTGATCCGTAGCTACAAAGTCGCCTTCGTCGCGCTCTTCGTCGGCCTGTTGGTGCTGACGGTGTTTGCGGTGTCGGTCAATACCTACCGACATGCGACCCGGGTCTCGCTGGATCTCTCGGCAGACATCCTGTCCGAGATGTCGGCGAAGGTGGTCGCCGAGACCTCGGCGCGGTTCGAAGCGGCTCGGGATATTGCCGAGATCAATGCGTTGTTGGTGGGCGAACGCGGCCTCGAAGATCACCAAGCACTTTTTCGGCTGTTCGGACGACAGCTAGAATTATTGCCGCAGCTCGAATCCATTTATGTCGCGAGTCCCGATGGTGATTTCATCCAGGTCAGCAGCGCGCCGCAATCGGTGACGCGGCTGATCCGTCGGGAGGCGGCGCAGGACGGAGGCCAGAAGCTGACGACTGAGCGCCTCATCTATCGGAATTCAGAGTTTGCACCCATCGCCCGTATCAACGGTGACGCGACCTATGATCCGCGCAAGCGCCAGTGGTTTCGCCTGGCGCTCGCGGCCGAGGGGCTGCAATGGTCACCGGTGTATGCATTTGCAGAGACCGGCGAACGTGGGATCACGGCTGCCGTGGCGGTGCGCGAGCCGGATGGGTCACTGATCGGCGTGGTCGGCGTCGACATCTCGCTGAGCAGTCTCTCGCAGTTCTTGAGCGAGCAGCGGATCGCGCGCGGCGGCATCGCCCTGATCGTCGGTGCGGAGCGGCAGTTGATTGCCTTTCCAAAGAGCGTCGAGCTGCGCCAAGGCGCGATTCAAGGCGCGAGAGCCGCTCGTGCGGATGGCGCTCAGTCTCGAGTGAATGCAAGCACGGCTGCTGTGGATGCTGGCACGACCGGTTTGGGCGCCGCTGCCGAGGAAACGGAGGCTGGTGCCGATGCGGGGCTGCCGCGGGTCGAGGACCTCGGCGTAGCCTGGCTGGTCGAGGCCTATCTGGAAGGCTCGCAATCGGCGCGAGTCTCGGCCATCAACCGTGTCGACTACAGCCTGACGCGCACCGCTGGGCAGCGCTATCTGTCCCAGCGGCAGGCGTTTCCGCCAGGGATTGGTGACCATTGGGAGTTGGTCGTCGTGGTGCCCGAGACCTCGCTGCTGGAGCCCGCGCGGCGGCTGTTCAGCGAGGCCGCGTCGATCTCACTGATCTTGCTGCTAGCGGCGGCGATCGCAGTCTCATTCTTGGCACTGCGTTTGTTCCAGCCACTGAAACGCCTGGTCCGCAATACCGAGCTGATTCGCGAGTTCCGCTTCGCTGATGTCAAGCGCGTGCCCTCGCGCTTCGCCGAGATCAAGGCCATGGACGAGGCGCTTTGGAAGATGAGTCAGGGCCTGCGCTCGCTGGAGAAGTTCGTTCCTGTCGATGTCGGCCGGCGGCTGATCCAATCCGGTAAGCGGGTCGAGCCCGAGGCCGAGGTCCGCGAGCTGACGCTGCTGTTTACCGGCGCCTCGGATCTCGCGAGCCTCTGTGAGGCATTGCCGCCAGCGCGAATCACCGAGCTGCTGGCGCGCCAGTTGGATGTCTTCACCAACACCATTCTGCGCCACAAGGGCACCATCGATAACTTTCTTGGCGAGAGCATCCTGGCCTTCTGGGGCGCGCCAGTCGCTGTTGAGGACAGCGTCGAACGTGCCTGCCGGGCCGTGCTTGCCTGCCGCGATGCCGAGGCCGTGCTGCATGCCGAGTGGGCCAAGTCGCTGGCCCCGGGTGAGCCGGAACCGCCGCTGAACCTATTCTCGGTGCACCATGGCAGCGCCATCGTCGGCGCCATCGGCTCGCGCCAACGCATGAGCTGGACCGCGATCGGCGATAACGTCGCCCTGGGCTGGGATCTGCATCAGTTGAATCGGCGCTATGGCACGCGGATCATTATCAGCGGTGAAGCCTGGCAGCAGGTCGGCGATCACTACTGGACACGCCGGCTCGATGTGCTGCCGCTGAGCAGTGGCGCACGTAAACTGGAGATCTTCGAGCTGATCGATCGGCGTGATCGGATGCTCTCGCCTGAGCGGCTCGAAGCCATCGCTCACTACGAGGCGGGTCTCGAGGCCTTGCTTGAGGCCGATTGGGAGCGCGCGGAGGCGATCTTCCAACCGCTGGCCGACCGCGATCCGAGTGATATTGCAGTGGCGCTGATGCTCTCGCGCTGTGGCACGCGCGATGCCTGCTTCTGGCCGGGGCTAGCCGGCCCTGGTGACGACATGCTGGCCGGACCCTTTGCCGCCAGGGCTGTGGCCAGGTCGGCCCTGAGCGTCGATGCCAGCGCTGCGTCAAGCCCAGATGAACCTAACTCAGAAGAGCCCAAGGGCTGAGCCATGGAGCTGAGAGACGAGCAAGCGCTAGATCACGCCATGGAGCGCTTCGCTGGCCTGATGCGTCGCATCGATGCGCGCCAGAGCCGGATCGAGGCCCGGGTGGCGCTGCTGTATCAACTCCTCTTTGGTGCTGTCATCGTCCTGGTCGCGTCGCTGTCGTTCCTGACCATCATCCTCTCCCGGCAGATCCCGGATGCGACCGCGGCGGTGACTGGATTGAATGAGCATTTCGCTCAAGTCGCTGACAATATGGACCGCATCGAGCACTCGATGCAGGTCATCGATGCCGGCATGCAGAGCCTGCCGACGGTGATCGGCCATGTTGATACCATGCACGGAGGGGTCGCCTTCATGTCGCAGGATGTGGCTCAGATTGCCCAATCGATCGCGATCATCGATGGCAGCGTCGGCACCATGTCGACGAATCTCACCGATATGCGCCAATCGTTCCGGTTGATGGAGGGTACGGTGGGACGGATGGGCCAGGATGTGAACCAGCTATCGCAGCCGATGCGGATGTTCAACTGGATGAACCCGTTTCGTTGAGCCCCCTGCTGAGCGTCCAACCGAGCCCCGAGCAGCCCCCATTGCCATCCCGAGTGCTATCCCATGATCGAGCGTGATCGCATCGAGGCCCTGACCGAACTCATGGCCGACCTCGAGCAGGACCTGGACCGCAGCGATAGCCTGACCGGGCGTCGGCACCGCGGGGTCGAACTCTGGGTGCGTGTCGTCATTGGCCTGGTGGCTGCGCTTGCGCTCTCTAACCTCTACTTCGTCAACGATCTGACCGATGAGGTGCGGCTGGTGATCACGCGCATGCAAGAGATGAACAGCCTTTTCACCCGCGTCTCGAATCGTATGGATCAGATCAGCGTCGAGGTCGGTGCGATCGAGCGCAACGTCCTACTGATGCCTGTGGTTGCAGAGCAGATGCGCGAGATGGCCGAGCATGTGACGGTGATGGAACAATCGGTCGCGTTTATGGACCGAACGGCCGCACGTCTCGGTGATTCGGTTGCCGTTATGGGTACCAATCTGCACGACATCGCCATGCGCTTCCATGCGCTGAACCGAAGCGTTGGTGCCATGGGGGTCGATGTCAATCAGATGGCAAGGCCGCTGCCTTAGACCATGGCGACGCGCGTCGCGTTGCATCAACCACTTATTCGAACAGGGGTATGCTTAGGGCAAAGATGGTTGAGATCGGCGACAGTTGGCTCTCGTGCATCACCATCAGGGTATTTTCGGTCTTGTGCTGGGGACCCGGCGGGATGACGATGGCGAATTCACCTTCCTCTAAGTGAAATTCATGGATCTCGCGCAGGCCTTCTGCGGTCATGCAGTGGCTTGAGCGATAGGCGTCGTCCTCTCCGTAGACGAGACGGTTGTACATCTTGAACAGGGTGTAAAGGCTCAGCCCCTTGGGGAAGCTCGGCCATCGCGCAGGAGTCAGGCGCGTTTCCTCGTCAATGACTTGGCTTTTTGCTCTGGCGGCGGCAATCGCCTGCTGGAGGGGCTCGGCCAAGAGTGAAAGGCCACTCGTAGGCAGCGGCTTCTGCTGCTCTTTGGCTTTCAGGAAGGTCTCATTGACCTGCTGAAAGTCGTCAAAGCTATGCAGTGGATAATCGATGTACTGAAGTTCGTCTGGCGCAAAGCTGCCATTCTCCCAGCCGTGAATCACACGGAGGATCAAATGCCGCCGTCTCATGGGGCGTACGACGAGCAGATGCAGCATGATGTGGATGTGCAGGAGGCGTTCTACTGCTTCATTGGTGAAGGCGTCATAGGGCGCAGCGAAGATCTCGTGTAACCGGCCAGGGACGTGTTCCTCGGCTTCTTGGTAAGTCATAGTAATATCCGATAAGTATGACTCAGCGAATTCGTCGTCATCAGGATGCCAAACCTGGCAGGCGATGCGGAGTCGGGCGTGGGTGGGCGACTTCGGATGCGCGATTCGACCTGCCGCTCATGCCAAGCTGCGCTTGAGGTTTAGGTTCGCTGCTGCAAGGACTCGCTCGCGTTGATTTGCCAGCTTGCGCTTGGCTGTTGCTAGGCCGCGCAGCCCTCGACGAGGGCGTCGACATCGGAGAACGAAAATGGCTTCTCCAGGACAGCAGAAACATCAAGATGCTCAAGACGCTCGGTCTCTCGTTCGTGCAGCTCTGAGAAGCCGGTAATGACGATCGCTCTGCAGCGATGCTGTTTTCGACGCAGACGTTCAAGCAAGTCGACCCCGTCGACCTCGGGCAGCACCATATCGATGACGACCAGATCATAGCCGTCCCGGTCACAGAAGATCTCCGCCAGATGGCCATCGAAGGCAGCGTTGGCCTCGTGGCCCCGAGAGATGAGGTGATCTGCGAGACAGGTTGCAAGCAGCCGGTTGTCGTCGACGATGAGGATTCTCATGGTGCAGGCTCCGTTGATAAAAGACGTTTGCTGCAGTCGGGGCAGATGCCATGACTGATGCGAGGCATTGCGTCGGTTGCAAAGAGACGGAGCTGCCTCACAGCCTCTTCCACCTCAACCCAGGCCTGCTCGGTGAGGACCGACTTGCACCAACTGCACATCGACAAGTTTTGTTGCGAAGATGGCCACATCCGGTCGAGCGCGATCAGCGGCACCAGAGGCCGCGGCTCGGTGCGCAGCAATCGGCTCGCGAATTCAATCTCGTCGGTGTCGGCGAGGTAGCGCATCTGCATTTGCATCCAACGGCGGCGATCCGGTGAGTCGCAGCGGTAGCCAAATTCCAAGGGGTGCTGCGACGAGCGTGCCCGCTGGATCAGGAACTTGTAGATGTGGCACGTTTCCTCATCAGCGATGGCCGAGAACAGCGGCCGACCGAGTTCGGCCTGGGCGCTCGTTTCATAGCCATTGTCAGAAGCGAATGCGAGCCATTCCGTGCTAACGAAGCTGATGCGTCGGTCGGCATCGATACGATGCACGTAGAGTGTCTGTGCGGGGTGGGTGTCCATAGGGCGACCTTTCGTCTCCCTTAAGCGTAGCAGACCCCCTAAAAAAAGAGTGGTCATATTCTGCATTTTTTCGCTTCGACCGGCGCGCCCCACCGACTGCTGCTGGCGGCATTGGTCGACGAACTTTGCTTGCCTGAGTTGCGCGCCTGGGCTGACCTCGCTACTTTGTCGCCGGTACACGACCAATCAAAGACACCAGAGGGGATATCGACCATGCAGAAGAAATCGTTCGGACTGATGCTCGGCGCCGCGTTGATGCTCGGCGCCACCTTGCCATCTAGCCTGCTGGCGCAGGGCACCGAGCCGGCAGTGGCAGGCATGATGGGGGCTCAGCTGACTGGCAAGGTAATGGTAGTGAATCCTGAGACGCGCCTGATGACCTTGAAGGACGCCGAGGGCGCTTACCACGTGCTGCATGTGCCGCAAGAGGTCACGCGTCTCGATGAGATCAAGATTGGCGATGAGGTGACGATCACGGAACTCTCGACCGCGCTGATCGAGCTCGTTCCTGCCGATGAGGCTGGACCAGTCGCGAGCGAACGCAACACCGACGTCGATCGACAGTCCGGCAAGAAGCCAAGCGGCAGCATCACTGACACGCTGACCGTCTATGGCAAGGTTGTTGCTATGGACAAGGCCAACGGCACCCTGACCATCGAGGGGCCGAATCAGACGCGCATGCTCGACGTCGACGACCCGAGCCTGCTCGATGGGGTGTCAGTTGGCGATGGCGTGATTGCAAGTTTTCAGAACGTGATCATCGGCGAGGTCAAGTAGCAGTCTGATCACAGGCCAAGGGATTTATATAAGACCCTCTCCGGCCTGAGGCTGCTTGGCCGCCGAAGGTCGGAGGGTTTAGAGCGGTGACAGCATCGATGGTGAATGGTTTGCGGCTGGTTGCAGGACGCAACTGCTGGCGGGTCGAGACTGCACCGCGGGTTGGTCTCTGTGTTGATGGCGAGTGCTATTTTGGCATGCTGCGCCAGAGTCTTATCGCCGCTCATCGGTTCATCGCGATTGCGGCTTGGGATATCCATAGTCGACTTGAGCTGGTGCGTCCAGACCCCGAGGATGGCTGGCCAACCGCCTTCGGTGATCTGCTGCTGCGCCTGCTTGAGGCGCGACCAGAACTCGAGATCTTCATCCTGCTCTGGGATTACGCCCCAATCTACGCGCTCGAGCGGGAGCCGCTGTTCTTCGGCGAGGTGCCTTGGCACAAAGATGCGGATAAGCGCCATCCGCGCCTGCACTTTATCCTTGACGACGTTCATCCCACGATGGCTAGCCAGCACCAGAAGCTGGTTCTCATCGACGGTTCCTTGGCCTGGTGCGGCGGCTTCGATATCAGCAAATGGCGTTGGGATACCGAGGCGCATCAAGCCGACGAACCGCGCCGGCGCGATCCCGACGGCGACCCTTATCCGCCATTTCACGACCTGCAGATGCTGGTTGATGGCGATGCGGCCGGCGCACTTTGTGAACTCTTTGCAGAGCGCTGGGAGCAGGCTGGCGGGGCTGCAGCGCCGGTGCTGCTTTCCAGAGCAATGGCGGCCGATGGCGCGAGTCTACCCGGTGATGAGGGGGCTGCAGCCGACGCCTGGCCGGCTCAGCTCAAGCCCTTGTTTCATCAGCAGGCGATCGGCATTGCACGGACCTTGCCGCGGTTTGCGGGCCGTGCCGAGGTCCGAGAGGTCGAGCAGCTTTACCTGGACATGATCGCGTCTGCCCGCGAGTTCATCTTCATCGAGAATCAGTATCTCACCTCTCGCTCGGTTGCCGAGGCGCTGCGGCACAGCCTGGAGCAGCCAGAAGGCCCGCTGATCCTGATCATTCTGCCGCGCGAGACAGGACATTGGCTTGAGCAGCACACGATGGATCTGATTCGCGATCGGCTGCTCAGCGAGCTCCGTGATGCGGATCAGCATGGGCGCTTGCGCTGCTACTATCCTGATCTGCCCGCGCTCGGTGACGATTGTCTGATGGTGCACGCCAAGCTGATGATCGTTGATGACCGCGTGTTGCGGCTGGGGACGTCGAATCTCAGCAATCGGTCGATGGGGCTCGATAGCGAGTGTGATCTCTGCCTTGTCGGCAGCACTGAGGCCGTGCGCACCGAGATTCGGTGTCTGCGACAGCGCTTACTGGCGATGTTCCTCTCGCTCGATCCCGATGAGGTGGCTGCGGTGGAGTCAGGATCTGGGCGCTTGGGCACTGACGATCAGGCGATAGCGGCTTCTTCAACGGGCTTTGCGAGCGCGCTCGTACTGCTGATCGAGGGCGGCGGCGCTGTCGAGCTAGACGCTACTGCGGGCGATACCAGTGCCGACACCAGTCCCGATAATCGCGACGAATTCAGTGATGCTGCTAGGGCCGCTGCTGGCGTTAGAGCCGCTAGGCGTAGCGGTGATCTCAGGCTGCGTCCGCTTGAGCCCAACGTCGACCGGGAATGGGTCCGGCAGGTTCCGGATGAGCGCCTGATAGATCCAGACCGGCCACTCTCCCCAGAGTGGGTCAGTGATATTGTCGTCGGCGAGGAACATGTGCCCCATGCGCGCTGGCGCTTGCTCCTCGGTGTTGGCTTGATGCTCTTGTTCTTGGTGCTTGCAGCGCTCTGGCGCTGGACGCCGGCGGGTCAGTGGTTGGAGCCTGAGCAACTCGCCGAGGCTGCACGGGGGCTGGCGCATTCGCCATGGGGCGTGCCGGTGGTGCTGAGCGCCTTCGTGCTCGCCAGCCTGGCTGCGGTGCCGGTGACGCTGCTGATCTTGGTCACCACCCTGATGTTCGAGCCGCTGCCTGGCGCATTACTCGCGCTCGTGGGCTCGGTTTTGGCGGCTGTTGCCAGCTATCAGGTCGGCCACTTCACCGGTGCTCGAGCCGCTGAGAAGCGCCTCGGTGGGCGTCTCGGCGATCTGCGCCAACGTCTAAAAAGGCGTGGCATCTTCGCGGTGGTGGTGGTTCGCACCGTGCCGGTAGCACCCTTCACCCTGCTCAACCTGATCGCTGGTGCGATCGAGGTCCGGTTCCGCGATTATCTGATCGGCACGCTGATCGGCATGGCGCCGGGCGTGATCCTGATGGCCTTGTTTTCACAAGGCCTACTGGAGGTTTTGGGGCGTGCCGACATGCGTTCGTTGGCGTTCTTGGTCGGCGGCACGCTCATCGTTGTTGGCCTGCTCTGGGTCGGTTACCGCGGCGGCCTCTGGCTCCGGCGGCATCTGCTGCGCAAGTCAGGCTGACGAAGGCAAACCTGGCGTGCGCGATGACCTAACAGTCGCCAGTTACAATATCCATGGCGCGGTCGGCGGTGATCGTCGCAAGGACCCATTGCGGATCGCCGAGACCATTGCCGAACTCGATGCCGATCTCATTGCCTTGCAGGAGGTTGAGACGCCGGTACGCGCTGCGCCGCTGGTATTCCTGCAGCGCTTGGAAGATCTTGGCTATGAGGCCCGGCTTGGTCATACCATGCAGCGTGGGCCACATCACTACGGTAATCTGCTGCTGAGTCGTTTGCCGGTGTTAGGCCACCATCTGCTGGATATCAGCCAGCCAAGACGCGAGCCGCGTGGGCTCATCGACGTCCGAATCGCACTCGCTAGCGCAAGTCCGCAGCGAGCAACGAGCGCGACTGCTGATGCAGCGCCATTGGTGCTGCGGTGTCTTGCGACGCATCTAGGCCTAGGCCTCTCCGAGCGTCGGTGTCAGATCGAAATCATCCTGTCGCATCTGCTCGATGCCGGCGCGGCCGGTTGCGATCTCAGCGTCCTGCTGGGGGATTTCAACGAGTGGCGGCGTCATAGTCGCCGGCTTGCGCAGATTCAACGCTGGCTGCGACCCGCGCCGACGCCAGCGAGCTTTCCATCGCGATGGCCGCTCTTCGCGCTTGACCGCCTTTGGCATGGCCCGGGGCTTGAACTGCTCGAGGCCTCGGTGGTGAGTACCGCCGCGACGCGAGCAGCATCAGATCATCTGCCGCTTCGGGCTCGGTTGCGACTGCGATAATGCCGACTTGGGGCATGGTGCGGTCGTCGCCAGCACAGGTGGTGGGTTTGACCCTGTTAGTGGTGCATTTCAACCGCCTGGTCGGGGCGGGCGAAGCGCTCGCCTAACGTATTGCGCGGGTTGCAGGTGCGGCATTAATGTTGCAGCTCAGTCGGCGCAGGACCCAGCACGGCAGCGGCAAGACCCTGGCGCTAATTGATGACCATGATCAATGCGACGCGGACCGACCTTCCAGCGGGCGATCCCCAAACGCTGCTAGAGGCGGTTTCGTGGCAACGCGTTCCGAAACCTTCGCGATGGAAACCCGACGCACTATGGCCGATTCCCTACTCATCATCGAAGACGAGAGCGCCCTCGCCCGTGAGCTTGAGCGCCATTTTTCCAGTCAAGGTTGGGATGTCGAGGTCGCTGAGCGACTCGGGAGGGCCTGCGAGATCCTGACCAGCCGCACGCTCGAGCCCTTGGTGGTCTTGGCGGACATGAGCCTGCCGGACGGGAACGCCCTCGATCTGTTGGAGAATATGCGCAAGCAGCAGATCGCGGGCGAGTGGATACTGCTGACCGGCTACGGTGGCGTTCCCGATTCGGTTCGGGCGCTCCGTCTTGGTGCCTATGACTTTCTCGAGAAACCTTGCCCGTTGGCGCGGTTGGAGATTGTTGTTGCGGGTGCCCGCCGAAGCGCCTTAGCTCAGCGGCGCTTGCAGACGCAGACGCGCGATCGCCGTCGGCGTTATGCGCCGACTTCCTATATCGGAGCGAGCAAGACCACGGAGGAGACGCGCCGTCTGATCGCCCGCCTTGCAGAGGTGCCGTTCAGCGCGCTGATCATCGGCGGCGAGACTGGCACCGGCAAGGGGCTGGTAGCCCGAATCCTTCATCACGGCGGTCCGCGCGTCGACGGTCCGATGGTCGAGGTGAACTGCGCTGCGCTGCCGCGCGAGCTGCTCGAGTCGGAGCTGTTCGGGCATGAGGCCGGTGCCTTTACCGGCGCCAAGGGACGCCACCGCGGTTATCTGGAACAGGCGCACGAGGGCACGCTGTTCCTCGACGAGATTGCCGAGATGGATCTCGATCTGCAGACCAAGCTGCTCACTGTGCTCGAAGACCGGCAACTGCGCCGGCTCGGTGGCGAGCGCATGATCAAGGTCGACGTACAGATCATCGCCGCGAGTAACCAAGGCCTTGAGGAGCGGGTGCGCAGCGGTGATTTCCGCAGTGATTTATTCCACCGGCTCTCGGTGTTCCGGCTCGATCTGCCGCCGCTGCGCGAGCGAATCGAGGATATTGAGCAGTTGGTGCCGGTTCTGGTCGACGAATTCAATACGCGCTCAGGATGCCAGGTGCGTGAGGTGCCTGAAGCGGTCTATGAGCAGATGCGCAGCTATCAATGGCCAGGTAACGTGCGCGAGCTGCGCAATGTCGTCGAACGCGCCGTGCTCCTGGCCCGAGATAGCCTCTTCCCGATTGAATGGCTGCAGCTGGGACGAGGCATTACGACCGCGCCAGGCAGCGGGCCCAGCGTTGAGGGCGATCGGCTGACCATCCCGCTGGACGGCAGCATGGCGCTGGACGAAATGGATAGCTACATCATTCGTACTGCACTCGAGCGCAGTGGCTACAACGTGACGGCGGCCGCGCGTGCGCTGGGCACCACACGCGAGACGATGCGCTATCGCATCCAAAAGTACAGGCTTGGGACCGAGTCGGAGTCGGAAGAGTCGGCAGCATCGGCGATGGCCCCGGCCACGGTAGCCGACTAAGCCCAGCCAGCTGAATCTAGCTAGATGAACCCGCGAGCCGCTACTCGGCCTGCTTGGGGATTTACCCCGATGCCTGGTCATCGCCGGTGGTCACCGCGCAGACTAATCCCGACAGGGCATCCGGCCAAGAGGCCTTGGCCCTGATCACTCGAGCCCCATGATCAGTGCTTCGTCAAGAGCGGCTGCGCGGTGATCGGTGGCCCTCGTCACTCCGAGGTGCTGTTTGCCATGGAACCGAAAGATCTAACAAATAACCAGGGATTCAAGGGGTTTACGAACGAGGATTGTCCGTTTCTCCCCTGTCATTCTGGGGTCAAACGAGAATTTAACTGCCTTTTTTGTTATTGTCCCCTCATCGCGTACGAGTGTCCTGGCCCCTATGAGGTGTTCACGGATGCCAACGGTGTCATCCGCAAGGACTGCTCGGCTTGTACGCTCCCTCACGATGGTTACCAGGCCTCGTGGGCCTTCATCCAGAAGTGGCTGGCGAAGCCAGTGATTTGGGATGGACATCCGCAGCACGAGCGCTACATGCGCAAGGCGCGCCTCAAACCGGATCAGATTCCGGAGCAGATGCCGAAGACGGCAGACAATGCTGCAGACTAAGTGCGGCTGCTGACGACTGATACCGCGGTTGCGCCGGCTGCCCGCCGCCGGTCTTGATCGACGCTCCGCTAGCCCGGGCAGGTCCCGGATGCTTAGCGCACAGGGCCCAAGCGCGGCGCAGGACGCAGACATTCTGGTCAGGCATCGCAGATGCTGAGCACACACAGCCTAGCCGCAGTCGGGAGCAAGCCAGCTAATGCCGGCGCTTGCGAGGCTGCGATCTGAACGCGGCCCGTTCTAGCCTGCTGACCGCCAGCGGCTGCGGACCCAAATTCAACAATCGGACCCAGCAAGTTGTTATGAGTGATCGAACCACCCTTCTGAAGCAGCGCCTCGAACAGACCATCCTCATCCTCGACGGTGCCATGGGCACCATGATCCAGCGTCGGAAGCTGGAAGAGGCCGATTACCGGGGCGAGCGCTTCAAGGATTGGCCGAGCGATCTCAAGGGCAATAATGATCTGCTGACGCTGACCCGGCCCGATCTGATC
>CAZEZH010000052.1:16373-19951 GCA_964516305.1 uncultured Halochromatium sp. | reverse complement strand
CGGAAGGCGAAGGTCTCGTCCTGCTCCTTGATCGCGAGCAGGGCCTCGCGCAGCATCATGCCCGGCGCGGCCTCGACTTCGAAGGTCTGCATGTAGGGCTTGGCGCCGGTGGCCGACGGGCTGGCGTTGGAGCCAGAGTCGCTATCGGGCTGGTAACGGTAGACGCTGATCGTGATGGACATGCGTGGTCGGTCCTCCTCTTAATAAACCCGCGGCTTCGGCGGAAAAGACTCAACCGTCAGCGGCTTGGTGCGCACTGGCTTGTAGTCCATGCGGTCGCCCTCGCGCAGATAGAGGCTGTGTTTCATCCAGCGCTCGTCGTCGCGCTCGGGATGATCGACGCGCGAATGGGCGCCGCGGCTCTCATCGCGGTGCAGGGCGGACATCATCGTCGCCATGCCGACATCGACTAGATTATCCAGCTCCAGTGCCTCGATCCGCGCGGTGTTGAAGGTCTGGCTGTGATCGCGCAGGCGAACGCCCTCGACCCGCTCCCGCAGCGCCTTGAGCTTGTCAACGCCTTCGGCCATGGTCGGCTGATCGCGGAAGACACCGCAGTGATCCTCCATCAACCGGCGTAGCTCGGCCTTAACGTCAGCCACCCGCTCGCCTTCGCCCTGACGCTCCCAGCGGGCCAGCCGTGCGATCGCCGGCTCGATGTGCTCATCGCGCATCGGTCGGTGATTGGGATGCTCGGCGACATAGTTCAGGATATCGGTGCCCGCGGCACGGCCGAAGACCAAGATGTCGAGCAGCGAGTTGCCGCCGAGGCGGTTGGCGCCATGCACCGAGACACAGGCACACTCGCCCGCGGCATAGAGCCCAGGCACCACCTCTTCGGGTCCATGCCGAGCCGGCGCAACGACGCGCGCATGGCGATCGGTGGGGATGCCGCCCATCGCGTAGTGCGCGGTCGGGAACACCGGGATCGGCTCCTTGGCGGGATCGATGCCGAGGAATACCCGGCAGATATCGGTGATCCCGGGCAGGCGATGATGCACGACATCGGCGCCCAGGTGATCGACCTTGAGCAGCACGTGATCCTTATTGGGCCCACAGCCACGGCCCTCGCGGATCTCGGTGACGATCGAGCGCGAGACCATATCGCGGCTCGCCAGATCCCGCGCGTTCGGGGCGTAACGCTCCATGAAGCGCTCACCCTCGCCGTTGACCAGATAGCCGCCCTCCCCGCGCGCACCCTCGGTGATCAGCATGCCCTTGCCGGCGACGCCGGTCGGATGGAACTGATAGAACTCCATGTCTTGCAGCGGCACCCCGGCGCGCAGCGCCATCGCCATGCCGTCACCGGTATTGATGAAGGCGTTGGTGTTGGTGCGGAACACTTGCCCGTAGCCGCCGGTGGCGAGCAATGTGGTCTTGGACTCGATGATCAGCGGCTCACCGCTCTCGATATCCAGCACCAAGGCGCCGATGGCCGCGCCGTCATCGTCGCGGATCAGATCCACCGCAAAGTGCTCGTCAAAGAAGTGGGTCTTGGCGCGCAGGTTTTGCTGGTACAGCGTGTGCAGGATGGCGTGGCCGGTGCGATCCGCCGCGGCACAGGTGCGAGCAGCCTGCTCACCGCCAAAGTTCTGACTCTGGCCGCCAAAGGCACGCTGGTAGATGCGCCCATTATCCAGCCGCGAGAAGGGCACGCCGGCGTGCTCGAGTTCGTAGACGGTCGGGATCGCCTCACGGCACATGGTCTCGATCGCGTCCTGATCGCCCAGGTAGTCCGAACCCTTGACGGTATCGAACATGTGCCAGTGCCAGTTGTCCGGCAAAGCGTTGGCGAGCGCGGCATTGACACCGCCTTGCGCGGCGACCGTGTGCGAGCGGGTAGGGAACACCTTAGAGACCACGGCGACACGCAGATCGGCACTGGCCAGACGCAGCGCGGCGTTCAGTCCAGCGCCACCGGCGCCAATGATTAGGGCATCGAAGTGGCGATGGGGAATAGAACGAGCAGCGGCCATAGCAATCAACCAACCTGTACCAGGATCAAGGCCTGCAGCGCCCAGAGGCCGGAGGCGAGGAACATCAGTGCCATCAATGCCAAGAGCCCCACGCGCAGCCCGATCGGCTTGACGTAGTCGATCAGCACGTCTCGGATACCCACCCAAGCGTGAGTCAAGAGCAGCGGGATGAAGACCAGCAGCCCCACCGCAACCCAGGGAGTACTCGCCCATGAGGCCAACTGAGCGTGATCCTGCGGCGGGGCGAACGCGAAGTAGAGCGCCAGGTAAAGCCCAAACAGGCCTAGATAAACGGCCGTGATCCGCTGGATCAGCCAGGCCTTCAGACCCGAAGCACGCCGGCTCATCGCAACACCACCGCCCCGATCAGGGTCAGTGCCAGGGCGCTGTAAAGGGTGGTCCAGGCGGTCTTGCGGGCGATCGGGCGGTCAAGTCCCCAACCGAGATCAAGCGCCAGATAACGAATACCGGCGAACAGATGATGGAGTAGCGACCAGCCCAGCAGCAGCAGGCCGAGTTGGCCCAGCGGGCTGCCTGCCAGCGCTTCAGCCGCTGCAAACCCGGTTGTGCCGGACAGCGCCTGCCCGAACAGGGCAGCGAATACCGGAATCGCGAGCACCATCAGGACCCCACTCAAACGATGCAGAATCGAGACGACTCCGGGAATCGGCAACCGGATGCGCCAAAGCTCGAGGAATACGGGACGCGATTTGACCATGATGTGCTCTGAAATCCTGGGGTTCGATGGAGCGGTAGCCGTCGCGAGGCCTCTGCGCTGAGACCGGCATCAGCGATTTACGTTTCATCAACGTTACGCCGCCGATTTGGCTCGCCGAACTCAAGGGAGCGCTGGTGTCGCGCGGAAAATTTGTGCGATGCAACAAGGTTACCGCTTGCAGACAGCGCGAGGCAACTCCGTCACGGGCACTAAGCATCGATATGCCGACATTCACTGGTAACGCAACACAAAGGGCCCCGCGACGGCAGGCCGACGCGGGGCGGATGCAAGGCGTACTGGCGCAATCAAAAAGAAGCGCCTGACGAAGAAGCGCTCTTAATCGAAGTTCGTCACCTTGAAGGCGTAGAAGGGGCTGATCTGTTGCTCCTCGGTCCAACGCATGTAGGCCTCAAATTGCTCAGCCATCTGTTCGCTCGGGAACGGCAGCACCTCAGTCGCGAATTCGCCTTTTTCGGTATCTCTCAGGGCCTCAAAGACGGCCAGCCGACTGAGGCCCTGCGCCTTGGTCCAGGCCAGGTAATCGGCGAACTGCTCGGCCATCACTTTAGTTGGGAACGGATTGGAGGCATCGTCGATCCGACGCAGCTCAGTGGCCGTTACCACCGATGTTGAGGTTGGAAGCGACGGCGCAGGCAAGTAGCCAGTTTCAGTTGCGGCAAGGTTGCCGGCCGCGAGGAGAGCGAGGCTGAAGCCGCCAGCGATCAAGGTTGGATAAGGCATTGGGTGATCCAGGACTGTCAAGAATATGCCTTAGTATATTAGCGATTTCTAATAAATAATCCAGCGCTGCTCGCCCCCAAATTGAAACAATCGGTTGCGAGATATTTCCAAATGTATCGCCACCGTTTCAGGCAGCCTTCGGG
>CAZEZH010000052.1:0-16273 GCA_964516305.1 uncultured Halochromatium sp. | reverse complement strand
TTCAGGCAGCCTTCGGGCGCTTCCAGGTGTACACCGCCGTCACCGCATAGTTCCAGACCGCGCCAACCAAGATACCAGCGAGCGCAGACAAGACCCAGAACGAGTGCGCCTCGAAGATCCAGCTCGCGATACCAACGTTGGCCAAGGCTCCGACGCTGCAAGCAGCAACAAACGAGAGCCAACCACGAAGCAGGTCCCAGCCGCGCAGCCGCATGTCGCTGTAGGTAAAGAGGTTGTTGAGAAAGAAATTGGTCGTCATCGCGACCAACGCTGCCAAGCTCTGACCGACCAGGAAACTGGCGCCAAGCCCTTTGAAGCTGAGCCAGAGGACGAGCATGTGCACAAACACCCCACTGCCACCGATCAGCGAGAACGCAATAAAGCGGGCCGGAATCATCGGGCCGGCCCACTTCTGGATCAGCATCAGTAGGTATTCCCAAAGTACGGCCTCGTCGAGCTTGCTCTCGCCAGACCGGCGCGCCCGAAACTGATAGGGCAGCTCAAGAAACCGAAGCGGCCTTGGATAGGTGGCGAAAAGATCGAGCAGAATTTTATAACCGACGCCACTCAGCTCGCGCACGCATTCCTGGAGCACCTCGGCACGGAGCATGAAGAACCCGCTCATGGGGTCCTTAACATCAGCCTTGATCAGATGCTGTCCTAGGCGCGTCGCTAATTGGCTCATCGATGCGCGCTGCGCATCCCAGTCGCCCACTTGACCGCCAGCGACGTAGCGACTGCCGATCACGATATCCAGCGGCTCCCGTTGCAACCGCGTGAGCATCTCCGGCAACAGCGCTTCGTCATGCTGGAGATCGGCGTCCATCACGGCAAGATATGGCGCTGTCGTGGCGAGCATCCCCTCGATGCAAGCGGACGAGAGTCCGCGCCGTCCGACACGCTGGAGCAGCCGCACATGCGGATGATCGCAGGCGATCTCACGTATCCGTTGGGCGGTGCCATCGGGTGAGTCATCATCGACGAAGATCAATTCCCAATCGATCCCCGCCAGGGCAGCCTGCAGTCGGTCGACGAGGATGGGGACATTCTCAACCTCGTTATAGGTCGGAATCACGACGGCAAGGGCTGGTTTACGGCATTCGGTGGTCAACAAGGCAACATCCGGCATCTATCTCAGGGTCCGATGGTTTGTGTCGTCGGCAACAGGCTCGAACAAGGTGGCTCCGCTCTCCCGAGCAAGCCCAAGGCTCATAAAGCCGACGGTTGTAGGACAAAAAAGAATCGTTGGGCGAAACCCTGAGGATTCTGATAGTTTAACGAGTCAATTCGACCCAAGTATGCTTCACCCTCATCACTCTTCTACAGCCATAAAAAATTTATAAAACAGCAGCTTAAATATAACCCCTAACGCCCACAGCCAACCTGAGCGTTATTGATATCGGCCGTTCTTCATCCCTAGGAGGTTAACGCATGATCAAGCCAATCGGCACTGACGAACTCCAACCCCGCTTTGTCTACGACACCGAACGCCACCATCGACTCGCCCACGAGGCGGACTCCCTGCCGTCGATCGTGATCAGCTCTCAAGCGGCCGGGAATGCGGTCATGATGGGCGCCGGCTACTTTAGCCCTCTTGAGGGGTTCATGAATCTGGCCGATGCGGTCAGTGTTGCCGAAACAATGACGATGACCGACGGGCGTTTCTTCCCGGTCCCGCTGCTCTGTCTTGTCGACTCTGAAGACGCCATCCAGGGCGCCGAGCGGATAGCCCTGCGCGACCCGAATGTTGAGGGTAACCCAGTCTTGGCAGTGATGGATGTGACTTCGGTCGAGACCGCCTCTGACGAGCAGATGGCACTCATGACCGAGAAGGTCTACCGGACCACCGACAGCGAGCATCCTGGGGTGAAGGCCTTTAACAGCCAGGGCCGAACGGCCGTCTCAGGCCCAATCCATGTCCTCAATTTCTCCTATTTTCAGAACGACTTTCCGGATACCTTCCGCACCGCCGTTGAGATCCGCAACGAGATCATGGAGCACGGCTGGACCAAGACGGTTGCCTTTCAGACCCGCAACCCGATGCACCGCGCCCATGAGGAGTTGTGCAAAATGGCTATGGACGCTGTCGGCGCCGACGGTGTCGTCGTTCATATGCTCCTCGGCAAGCTGAAGCCCGGAGACATCCCGGCTCCAGTGCGCGACGCTGCGATTCGCAAGATGGCTGAACTCTACTTCGCGCCGAATACCGTCATGATTACTGGCTACGGCTTCGACATGCTCTACGCGGGACCGCGAGAGGCTGTACTCCATGCCTATTTCCGACAGAACATGGGCGCGACCCATTTCATCGTCGGGCGCGACCACGCGGGCGTCGGTGACTATTACGGGGCATTCGATGCCCAGACCATCTTTGACGAGGAGGTACCGGAAGGTGCGCTGGAGATCGAGGTGTTCCGCGCCGATCACACCGCCTATTCCAAGAAGCTCAAACAGGTCGTGATGATGTGCGACGCGCCAGACCACACCAAGGAAGACTTCATCCTGTTATCTGGTACAAAGGTGCGGGAACTGTTGGGTCGCGGCGAGGCACCCCCGCCAGAATTCTCCCGTCCTGAGGTCGCCCAGATCCTGATGAATTACTACCAGTCGATCAGCTGAGCGGCCCAACGCACCCGGCCATTTGATCTGTTTGAAACCTCAACCCAGCGCCGCTCTTGCTTAGCGCGGCGCGAGTTCTCGTATGGCAGCCAGCTGATGGGGTCGCGCGAACTCCCCAAACCGCGCGACCAAACCGTTTACGGGCGCTTAGGAGTCGAGTACTTCTCTTCTTTCTGAAACGATTCCCAGATCGTGTCATAGCCTACGAAACCTTTTTCGTTAGGCTGTTTCTGGCGCGTGGTCAAATAGCGCGACTTGCCTTCAGGAACCTTGGGCCTAGACTTGGGTGCCTCACTCATAATCAACCTCTACTAACGGGTAATAACGGGAGGATCGGTGCTCAATGTCAGCCCCTCCCAATCGACTGACGAATCTAAAGATAATTCTAAAAAGAGCATTTTAACCGCAGTTAAGCGAAGAGCAATTAGGCCAATACGGCCAATTTCTGCTTCGCCCAATTGTCGACCTTAGCATGCTCGCCAAGGCACTGTTTCATCTATTCTTCATCTGCGTGGTTTTGCGTCATCTTCGGCGCCACCTCCATACCCAAACTCATCGTATCATCCTACACCTTGGACAGATGCAATAGATTCAATGCAACTTCTGCAGGGTGGCGTCAAAATCCGGGCCTGATTCGGTTTTTCCACCGGCCTCAATCTCTTCATCGGTTGCATCCCTAACCGTCTGTATCTCAAGCCGAAAGATCACGTCTCTGCCGCTAAGTGGATGGTTGCCGTCAATCGTCAATGTCTTGTCATCGAGCCGGGTGACAAAAAAGGTCTTGGTTTCTCCTTTCTCACTCTCCATCACGATCTTGGTGCCAACCTCGTGGTACTCCTTGGGAACGTTCTGGAGATAGTCAGTAATCACTAACGACTCGTCTCTTGGCCCGAACAATTCATTGCAATCAATGGGCACTTCAATGCTATCGCCCTGGCATTTTCCTGCCAACTCGTTAGTGATTGCAGGCAACAGCACCTCAGTCGCGCCATGGACGTAACCTAGGGGAAACTCGACAAGGGTCAGGATGTTCCCTGTTTTCTTGTCGACGACCTTGTAGGTCAGCTCAACATATTTGTTATCTTCAATCATCTCAGACATGGTCATTTAAAAGATAGATGCGGCGAAAATCTTCACTTCACCCTTCTCATACCCAATAACCATGCGCCCTAGCCACTCACCTTCTTTCTTGGTGCTGCGCATCCTAAAAAGGCAAGTCACATGCTCGCCACGGCGAATAAAGCCGAGAAAATCATAGTCTGTCGACAGGCTTCGCGTCAGCTCACTCTTAGCGAACTGCTTGCCCAACTCAACCTCATTGAGACCAAGTAATAAACCGTAAGAAAAGTGGCGGATAAACTTTCCATACTTTCCCTCATTGGAGTACTTGACCAGCTCCGCCCACATAGGGAGTGCAATCTCCAGCAACTCGTCATCTGACTTTTCAGTAATATTCATCCACAACTCTCAATCAACAGATTACCCGGCAGTTGCTCCGAGTCTGGCTATTCCATCGGGATACTGAGTCGCCCTAGGAGGAAGAACAACTAACAGTCCGCTGATCTTCTCATGATCGAGAGCTGTGGAACCTCCTCCAAATTGGCGGAGGTTCCGGGCTCTCAACCGATGACGATACTGCTTCGCTTACGCAGCTTCGGCCTCTGCCTCGTCTACCAAGTGGTAGCAAGGCGCCTTCTCCATCGTGTACTCGCCAGTTTCGCGATCACGGTGCGAGACTGTCAACACATGCCAGTTCTCGTCATCGAGCTTCATGGCGTCGCCACGGTAGTAATAGCCGGGCCAACGTGTCTCTTTGCGGAACAAGGTGTGCTGCAGGACCGACTCGGACGTCCGCATGCGATGCTTCAACTCCCATGCACGCATCAGTTCATGGATGTCCTCTGCAGCCACCTTATCAAGATCCTCCTCAAGCAGTTTGATCTTCTTGAGTCCGATGTGGAGCAGCTTCTCATTGGTCATGTAGTTAACCGTGACACCACCCCCGTACTCGTCCATCAGTTTCTGAAGGCGATCTAGGCCCTGACGCGGGTTGATGTAGTTCGGGTTGACCGAGCCGGCGACGATCTCATTGCGATAGACCTTGTAATGCTCCATTGGATAGTAGATCTCTTCCTTGCGCCGTTTGATCTGCTCTGCGGAGACCTTGATCCCTTCCGCCTTACCGTCATCGATGTACTTGCAGGCCGCCTTGGCAGCAAGACGACCTTCGGTGAAGGAGCCTGAAGAGAACGCATGCGGCGTACCGCCGACGGCGTCACCGGCACCGAATAGACCCTCAACGGTGGTCATCCGGTTATAGCCCCAGAAGTACTCGTCCGGAGAGACATCCTCGGGACCCGAGCACCAGGCACCGCATCCGGTCGCGTGCGAACCCATGACGTATGGCTCAGAGGTCGTCAGTTCAGGATTCTCGTACTTGGGATCAACATCGGTCGCCGCCCAGAGAACCGCCTGACCAACGGTCATACCCAGGAAGTTGTGCCAGCCGATCTCTTCCAGATGCGGGTCCTGGAATGCTTCCATGGTCACCATGTGGATCGGGCCGCGACCAGCATTCACCTCATTGATAAATGCGTGGTTACGCAAACAGGTTGGGATGGGCCGATGGGTTCGGTGCGATGCCTCGACGTCCAGATACTCCTTGCCGACCATTTCTTGGAGCGCCGGGAACCACTTGGATTCGTACTCTTCGCCTAGACCATTTTGAGTATAGGTCTTGAGGTGCAGGAAGTAGGCGCCCACTGGACCATATCCATCTTTGAAACGGGCGAGAACGATGCGGTTCTCCATCTGCGTCATCTTCGCGCCAGCCTCGATCAACAATCCGTAGGCTGAACCCGATGACCAGGGGGCATACCAGACACGTCCAGCACCTTCACCCACCGAGCGCGGCTTGAAGATGTTCGAGGCGCCGCCAGCGCCGACGATCACGGTCTTAGACTTGAAGACGTGGTAGTTACCGGTTCGAACGTTGAAACCGACGGCACCTGCGATACGATTCTCTTTAGAATCATCCATCAGGAGGTGGGTCACGCAGATACGGTTAAACACCTTGTCAGCCGATTTCTTAGCGGCTTCCGCGACGATCGGCTTATAGGACTCACCGTGAATCATGATCTGCCAGCGTCCTTCGCGCTGATAAGCACCCGTCTTCGGGTTGCGCATCAGGGGCAGCCCCCACTCCTCGAATTGGTGTACCGTCGAGTCGACGTGACGCGCCATATCAAACAGCAGGTCTTCACGAACCATGCCCATCAGGTCAATACGTGCATAACGCACGTGGTCTTCCGGATTGTTCTCACCGAAGCGGGTTCCCATGTAGCAATTGATTGCGTAGAGACCCTGGGCGACAGCACCGGAGCGGTCGATGTTCGCTTTTTCGGCGATGACGATCTTTTTATCCTTACCCCAGTACCTTGCCTCAAAGGCCGCACCGGTGCCGCCTAGCCCCGCGCCAACAACCAGAACATCAATACCGTCTTCAACGATGGTTTCATGGGCCATTAGTAGTATACCCCCTCTTTCATTTTTAGACCGTTGGACTGGAGCGTATGCAGGCCGCCATCGTCGAGCCGAATATACTTGGGCTCGTTGAATAGCAATTGGCTATCACGCACATCCTCACTCGGCGCAGGTATGTCGGCGAGCTTAGGAATATGCTTACCCCAAGGCTTTGTCGTGATTGGCGCAAGCAGGTTCATGTCCTTCTTACCATCACGGGTTTTAATGCGCCAGGCTATAACACCTTTTTCCTCATCGCGAATCACTCGAACCGAATGCCCGAGTGGTGCAAAGTCGGCATAGCCGCGGACGTCGATCGCCTGGTGAGGACAGGCCTTGACGCAGGAATAACACTCCCAACACATGTTGGGCTCGATGTTGTATGCACGTCGTAATGTCTGATCGATGTGCATGATGTCGGACGGGCAGATATCAACGCAGTTTCCGCAGCCGTCACAGCGAGTCATGTAGACAAAAGTTGGCATTCTAGTACCCCTTACTGTTCGTTTTCGGTGACCGCCAAATCAATAATGATTGGGCGCTTCACGATTAATGCCCAAGCCCATGTAGGGTGGGTTGTCGCCCATGTACTCGGGGATATCCGGATACATCTTCTTGACGGCAGGGTCGGTGAGCTCGGGGACTTCGGGCAGATTCTCTCTTGAGCCATCAGCCAGGATCACACGCTTTTGGAACGCGGCAGCGGGCTTGAAGAACATATGTGCGAACTTGGACCAGTAGACGGTACTGAACAGCACGGTGGTCGCGGCAATGAACAACACAAAGAACAGGACGGCCAGCCCAACGCCGGCGGATTGCAGTATCGACCAAATCAGAGCTGAAGTTGCCATGGCGAGCAATGACAGGATGAATAGGTCTGCACGAACAATACGGTGCCAGGGATGACCTTCGGCTGAGACGTCGACCCGGATGCGGAACCAGAACCAGTAGCCTCCGACGCAGAGCATCAGGGCTCCCAGGTGCCACAACAGCGAGAGTAAGGCCGGGGCTTGGTCGGCCGCAGTCGGATAGGAGAAGATCAGGATGCCCGTTGTCACGATAAACAGGATAAACCCGTACATGGTTAACAGATGGGAAAGCCTGCGCTGGGGGTTAGCGAACTCACCCGAGGTCAGGACCTCCTTCGCCAGCGTGTGAGCCGCAAGAGACGCCTTCTCGGACGTACTCACGCTGCGTTTAGCCTGCGCCTTGGCTTTGCGCGCATTCTCAAAAAAATACTTGGCATTCTTCTTGAGCACCATATCTACAAGCGTACCGCCAATGACCAACAGGATCATCAGAGCAACATAGCCCTGCATGACCCCGGCCGGGATAACGGTGGATATTTCAGCAAAAGGATTCGTGAACATCGAAGTCGATTACCTCTGGTCTGACTGTCCGCGGGCGAATGCTGCCCGCCATGGAAGCACGAAGCACAGGGCCGGCCGGACCGGCTAGGTGTTTGCGCAACCCTGTTGCCTTGGTGGCAAACTGGGGCATTCAGGCCCGTTGCCGCCAAGGCAAATGCAGAGCGTATCCTACGCACCGCCAAGCCACCGTAGGCATTATTGCGCGGTGGACTCATCCGGGAAGTTGGGCAAAGCTGCGACCACAGGGCGAAGCCAATGCTCAACCAGGCTGTCGGCCTGCGCGAGCTCCATCGTCGAGTGATCGACCGGCGAGCATCAGGAGCGCAAGCAGGACCTTGCTATCCTGGATTATCCCCACCTAGTAGACAACTCAATTTTTCGCCGAGCCTATAAAGCCTTCTAATACCCGGTGCTCACCGCGTCCCCAGACGCGGTCCAACCTTGCTCGCTGTCGCCAAGCCCCTGACCAGGCCTCTGAACAAACCTCTGAGCGAGGCGACCGTAGCGCATTCATAGTTTAGTCAAACAAGCGCTGTGAGAATTGATCGGCAGCAGGCTGTGCCTTCTAACGCACCGCTAGCAAAGAGTCGACTGTTCTATGTCACTCTCACCTAAGATTTTGGCGCAGGATGCCCGCGTTGGAGCTTGCGTTGGCCTGAGATGCCGAACGTGGAGGGGGGCCGACAACCCTAGAAGCGGGCGTTGGCTGTTTCGCAGAGTCTTGTATTACTCCTAGAAACGACAGTTGACTGCTGCGCGTGACCTGGAAATCTTGTTTTGCTTGGCTTTCCCACTAGCTTAGCGTCGCCACGAGGTTGCGGGTCGCTAGGGCCCTACTGTGGCTACGGCGAGCTGACCTGCCTGTGAGATCATCGCTCAAGCTCTTGTATCTCGAACTGCATGGACTCGAGATCGCCGAAGATCCAAGTCGCAGCCGGAGCACCAAGCCCAGCAACCGTGCCGGGGTTGACCAACAAGGTGGTACTGCCCTTCACATTCTCTTCGGTGGTGAGCAACGGCTCATGCGAATGACCACAGCAGACAAGATCATGATCACCAGCACTCGCAAAGGCCTGCCCGATGTGGGGGTAATGTGTCATAAAAATCTTGCGTCCATGCAGTTCAATGCTTGCGTCATTGCCATAATACTGAAGCAGTCCGCCAGACTGGCAAGCGAGCCGAGAGATCGAGACCGGGTCACCGAGGTTATTGCCATGGATGACGTGAATCGGCAGGCCGAGCTTGAGGGAAGCACGTAGCGTATTGGTGCCAATTAGATCGCCGCAATGCAGCACAGACTCCGCACCCCGTGTCTTGGCCTCAGCGACGGCGGTCGCGAGCATAGGGCCACGATCGTGACTATCCGAGACGATACAAATCTTCATAACAATGACAAGCCGTGGTCGGCAATACAACGTAGCCGCCCCATCGGAGGCGGCCGCCGAGTTGAGTGCAGCGGCGGACCTTACTGAGAGGCCGGTAGAATGCCGCGCCGCACCAGATAGTCGATCACCTCGCCAGCCAGCGCCTCGGGCGTCTGCTCGCTAGCATGCAAGATGAGTTCTGGCTGTTCCGGTGCCTCATAAGGATCATCAATGCCGGTGAAATGTTTGATCTCGCCGGCGCGCGCCTTCTTGTAAAGGCCCTTCGGATCACGCTGCTCGCAGATGTCGAGTGGCGTATCGACAAACACCTCGATGAAGTCGCCTTCAGGCATGGTCGCACGAACGCGATCCCGATCCACCCGGTACGGGCTGATGAACGCGGTCAGGGCAATGGTTCCGGCCTCGCAGAACAGCTGAGCAACGGCCCCAATACGACGGATATTCTCCTCTCTGTCGATCGCGCTGAAGCCCAGACCGAAGCGAGCCGCATAGTCGTCGCCATGGGACTCCTTCAATATGGCGGGGCCGGCATTGAGGCCATGCCGAACGTTATCGCCATCGAGTACCGCACTCTTGACGCCCCGCGCCGAAAGCATGTGGTCGAGCACGTTCGCCAACGTGCTCTTACCCGACCCACTGAGGCCGGTAAACCAGATCACGCAGCCGCGATGGCCGTGCAAGCGCTCGCGCTCGTGACGGGTGACCCGGTGCTCGTGCCAGGTGATGTTGGTATCGTTTTGCATCCAAAAATCCCGTTGCAAGGCGAACGGCCTGCCAACCGGCCCAACCGATCGCGTTCGACTAAGAAAAGCGTTTCGCCGGGCCTCGACGCGATCAGCCACGGACGTTAGGTTGGCGCCACACCGCAACCGCTCGCTAGGCTACTGCATGCCCCGCGGCCTGGCAATCAGGCTCCGCCTGTGCTCCGCACAAGTACCCGACCATTCGGCTCAATCCCTAGCCTGCCGCTGGTGCCACCACGAAAGCGTGACGCAGGCCACAATACACAGAGAATTCAAGCAACCGTTCTAGACAAGCGCCGACCAATGAATTAGTATTTGCTTATGAACTAACTAACGGGAGACTGGTCATGTTGATCAATTGTCGAACCATGCGCGGTGCCGTGATGCTCTCCGCTGCCCTTTTGGGTGCAGGCGTACTCCTTGGGGTGGTCGCGATGACGACTCCCTTATCAATACCGACCAGCCAGCTCGCCTTGGTGCTGGTGCTATCCGCAGCCCTCCTGCTAGCGGTGACGTTCTTGGTCGCACTGGTCCCAGGCGTCTCTCGGCATATGGATGAATGTCGCCATTAGTCGAGCCGCCCGACGCAAGGACGCGTTTAGCACCGGTTGCGCTAAGGCTCTGCTCTAGGCCTATCGCCATCCCGGAAGACAGAGCCTACCTCAGGGCCATCGGCTTGAAGCTCTCAGGAACCCTCTCCCGGCCCTTGGAGCCCATCCACATAACGCGCGCGTGCCGCACGCGCGCGCTCAAAGATCGCAAGCAACGCATCGGCATCAGCAGACCGGATGGTCTTGGAGATATCGGTCATCTCGTCACCGAAGCGAGCCAGCATGGTGCTCAAGGCCTCGGCGTTGGCAAGACAGATATCCCGCCACATCTCAGGGCTCGATGAGGCGATGCGGGTGAAATCACGAAAGCCACCTGCCGCATAGCGGAAGATCTCATCGTTACTGCGCATCTGCGCGAGCACATCGACGAGACCAAAGGCGAGCATGTGCGGAAGATGACTGGTGGCGGCGAGCACCTCATCGTGATGGGCAACACTCATCTCAGTCACCTCAGCGCCCACCTGCTCCCACATCGTCCGCACCCGCGCCAATGCCTCTGGGTCGGTCTCCGCGACCGGCGTCAAGATCACCCGGCGTTTCTGGTAAAGCTCCGGAAAAGATGCGCCAACCCCACTGTGCTCGGTACCCGCAATCGGATGCCCTGGCACCAGCCAGCTCGGAACCGTGCCAAATACCCGTTGTGCATCGGCAATCACGCTGCCTTTGACACTACCGCCATCGGTCACCACGGCATGCGCCGGCAAACGACCCTGAATGCGCTCAAAGACCCCAGCGATCGCCCCCAATGGCACGGCAATGAACACCATATCGGCATTGGCAACCGCATCGCCTGGATCGGCGCTGTAGTCGTCGATCACCCCAAGCTCAAGGGCAAGCTCGAGATTCTCGATCGAGCGGCCGCACCCGATGATTTCCCCCACTGCATCGACCGCCCGCATCGCTCGCGCCAAAGACCCTCCGATGAGGCCAACGCCGATCACCGCGAGACGCCCGATCATCAACCAGCTCCAAATCTGCTCGTCTCGCCCAGCACCCGAGCAAGCGCGGCCAGCATGCGCTCGTTTTCATCCGCCAGGCCGATGCTAATCCGCAGATGCGTTGGCAGGCCATAATTCGCGACCGGCCGACAGATGACGCCCTCGCGCAGCAGCGCCCCATCGATGGGACCGACGGGCTGACCTAGATCGACGCTGATGAAATTACCGACCGATGGAATCCAGTCGAGACCCAAGGCGGCGAGTCCAGCAGTCACCCGGGCCATCTCTCGATGGTTATGCGCAATCGAGCGAGTCCGATGATCCAGATCCTCAAGCGCAGCCACCGCCGCAGCCTGAGCCGGGGCATTGACATTGAACGGGTGCCGCACCCGGTTCATCAGTTCAGCGACATGCGGATGGCTCAGGCCATAACCGACCCGCAAGGCCGCCAGCCCATGGATCTTGGCAAAGGTACGGGTGACGATTAGGTTTGGATAATCGTCCAGCCAGCGCGTGGTATCCGGGTAATCGGCCTCATCGACATACTCGAAGTACGCCTCATCGACCACCGCCATGCAGTGCTCCGGAAGCGTCGACAAAAAGGCCTGCAGCGGCTCGGCAGCGATCCAGGTTCCCGTCGGATTATTCGGATTCGCGATCCAGACCACGCCGGTGC
Source organism: uncultured Halochromatium sp. (assembly GCA_964516305.1). GTDB lineage: Bacteria > Pseudomonadota > Gammaproteobacteria > Chromatiales > Chromatiaceae > Lamprobacter. Next base: position 4,409 of record CAZEZH010000052.1, on the reverse strand, counting down.
GTTCATTGACCAGCGCCGCCATCGCCTCGAGATCGTGTCCATAATCGCGAGCCGGTGCCACGCGAGCGCGCGCGCCAGCCGCCATCGTTGCAATGGGGTAGACCGCAAACGCATGCTCAGAGAACACCGACTCCTGCCCCGGATGCAGAAAGACGCGCGCAACCAGATCCAGCACATCATTGGAGCCATTGCCAATCGTGACCTGCTCCGATGCAACGCCATGATGCGCCGCGATGGCCCGGCGCAACGCAAAACCGGCCCCATCCGGATAACGTCCCAGCTCAGCCGCCGCGGCCACATAGGCAGCGCGCGCCGCCTCACCGCAGCCAAGCGGATTCTCATTCGAGGCCAGCTTAACCGAACCGCTAATACCAAGCTCACGCTCAAGCTCAGTAACCGGCTTGCCAGGCACATAAGGCGTTAACCCTGCAATCTGCGGCGCAGCAAGATCAAGAAACTGCTTAGTCACCCTTCACCCTTCAAATTTCACCCTTCAAACTTACCTAAAGGACCGCCTCCGGATAGGAGCCGAGCACCTTGCAGAGGTTAGCCGCCCCCTTCAGCTCAGCCAGGGAGGCCGCTACCTCGTGCGACTGCCGGTGCCCGCAAACGTCGACGAAGAAGACGTAGTCCCAAACGCCCTGGCGGGAAGGGCGCGATTCGATGCGTGTCAAGCTCAAGCCCTGCTTCGCAAACGGCGTCAAGAGCCGATTCAAGCCGCCGGCCTCATTTCGGCACGATAGGAGCATGCTGGTCTTGTCATGGCCACTCGGCGGCGAATCCTCGGGGCCGATGACCAAGAATCGAGTGGTATTACCGGGCTCATCCTCAATCCGCTGAGCCAGCACCTTGAGCTCATAGAGTTCGGCGGCCGCCTCACTCGCCACCGCCGCCGCATCGTCCGCAGCCGCCGCCAGCTTCGCTGCGTCGGCATTGGTACTGACCGCAACCCGCTCCGCATTCGGCAGATAGCGATCGAGCCAGCCACGGCACTGCGCAAGCGACTGCTGGTGCGAATAGACCCGCTGCAACCCAGCAAGATCCCCAGCCTTAGACAGCAGGTGGTGATGGATGCGCAGGGTCACCTCGCCGGCGATCAGGAGCGGCGAGCGCATGAACATATCCAGCGTGTGGTTGACGACCCCTTCGGTGGAGTTCTCAACCGGCACCACACCGTAGTCGCAGGCACCCGCCTCCACCTCTCGGAAGATATCGCCAATCGCGCCGAACGGCTGGGCATGAACCGAATGGCCGAAGTGCTTCAGGGCCGCAGCTTGAGTGAAGGTGCCTTCAGGACCCAGATAGCCGACCTTGAGCGGCTTCTCGAGTGCCAGGCAGGCGGACATGATCTCGCGGAACAGCCGGGCAACCTCCTCGCCATCGAGTGGGCCTGGATTCTCATCCTTGATGCGGCGCAGGATCTCAGCCTCGCGCTCCGGGCGGTAATACTTGACCGATTCGCCGTGAGCATCCTTAATCTTTGCGACAACCTGAGCACAGGCTGCGCGCTCGGAGATCAACCGCAACAGATCAGCATCGATCGCGTTGATCCGCTCGCGCACCTGCTGGAGCTGTTCGTTGCTGCTCATGAGTGCCGGCAGGGCTTGCTGAACAAAGGAACCTCCGCTCGATGGCCTCGGGTCGGGACGCGTTCAGCCCCGCGTCGGATCAGGCAGGTTACGCACTGAGAGCACACCTTCAATCTGCGCAATGCGCTGCACGGTTTGTTCTGGCAAGGGCTTGTCGATATCGATCAAGGTCACTGCCAGATCGTCGCGCGAGCGGTTGAGCATATCGATGATATTCAAGCCGTCCTCGGCAAGATCGCTGGAGATCTGGCCGAGCATGTTCGGGACATTGCGGTTGACGACCGCCATCCGATGGCCACCATTTCGCGGCAGATAGATCTCGGGAAAGTTGACCGAATTGCTGACATTGCCGTCCTCGAGATAGGCACGCACCTCATCGGCGACCATCACCGCAGAATTCTGCTCGGCCTCGGAGGTGGAAGCACCAAGGTGCGGTAGGACGACCACGCGCGGATGGCCCTTCAACAGGTTGCTTGGAAAATCACAGACATAGGCGTAGAGCTTGCCGTTATCGAGCGCCGTCACTGCCGCGTCGTCATCGATGATGCCATCGCGCGAGAAATTGAGCAGCACCGCCCCATCTCGCATGCTCTGGATGCGCTCGGCGTTGATCATGTGACGCGTCTTGTCGGTCAGCGGAACGTGGAAGCTGATGAAATCCGCGCGCGAGACCAGATCATCGATCGATAGCGCTGACTCGACGTCAGCCTCGAGCTTCCAGGCGCTGCGCACAGTGATGCTCGGGTCATAGCCGACCACCTTCATCCCGAGCGAACGCGCGGCATTGGCGACCAAGACGCCGATCGCGCCCAGCCCGATCACGCCCAGGGTTCGTCCAGGCAACTCATAGCCGACAAACTGCTTCTTGCCGGCCTCGACCGCCTTACCGATCGCGGCGTCATCACCCTCCAGCTCACGTGCGAACTGCCAGCTTTGGGCAATATTGCGCGCAGCGAGCAGCATGCCGGCCAGCACTAGCTCCTTGACCGCATTGGCATTGGCGCCCGGCGCGTTAAAGACGGCAATCCCGCGCTCAGTCATCGCCTGCACTGGGATGTTGTTCACGCCCGCGCCAGCCCGGCCGATCGCCTTCAGGCTAGCGGGCACCGGCATCTCATGCATCTTTGCCGAACGGACCAGGATCGCATCTGGATGGCTGATCTCGGATGCAACCTCATACTGCTCGCGCGGCAGCCGATTGAGACCTGCCACCGAAATGTTGTTCAGCGTCTGAATCTTATACACACCAATCACCCCTTGGTTCGCTCGAACTCGGCCATGAACGCGATCAGCGCATCGACGCCCGCCTCCGGCATCGCATTGTAGATGCTCGCGCGCATGCCACCGACCGAGCGGTGGCCCTTGAGGGTCAGCAAGCCGGCGTCCTTGGCTCCAGCAAGGAAGTCAGCATCGAGCCCAGGATCAGCCAGCGTGAACGGGACATTCATCCAGGAGCGCGACGCTGGCTCGACCGGGTTGGCGTAAAAGCTCGAGCCATCAATAGCGGCATAGAGCTTATCTGCCTTGCGGCGATTGATCGCGCCCATCCCTTCTAGTCCGCCGAGATCCTTCAGCCATTGGAAGACCAAACCAGCCAAATACCAGGCGTAGGTCGGGGGCGTGTTGTACATCGAGCCGCTGTCGGCATGAACCCGATAATCGAACATCGTCGGTGTGCCCGCGAGTGGCTCACCGAGCAGATCCTCACGCAGGATGACGATCGTCAACCCAGCGGGGCCGATATTCTTCTGTGCACCGGCGTAGATGAGCCCATAGCGCGACACGTCGAGCGGCCGTGACAACAGCGTTGACGACATATCCGCCACCAAGGGTGCCTGGGTCTCGGGAATATAGGGAAACTCGACGCCCTCGATGGTCTCATTCGGCGTGTAATGGAGATAAGCCGCATCCTCAGAGAGGATCAGCTCGGTCTGCTTGGGCGCACGCGCGAAGTGCTCTGGCTGGGTACTGGCAGCGACATGAACCGAACAGAACCGATGCGCCTCGGCAATGGCCTTCTTCGACCAGCTGCCGGTATTCAAGTAGTCGGCCTTACCGGTTCTGCTGGTTAGATTCATCGGCGCCATCGCGAACTGGCTCGAGGCACCGCCCTGCAGGAACAAGGCCCGGTAGCCTGCTGGTAGCGCGAGCAATTCGCCCAGATCCTGCTCGGCCTGCTCGGCAATACTCATGAACTCCTTGCCGCGGTGGCTCATCTCGGCCACGCACATACCACTGCCGCTCCAGTCCAGCATCTCTTCCTGGGCTTGACGGAGCACCGGCTCTGGCAGCATCGCCGGGCCTGCGCTGAAGTTATAGGGTCGAGACATCAACTGTACCTTCTTCTGGCTTGGATTGGCTTCTGGATTCGATCGGTTGGATCGGGGTGCGCATCAGTCGACATCATCGTCTTCGCTAGCGCCACTCCCGTTCGGGCTGCCCCCTGGCGGATCTTCGCCGGGCGAGTCGTCCGCTGGCGAACCGTCTTCGTTGGAATCGCCATCGTCACCCTCTTCATCAACGCCGTTGAGCGCGATGATGCGTTCGATGCCGGCGAGGCGCTGATTCTCACCCAGATTGATGAGCTTCACGCCCCAGGTGTTGCGACTCAGGATGGAGATATCATCAACGCCGGTGCGCACCAGGGTGCCGGATTCGGTGATCAGCATGATCTCATCGCCCGGACGCACCAGTACAGCACCGACCTGCTCGACATTGCGCTCGCCGATCCGCATCGAGATCACACCCTTGGTGCCGCGCCCCTTGGTCGGGAACTCCTCAACCGGGGTGCGCTTGCCTTGGCCGTTCGCGCCCACCGTC
>CAZEZH010000051.1:4071-19953 GCA_964516305.1 uncultured Halochromatium sp. | reverse complement strand
GCCCCTCCGCGTCTCTGCGGGATACTATCGTTCGCCGTTTCATAGTATCGCACGCATCTTGCGTGCGCAGCCGTTGCTGTTAATTCGTCACGCTTTTATCGCCGTCGCTGACTTTGCCCCGATCTTTGTCGCCCCCTGCAGTCGCGGGGCTGGCCCGAAAAGCGGGGCCAGCGCGATTCTATCGTTCAACGTTTACGCCTTCCGCCGCTCCACCGATGCGAATCCATTCCCATCGATGATGGGCCGTGTGTGCCCAGCGCCTTGTCAGGACGGTTGTAACCGCAACGAGGTCGAGGACTTCGTCGGCATCAACGCGGTCGAGCAATTCATCGGCGATACCGCGACCGCGAATGGCTATAAGTTTGAGCCGGCGGCGGTCGATACGGGTAAACGCGTCGCGATTGTCGGTGGTGGCCCGGCCGGTCTGGCTGCGGCGTATCAGTTGCGCCGCAAGGGGCATGCCGCGACCATCTTCGAGGCGTTTAGTGAACTGGGCGGCATGTTCCGCTATGGCATCCCAGGCTACCGGGTGCCGCGCGATGCGCTGGATGCCGAGATCAATCGCATCCTCGACATGGGGCAGATCGAGCTTAAGATGGGCACTAAGGTCGGTGTAGACGTCACCGTCGAGCAGCTCGAGCAAGATTACGACGCGATCCTCTGGGCGATCGGCTGTCAATCCGGCCGCGGTCTGCCGGTACCCGGCTGGGAAGGAACCTCGAATTGTGTCTCCGGTGTCGCTTTCCTGAAGGCCTTCAATGAAGGCCGCATGAAGATCACTACCGATAAAGTGGTCTGTGTTGGCGGTGGCGATACCTCGATTGACGTCGTTTCGGTGGCACGTCGTCTCGGTCACATCACCAAGTCCAATAAGCGTGACCTGCCCGAGACCGTGATCCACGATGGCTACGTCGCCCACGACACCGCGATGACTGCGGCGGCTGAGGGTGCCGAGGTGACCCTGACCTCGTTGTTCACGCGTGAGAAGATGACCGCCTCTGAGCATGAGGTGCATGACGCGCTGCACGAAGGCGTGACCGTGCTCGATGGCGTGATGCCAGTCGAGGTTATCAAGGGCGACGATGGACGCGCGGTGGGCCTCAAGGTCGCCGATTGCGAGATGAAGGACGGCCGGCCGACTCCGGTCGAAGGTACCGAGCGGGTGCTCGACGCAGACCTGATCGTCGCCGCGATCGGTCAGGGCGGTGAGCTGACCGGGCTCGAGGAGTTCGACAACGGACGCGGACTGATGAACAGTGACAAGTTCTATCAGTACCCGGATCGCCCAGGGCATTTCGTCGCCGGGGATATCATTCGGCCCCACCTGCTGACAACGGCGATCGGCCAGGCCTGGATCGCGGTCGAGTCGATCGACGAGTACATCAACAAGGAGGAGCACAAGCGCCGGCCGAAGGTTGACGTGCATCACTTCGACCTGCTGGCGAAGCTCAACGAGGCCAAGTTGGCGCCTGAGGAGTTCAAGGTCGACGCGGACAGTGATCTTCGCGGTACCGCCGACGCCAAATACGCAATCCACAACTATGAGGACCGCTCGGGCGCTGAGGTCATCCCGCACGACGAACTCTTCCTAGGTCATTTCAAGTACGAGCCGCGTGTGCTGCGAAAGGAAGAGGTGCCGAGCGCCGAGGAGGTTCTCGGCCACTTCAAGGAGCGCGTGATCGGCTATAGCGATGAGGACGCGGTCAATGAGGCCAAGCGCTGCATGAGCTGCGGTATGTGCTTCGAGTGTGACAATTGTGTGATCTACTGCCCGCAGGATGCCGTATTCCGGGTGAACAAGACCGAGAGTACAACGGGTCGCTACGTCGATACCGACTACGACAAATGCATTGGCTGTCACATCTGCGCTGATGTCTGTCCGACTGGTTACATCAAGATGGGCCTCGGTGAATAAGCAAACCGCAACAGAGCAGGAGACGTCGATGGCAGAGGTCATGACCAAGGGCGTCCTCCTCGCGCTAATGGCCGCCGTACTCGGGGTAGGGTCGGCGGCCCACGCCGAGGAGGTCGGGGATTTCGTGCTGCCTAACTCAAAGGCGGCCTCTTTAGAGCATTGCGTCGAGCCGACCGAGTACATGCGGCGAAATCATTTCGAGCTGATCCGTCACCAACGCGACGAAACCGTCTACGGTGGTATCCGTGGCTCTGACCACGGTATTTCTGGCTGCGTTTCATGCCACGTTGGTTATGACGAGAGTGGCTCGCCGGTCGAGATTGATGCAAAGGGGCAATTCTGCCGAACCTGCCACGAGTATGCGGCCGTCGAGATGAACTGCTTCGACTGCCACGCGACCGTTCCCAAGGGCGAGGCCTGGAACCATGAGGTTGCTGCGGCGCATGCGCATTTGACCCGGGCCTCTGCAAACGGGCCAACGACCGCCGAGCGATAAGGCAGTTAGCGAGGCGAGGCAATCGTTACGATGAATCACGAAACCGAATCGATGAACCAAGGCCGCCGAGACTTTCTCGGTGCTGCCGCTGGCGTGACCGCAGCTGCGGTTGCACCCGGCGTGTTCCTTCATACCCCCGTGGCCAACGCTGCGGCGCGTACCGAGCCTGTGACAGATTTGCACCGCTGGGGCCTGCTGGTGGACACCAGCAAGTGCGCCGACGGCTGCACTGCCTGTGTTGATGCTTGCGATACCGAAAACGGCCTGAACCTGCAGTCCAAACCGCTCGGAGACGACAAGCTTAAGTGGCAGAATCAGCGAGCCACCTGGATACGAAAGGTCAAACTCCAGGATAATCTGACTGGCAACGTGACCAATCTGCCGCTGATGTGCCAGCACTGCGAGCATCCTCCGTGCGTCGATGTATGCCCAACGGGGGCATCGTTTAAGCGCGCGGATGGCATCGTCATGGTCGATCGTCACACCTGCATCGGCTGCCGTTACTGCATGATGGCCTGTCCTTACAAGGCGCGCTCATTCATTCATGAGCAGGTCGACCAGAAGCTGACCCGTGCGCCACGCGGTAAGGGCTGCGTCGAGAGCTGTACGCTCTGCGTCCATCGGTTGGATTCAGGCGATATCTCGACAGCTTGTGCGGATGCCTGCTCTGCCGAGGGACATCAGGCCCTTGTCTTTGGCGATCTGAAAGATCCGGCCGGACCGTTGCGCCAGGCGCTGGCCAAGACGCCCAGCCGACAGATCCGCCAAGACCTCGGCCTCAATACCGGCGTGCGCTATACCGGCATCTAACCACCGCGCTCCAGGCTTGTGATCGCCGTCCACGCTGTTGACGCCATCGCACCACGTTAGAGAAGTCAGCATGAAAAGAATCGTCTATCGGGAATGGCTGGTCCAGCCTCAGCGCTACTGGGGCTTACTCGCAATCCTCGCGACCCTTGTCGCGGTCGGCGGGCTGTCGGCGCTGTACATGGAGCACGAGGGTCACTGGGTCACTGGCATGACGAATTCAGTGGTCTGGGGCACCCCCCATGTGTTCGCCGTGTTCTTGATCATCGCCGCTTCGGGGGCGCTGAACGTGGCCTCGATCGGGACCGTGTTCGACAAGAAGGCCTACAAGCCGCTTGCCCGTCTGTCCGGCTTGTTGGCAGTCGCATTGCTGATCGGCGGTCTCCTTGTACTGGTGCTCGATCTGGGGCGTCCGGATCGGCTCTTGGTCGCCATGACGACCTATAACTTCAGTTCGATCTTTGCCTGGAATATCTTCCTCTACTCCGGGTTTGCGGCGATCGTGATCGGCTACCTCTGGACCATGGCCGAACGCAAGGGTAATCACTTGCAGAAGCCGGTGGGGACCTTCGCGTTCCTCTGGCGCCTGGCACTGACTACCGGTACTGGCTCGATCTTTGGCTTCCTGGTCGGCCGAGAGGCTTACGATACGGCGATCCTCGCGCCTATGTTCGTGGTCATGTCGTTCGCTTATGGGCTCGCTATCTACATGCTGATTCTGTTTTTTGCGTTCGATGCCGACGGACGGCCAATCGGTCCGGCGATGCTCAGGCGGCTCAAGAATCTGCTGGGTCTGTTTATTGCGTCTGTCCTATATTTCACGTTGATCTACCATCTAACCAAGCTATACGGTGCCAAGAACAGCGATATCGAGGCCTTCTTGCTCATCAATGGCGGTATCTACACCGGTCTCTTCTGGGTAGGCTGGATCTTGATCGGGGGTCTCATGCCGCTTGGCATCATCTATCACCCAGAGCTGAGTCAGCGACGAGACTGGATTGCCGCTGCTTGCGGGCTGGTCATCTTGGGGGGGCTGGCCGCGCTGTACGTCATCATCGTTGGCAGTCAGGCGTATCCTCAGGAGATGTTCCCAGGTCACAGCGTCATCCAGTTTGGCGCTCCGGGAGACATAGGGGGGCAGGTCGCGCCCTACTCGCCGAGCTTTCCCGAGCTCCTGCTCGGGCTCGGCGGGATCGGCATCGCCTTGTTGATCACCGCGGTCGGTGTGCGTGTGCTGCAGTTCCTGCCCGAGTCGCTGGCCGACCGCGACGTCGACCCGCATGCGAGCGCACGCTCACCTGCCTAGGTCGACGGCCATCGTCGACGGCTTTGAGCGGAGCGTGGGCGCGTTCCCTGTGCCCGCATGCGGGTTTGGATGCCTCATGCCATGCATTGCAGCTGACCCGCTTGGGATCACGATGTTGACGCGGGTTCACTGATCGACGATGACGCATCTCTACCTTGCGGCAACGCAGAAATCCTCCGGAAAGACGACGCTGAGCATCGGCCTGATCCGTGAGTTATCGCGGCGCGGTCAGCGCGTTCAGCCGTTCAAGAAAGGTCCCGACTATATCGATCCTTTGTGGCTCGCCCGTGCTGCTGGCGGTCGCCCCTGCCATAATCTCGACTACCACACGATGTCGGTAGATGAGATCCGTAGAGATTTCAGCCGGCTGCTCGCCGCCTCGACGCTCGGGGTGGTCGAGGGCAATGTGGGTCTATTCGACAGTATCAGCGTCGAAGGTGCTGGGTCGAATGCGGAGCTTGCAAAGCTGCTGCGTGCACCCGTTCTGCTCGTGATCAATTGTCAGGGCATGGGGCGCGGCATCGTCCCCTTGCTACTTGGCTATCAGGCCTTTGATCCTGACTTACAGATTACAGGGGTGATTCTCAACAAAGTTGGGGGTGGTCGACATGAATCAAACTTGCGTCGGGTCATCGAGTATTACACCGAGCTTCCGGTGCTGGGTGCCATGCCACGTGATGCGGGGCTTGCGATCGAGGAGCGGCATCTTGGCCTGATCCCGAGTAACGAGGCGGAGTCGGTGGAGGCGACGGTCGAATCGATCCGCCGCGCGGTCGCGGACGCGGTCGATGTGGATCATATCCTGACGATCGCTGAGCAGGCGCCAGTGCCCGATTGGAAAGCACCAAACCCGCCACGGTTGGAGTCCGCAGGTAGTTCGGTCCGGATCGGCATCGCCCGCGATGAGGTGTTCGGTTTCTATTATCCCGATGATCTTTCAGGCCTGGAGCGTGCCGGCGCTGAGCTGGTGCCTTTCAGTCCGCTTGCCGATGCGAGCCTGCCGGCGGTTGATGGGATCATTCTCGGAGGCGGCTTTCCGGAATCGCGGATGCAAGAGCTGGAGGAAAATTGCTCAATGCGCCAGTCGATTGCCGATTTTATCGGCGATGGCGGGGTGGCTTATGCCGAATGCGGCGGCCTGATGTATCTCTGTAAACGGTTGCATTGGGGCCGTGAATCGCGCCGAATGTGCGGGGTGCTAGACGCGGATGTCGCCATGCATAAGCGTCCACAGGGGCGCGGCTATGTGCGTCTACGCGAGACTGAGGCCTGTCCATGGCCGCACGCGCCAGTTGATGCGCGTGAGATCTGCGCCCATGAATTCCATCATTCCGCCATTGTTGCGCCTCGCGCCGACTGGCGCTTCGCCTTCGATGTGATGCGCGGAACCGGCGTCGATGGTCTGCATGACGGTATCATTCAGCACAATCTGCTGGCGAGCTATACCCATCTGCGGGATGTCGGCGGAGTCAATTGGACGCGGCGCTTCGTCGATCGCGTCAGGTCAGTGCTTTAGCGAGTTCTGCCGAGGTGGCTAGGGCCAATGCTCGGCTCGAAGCGCACATGGTCCCGCGGCCCTTTCGGGCCTGGTCCCTGGCAACGAGATAGGATGAGGGTTTATGTTCAAACTGACGACGGCAGCTGCCGAACAGGTCTTGAAGGCAGCAAAAGAGGCTGGAACAGAGGGGATGTCGCTGCGGCTAGCAGCGACCCAGCAGGCCGATGGCAGCGTCGACTATCGCATGGGCTTTGACGCCCCGACCGAAGAAGACATCCGTTTCCAGAGTGAGGGTGTCGACCTGGTGATGAGTCCGGAGGACGTGCCGCTACTTGATCAGACGGTGATGGATTTTGTCGAGATCGAGCCGGGTAAGCCGCACTTCATCTTCATGAACCCGAAGGACCCCAACTATCAGCCGCCTGCTGATGCCTGAGCGCCTGCCCGAGCATCGGTGCTGTGAGCATCGCTGCGATGGTTGAGTTCGGCGCCTGTAGGTGCTCTAAGAGGCTGGTCGATGGAACTGTCGAGCGAGGATAATCTTCGGCTGAATGTGCTGCTGGCGAGTCGGCCGCAGGCGATTCGGATCGATGAGTCACGGCTCATCGTTTATGGGCTCTCGGAGCGTGGTGAGGCCAAGGTGACGTTGAACCCGGCCGGCCCCGTCGATGCCTATCTGCGAGCGGTCAAAGAGCTGATCTCCGGTCAGATTCTCGGCTCGCCGGGCGGCTACCCTGTCTATCTGCGGCGCTGGACGCGGATGGGGCAGATGCGCGACCAAAGTCTCGAGCAGCTGTTGATGCTTGGAGAATCGGAGGCTGTGGTTGCCGCGGTCGGTTCGCCCGGACTGACGCCAGAGCTGGCGCGTCGAGCCTGGTGGGCGATGGAGGATGCCGAAAACGCGCGCCGAATGCTCCTGAATCCGACCATCGTTGCCAGCGAGATGGGCCCGTTGCTCGCCGAGTATCTGGTCGAATACCTGCCGTTCGAGACCGATCACGAGACGATGATGGAGTCGGTCCGGCTGGTGCTGCAGCCGGGGCTACTGAGTGACGAGAAGATCCTTGAGTTGTGGAAGAAATCGGCTCGCAAACAGGCCTATCTGGTTGGTTTCCTGCGCGCGCGGCCGGACGACCTGCCGGAGCTGACGCAGCCGCGTGCCGATGCCGACGAGATCGCAGAGGCGCTTGCAGACGAGCTGAGGGCCGGAAATGCGGTGGCTGGCCTCTTGGTTCGAGTCACCGGCGCTGGTGGGCAAACCTTTCTGAAGACGCTCTTGGCGGTGCTGTCGAAGCCACCGAATCAGGATATCGTCAGCGCTGGTTTCGATCTGCTGCGCGGCTACTTTGCTGTGCTGCGTCCGGAGGGTGATCCAAACCTGACCATTGAGGCCTTACTTGCCGATGGGCAGGCCTTCGCTGCACCTGGCTCAGGGCCTTTGTCGGAACAGGTTCAGTGCATCCTCGAGCGGTTGCCAGCGGCAGCATCGGATCTGGCTGCGATGCGCCTGCTCTCGGGCGCAGGCTACGGGCTCATTCGCCCACTGCTGCCCGATCCAACCACACTCGGCAGCCTGATGCGGCGCAAGCTCACGCCGGCGATTGATCCGCTCCAAGCACAGCTCGAGCAGCTGCTTGGCCAAGCTGAGAGCCACTGATTAAGATCCGCAACGACTAAAACATATGGGAGCGCGCGGTTCTTAGGCCGTGATCGTCCGAGTTCCCTGTGCCGAGCCGAGGATCAGGATGTCGGCAGGTCGCAGTGCAAAGATGCCGACGGTGACTACGCCCGCAATGTTATTAATCTGCTGCTCGAGCTTCATCGGCTCCATGATCTGCAGGCCGTTGACGTCTAGGATCAGGTTGCCGTTGTCGGTGATGAAACCTTCGCGCCAGACCGGGTTGCCGCCGAGCTTGGTCAGCTCGCGGGCGACGTAGCTGCGCGCCATCGGGATTACCTCAACCGGCAGCGGAAAGGCACCAAGTACTGGGACGAGCTTGCCCTCATCGGCGATACAGACGAAACGCTCGCTGGCGGCAGCGACGATCTTCTCACGCGTCAGCGCGCCGCCGCCGCCCTTGATCAGCTGCAGTGCCTTGTTCGACTCGTCCGCGCCGTCGACATAGAGCGACAGGCCGCCGCTGGCGTTCAGGTCGAACACCGGGATGCCGTGCGCCTTGAGGCGTTCGCTTGAGACCTCAGAGCTGGAGACGGCGCCATCGATCCGGCCTTTGATGGTGGCAAGATAATCGATGAAGTGGTTGACGGTCGAGCCGGTGCCGACGCCGATGACGCCACCCTCGACATGGCTCAGTGCCGCTTCTGCGGCTTGTTTCTTCAATTCGTCCTGGCGCTGTGCGGGGTCCATGACCGATCCTCGAAGGCGATTTGCTGATGGGATAAGTCCGCGCTGTCAGAGTGGTTTAAGCCACCACCTTAGCCGCGGTATTCTGCAAGACGCCGCAGTATATCAAAGGCCTCTCGGTTCTATCTGTCGTATCCTGACGCCTGTTGCCATTTCGCGACGATTGCCGATCCATCACCCATCGCCATCACCCATCGTTATGCTGCATGACTACATCGAGCGCATCCTCAAGGCCCGCGTCTACGATATCGCCATCGAATCTCCGCTAACGCTTGCCAAAGGCCTATCGCGGCGCCTCGGCAATCAGGTCTTGCTCAAGCGCGAGGATCTGCAGCCGGTCTTTTCGTTCAAGCTACGCGGTGCCTATAACAAGCTCAGGCATCTATCAGCCGCTGCGCTTGAACAGGGGGTGATCGCGGCATCGGCCGGCAATCATGCACAGGGCGTCTCGATGGGGGCCTCGCATCTCGGGGTGCAGGCGGTGATCGTGATGCCCAAGACCACGCCGGGCATCAAGGTGGATGCGGTGCGGAACTGGGGCGCCAAGGCCGTGCTCCACGGCGACTCCTTCGATGTCGCCTATGCGCATGCGATGGAGCTGGCCGCAGAGCGCAACCTGACCTTCTTGCATCCCTTTGATGATCCCGACGTCATCGCCGGCCAAGGCACCATCGGCATGGAGATCCTGCGCCAGCTCCCTGAGCCGCCGCACGCCATCTTCGTGCCGGTCGGCGGCGGTGGCCTGATCGCCGGGGTTGCGGCCTATGTGAAGTCGATCTACCCGGAGGTGAAGGTCATCGGTGTCGAGCCCGAGGATGCCCCGACCCTGCATGCGGCCCTTGCCGCCGATGAGCGCGTGGTGCTGCCAGAGGTTGGACTGTTCGCCGATGGGGTGGCGGTCAGGCAGATCGGCCAAGAGACCTTTCGGCTCGCCCGCGAGACCGTTGATGAGGTGGTGCTGGTCAGTACCGATGCGATCTGTGCTGCGATCAAGGATATCTATGACGACACCCGTGGTATCGCCGAGCCGGCCGGTGCGCTCGCCGTGGCTGGGCTCAAGCAGTACGTCGAGCGTAGCGGTGTGCGCGATGCGACGCTGGTCGCGATCGAGAGTGGTGCCAACATCAATTTCGATCGACTGCGCCATGTCGCCGAGCGCGCTGAGCTGGGTGAGCGTCGTGAGGCCCTGTTCGCGGTGGAGATCCCGGAGCGTCCGGGCAGTTTCCTCGCGTTCTGCAAGGCCCTCGGTAAGCGCCAGATCACCGAGTTCAATTATCGTTATGCGGATCAGCAGCAGGCGGTGGTGTTCGTTGGGGTCGAGCTCGGCGGTGGGCTTGCCGAGCGCCACGAGATGATCGAGCGCATCGAGAAGAAGGGCTTCGCGGTGACCGACATGAGTGACAACGAGACGGCAAAGCTCCACATCCGGTTCATGGTGGGCGGCCATGCCCCTGGTGTCTGCGACGAGCGTTTGGTCCGATTCGAATTCCCTGAGCGTCCCGGTGCGCTGCTGAACTTCCTCTCAGGGCTCGGCCGGCGCTGGAATATCAGCCTGTTCCACTATCGTAACCATGGTGCCGCCTATGGGCGCGTGCTGATGGGGATTCAGGTGCCTGATGCCGAGGCAGCGGAGTTTGCCGAGCTGCTGACCGGCCTCGGCTATCCGTTCTGGGATGAGAGCGAGAATCCCGCCTATCGGTTGTTTGCGGGCATCGAGCGCGGCGCTTGATTCAGGTTCTTAAAAAAGCCCGATCTTAATGCAGGTCACGCTAACAGATTCAGTGCGTTACGCGAGCTGTGCGGTCATTCTGATCGGGTCTCTAGTTGAGGCTCGCGCCGGTAGAGCGCGTGCTCGGTGACGACTGCGTCCAAGGGTCGGTCCCAGGGCTCGGGTTCGATGGCGTCAACGCGCTGGCACTCATGGGCCAGGCCGATCAGTCGCGGCCGATGCCAATGCCGACGACTGCCCAGGAAGGCGAGGCTGCGATCGTAGAAGCCGGCCCCCATGCCGATCCGGTGGCATTGAGCATCGAATCCAACCAGTGGCATCAAGATCAGGTCAAGGCCCTGTGGTGGCACGATCTGGCGGTTTCGTGCAGCGGGTTCGAGGATGCCGAACCGGTTGCGCGTCAGGCGCGACTTCGCATCCAGGCGGACAAACCAGAGTCGGCCCGGGGCATGCTGGCGCAGCACCGGCAGATACCAACGCCGGCGGCCTTGAAGGCGCTTGTGGATTGGCGAGGGATCGAGCTCGCCCGGGAGAGGGAGGTAGAGTGCGATGCGCTTTGCGGAATGGGTCAGACCGCTGCTGATGAGTCGCCGGCAGACGGCCTCGGCATGATCGCGCTGTTCGCGCTGAGTCAGCGCGCTACGGGCACGGCGGAGGCGTCGACGAAGCAGGGGATCGGTCACAGTGGTCTGGTCGGAGAAGGAAGAGACACCTCCCACCTGTGCCGGTGCAGTCCTTCGTTCTTGAACCTGAGGGTTCAAGTGGGAACGCTGCATCCGGCTTCAGGCTTTCCGCTCGAGGCGGACATGCACAACGGCCGGATTCTTGGCGTCCCCGGGGTACGAATTAGGCTCAAGAAAATACCCAGGCCGCTGCCGTACACTGCAGGAGATGTCTGAGATCGAGACTATACCTTATCGTTGGCAGCGTCTAGCCCGGCTGGCTCTGGTGCTGCCGAAACCTCGTCGCGAGGCTCGGGGTCAATGGCATTGGACAAACGTTCTTGCAGGATCTGGAGGCGATCGCGCTGCTGGCTGATCTCGTCGCGCTCACGCATGAGGTCGTAGATCAGGTTAAGGGCCGCCATGACGGCAATGCGGTCGGCGCCAATGATGCGTCCGTTCTGGCGCACCTCGCGCATGCGCTGATCGAGCAGCTGCGCCGAATCGATCAGGCCATGCTGTTCTTCGGGCGCGCAGGCGATTCGATACTCTTTGTCGAGAATTCGGATCGTGACCGGCATCGCTCGGCCATCGTCGGATGACTTCATTACAATTGCTCCTCCATCGCCTTAAGACGTGCGACCATGGCCTCGATCCGGCTGCGGGCGAGTTCGGTCTTCTCGATCAGCTCGGCACGCTCCGCGACTAAGTGCTCTTGACTGGCTCGCAGGGAGGCGTTTTCCTCGCGAAGCTGCTCGCACTTGCGGATCAGCCCGTCGACATGTTGCTCTAGTAAATCGATATCGAAGTCGGCCATGCCGAGCCCCAGCGGAAAAGCTTGCCGAGACTATAGAAGGCGACCAGGTTTGGGTCAAACTAAGGTGTCAATATCATCAAGGCCGCTGCCAACACCGGTGGTCCAGGCAGTCGCCTCAGCAGCAACCATTGCTTAACCCAACAATGGGTCTCGATGGTGACCAAGCCCCCTGTGAGGGTGATGTGATGGTCAGATCGCGGCCTCGATTGACGATCAGGATGTGCTCATGGCCCCTGCCGCCGTTCCGGATTACGACAGACTCGCTCGCTTGCTTGTGGGTATCGAGCTTGCACCCAGCCCGGCCGAGGCGCAAGGCATGCTCTGCGGCCTGCTAGCACTGAATCTGCCCGATCCGCTCGAACGTTGGCACGCGCAGCTTTCGGTGGCCCCAATGGCAGCCCAGGAATCAGGTTCAGAAATGGCTGAGGCCCAGTCCTGCTGTGATGACCATGGCCACAGCCATGTCGGCGTTCATGCTCATGACCATCGTCATTCTCATGCTGATCAGGATGCAGATACAGGCGCCGATGCCGATGCTGATGAGCGACTTGCGGCCTTAGAGCAACTCGCGGATTGGACCCAATCGGCCATTGACCCCACCTCTTTGAGCTTTGATCTGCTCTTGCCGTCGGAGGACCGACCGCTGCATGAGCGTGCCAGCGCGGTTCTGGATTGGTTGCGGGGGCTGCTATTCGGCTTTGCCCTTGGCGGGTTGAGCCGCGAGCAGCTGTTCGGTCAAGCGCGCGAGGCCTTTGACGATCTGTTCGAGCTCACGCGTATGGACCTCGAGTCGGTCGTCGAGAGCGATGCCGATGAGCAGGCACTGACCGAGATCATCGAGTTTTTGCGTGTTGCAGCCATGCTGATCCGCGAGGACCGGGCCAAGGCCTTGATCGACGAACGCGACCGGCAAGCTGCTGAGACAGGACTGCACTAGATAATGAATAAGCCCCAAACCCCGGCCCGAGCAACCGGCCCAGCGCTGCTGTCCACCAGCATGGCAGAACTCAAACGCCGCCGACGGGATCTGCTGAAGGCACTTGGCGATGATGCGGTGCTGTTGCTGCCAGCGGCGCCGGAAGTGATCCGCAATCGCGACGTCCATCATCCCTACCGGCAGTCGAGTGATCTGACCTGGCTGACCGGCTTTCCAGAACCCGATGCGGTCGCCGTGCTCGCGCCCAAACGCAAGGACGGGGCCTTCGTGCTGTTCTGCCGGCCACGTGATCCCGAGCGCGAGATCTGGGATGGCTACCGCTATGGTGTCGAGGGTGCGGTCGAGCACTTTGGGGCTGATGAGGCCTTTCCGATCAGCGAGCTCGATGAGCGCCTGCCTGAGATCCTGTCCAACCGGCGCCGGGTGGTCTATCCACTTGGGCTTGATGACGGCTTTGATCGGCGCGTGATCGGCTGGCTGCGCGCGGTGCGGGCGCTGGCACGGAAGGGCATCAGCGCGCCGAGCGAGCTGGTCAGCTCAGACCAGTATCTGCACGAGCGGCGGCTCATCAAATCAAAATCTGAGCTCAAGCACATGCGCCGCGCCGCGGCCATCTCCGCCGCAGCGCATCAGCGCCTGATGCAGACCGCAGCGCCAGGTTGCCCTGAGCAGCGACTGGAGGCGACCTTCCTCGCTGCCTGTGCCGAGCAGGGCGCGCGCTTCCAGGCCTATCCGCCGATCGTTGGCAGCGGCACCCATGCCTGCGTGCTGCATTATGTCGAGAATGCCGGCGTGTTGAGCGATGGCGATCTGGTGCTGGTCGATGCCGGCTGCGAGCTCGAGGGCTATGCCTCCGATATCACCCGAACCTTCCCTGCCAACGGACGCTTTAGCGCCACTCAGCGCCGACTCTACGATCTGGTGCTCGCGGCGCAGCTCGCCGCGATCGCGAAGGTGCGCCCGGGCAATCATTGGAACCAGCCCCATAAGGCCGCGCTCAGGGTGCTGACTCAGGGCTTGGTCGAGCTTGGGTTGATCCAGCCCGAGGGGGCCGACCTGAAACAGCTGATCAAGGACGAGCGCTATAAGCCGTTTTTCATGCACAAGACCGGTCATTGGCTGGGAATGGACGTGCACGATGTGGGTCAATATAAACAGGATGGGCGCTGGCGTCGGTTCGAGCCTGGCATGGTCCTGACCGTTGAGCCGGGGCTGTATATTGCCCCGGATGCCGAGGCACCGGCCGAGTATCGCGGTATGGGCATCCGCATCGAAGACGATGTGCTGGTGACCGATGGCGAGCCCGAGGTGCTGTCGGCCGGGGTGCCGAAGGACCCAGAGGCGATCGAGGCCTTGATGGCCTCGGCACAGACCGCCTGAGCCCTAGAAAGCGCCACAGATCGCATTGCCAGGCTGGTCTGCTGATCTGCAGACTGCGCACAGACGTTATCTGAGCGCTTGGCTGAGATGCCGGCCGACATCGATTGAATCAGGCTCAATTTGGGCGCGAACCGGAGATCCGAGACTACCCTATGCACGACTATGATCTGGTCATCATCGGCGGCGGCCTGGTCGGCGCGAGCCTTGCCGTGGCGCTCGCTGAGACAGGGCTGCGTATCGTCGTGGTCGAGGCGAGCGAGGCCAACACGCCAACCCACCCAAGCTATGATGAGCGTGTGATCGCGCTCTCGCTCGGCAGCGCCCGTATCTTTCAGGGCATGGGGATCTGGCCCGAGATCGAGCCCGATGCCGCGCCGATCCAGCAGGTTCACGTCTCCGACCGGGGACACTGTGGCTTTGCGCACCTCGATGCCAATGATGAGGGCGTGCCGGCGCTCGGTTATGTGGCGCCAGCGCGCGCGATGGGCGCCGCGCTCAGTGCGCGGCTCGAGGCCTCGACACGGATCACCGTCTTGCGCCCAGGGCGTTTGCAGGGGCTGCAGATCACCAAAGACCGCGTCAGCCTCGAGGTCGCGGTTGCCGGGCAGTCGCGGCTGCTCACGGCGGCGCTGCTGGTTGCGGCCGATGGCGGTGAGTCCTCGGTGCGTCAGCGGCTCGGGCTCAGGGTGCGCGCACGCGACTACGGCTACGATGCGATCATCGCCACGGTGACACCAGCGCGCATTCCTGCCACAACCCGCCCCGGCACCGCGTTCGAGCGCTTTACCGAGAGCGGTCCACTGGCCCTGCTGCCGATGACTGAAGGCCGGTATGGCGTGGTCTGGACGGCACGGCAGGCCGAGACGGCCGGTATCCTCGGGCTGTCGGACGATGACTTTGTCGAGGCCCTGCAGAGGCGATTCGGCGGCCGGCTCGGCGAGCTAACGCGCCCGAGTCGGCGCATCGCCTATCCGCTGCGACTGATGCTCGCCAATCAGCTCACCCGCGAGCGACTGCTGCTGATCGGGAATGCCGCGCACACGCTGCATCCCGTGGCGGGGCAGGGCTTCAACCTCGGCCTGCGCGATGTCGCCGAGTTGGCCGATCTGTTGGTCGACGCACAGCGCACCGCAAAGGACTTCGGTGGCCCGGCAGTGCTGACGCCCTACCGGCGTCGCCGCGCGCCCGATCATGCGCTGATCGCCGGCCTGACGGATGGCCTTGCCCGACTGTTCGTCAACCCCTGGGGGCCGGTGCGCCTGGGGCGCAATCTTGGGCTACTGGGCCTGGACCTGTTTCCACCGGCGCAGCATCACCTGGCGCGCCGTTTCATGGGCGCGATCGGTCGTCAGCCCAGGCTGGCGCGCGGACTGCCCGCTGAGAGCGCGCTGCCGCCGGCCCCGGCCACTCAGCCGTTGCTTGCCACACAGGCCCGCGATGATGACCTGAGCAATGAGAACCTGAGCCATGGACCTGACCACTGAGGACCTGAGCAATGTCCAAGACAGATGAACATTTCCTGGGACAGGTGGACATCGCCATCGTCGGCGGCGGCATGGTTGGCGCCGCACTGGCCTGTGCCTGCGCCGAGCGTGGCTTGCGCATCGCCCTCATCGATGGCCAGCCACCGCAGCGCGTTTGGCCGGCCGGTCAGGTCGATCTGCGCGTCTCGGCGCTGAGTCGCGCCAGTCAGCGGCTGTTGGAGCGCCTCGGTGCCTGGCCACGAATGGTTGAGCTTGGCGTCAGCCCCTACCGCGAGATGCAGGTCTGGGACGCGGTCGGCCGCGCCGAGATCCATTTCGACTCGGCCGATCTGGGGGAGCCAGACCTTGGCCATATCGTCGAGAATCGGGTCACCCGGCTGGCGCTCTGGGAGCGGCTCGAGGCGGACGCTGCAGCCGATCCCGAGCGGGTCCAGCTGCTCTCGCCGGCGGCCCTGGCTGCGCTTGAGATCAACGGCGAGCACGAGC
>CAZEZH010000051.1:0-3971 GCA_964516305.1 uncultured Halochromatium sp. | reverse complement strand
CAGGCCCAGTTGCTGCTGGCGGATCAGCGCCGCCTCTCCGCCGAGCTAGTCGTCGGCGCCGATGGCCGCGCCTCCTTCGTGCGCGAGGCACTGGGCATCGGTCTCGAGACCGCCGATTATGCCCAACGCGCCATCGTCGCCAATGTCGAGGTCGCACATTGGCATCGCGAGACCGCCTGGCAGCGTTTCCTGCCCACCGGTCCGCTGGCCTTCCTGCCGCTCGCCGATGGGCGCTGCTCGATCGTCTGGTCGGCCGACGAGGCCCGCGCCGAGCAGCTGCTGGCGCTCGACGACGCCGGTTTTATCGCCGAGCTCGAACTCGCCTTCGACAAACGCCTCGGCCCGATCCTGAGCACCGGCCCGCGTGCCGCCTTCCCGCTCAGTCGTCAGCATGCGCGTGAGTATGTACGTCCGCACGCGGCGCTGGTCGGCGATGCCGCGCATGGGATTCATCCGCTCGCCGGTCAGGGCGTGAACCTCGGCTTCCTCGATGTCGCCGCGCTGGTCGATGCCATCGACCATGGCCGCGCTAAGCACCGCGCACTCGGCAGTCTGCACATCCTGCGTCGTTACGAGCGTGCGCGTCGGGGTGAGAATGCGGCCATGCTGATGGCGATGGACCTGTTCAAGCGTGTCTTTGGCAATCGCAATCCAGCCCTGGTCGGCGCCCGGAATCTCGGCCTAGCGGCCGCTGAGCATCTGCCCGGGATCAAGCCGCTGTTCATCCGCCAAGCGCTTGGGCTAGGTGATGATCTGCCGACGCTGGCCCGCGCTGGTGGTGATGGTCACTAAGTCGCCGTCCATTTTCTAATTCCCGATGATCGCCCTACAGTGGTGCTCAAATCGGCAAGAAGTTCATGGGCAGTTTCTAAGCATCGATTTTGAGTACGGGGAGCATGAGCAGCACCGCTGAACGACCCTGGCGTATCCCCTACGGCGTGGCGGATTTCATCAAGCTGCGCGAGGGGCATGAATACTATATCGATAAGACCCACTACCTGCCGCTGCTCGAGCAGGCCGGACGTTTTCTATTCCTACTGCGCCCGCGTCGCTTCGGCAAGAGCCTGCTGCAATCGGTGATGGAGTGCTACTACGATGCTGGCTGGGTCGAGCGCTTCGATGAGCTGTTCGCTGATACCTGGATTCATCGGCAGCCGACCCTGGAGCAGGGGCAGTATCTGTGCCTGCGCTTCGATTTCTCGGCCGTCAGCTCGAGTCCCGCCGAGGTGCGCGAGTCATTTGAGGCCCATACCCGCATCATTCTGAGCGGCGTGCTTGAGCGCAATCGTGCACGCCTGCCCGAAGGGCTGCCCGAACGGGTATTGGCGGAGACAACCTTAAACCGCCGCCTTGAGCGGCTGATCGACGGTCTGCTCGGCTGCGATCTCTCGCTCTATCTCTTCATCGACGAATACGACAACTTCGCCAACAATATCCTGGTCAACGCCGGGCGCGATGCCTATCGGGAGCTGACCCACAGTAGCGGCTTCTTTCGCGACTTCTTCGCACTGCTGAAAGAGGCCGTCGGGCGCACCGGCAGCGGGCTGGCGCGACTGTTCATCACCGGCGTCTCTCCGATCACGCTGGATGATGTCACCAGTGGATTCAACATCGGGCGCAATATCAGTCTCGATCCGCGCTTCAACGCGCTGCTCGGCTTCACCCATGACGAGCTCGAGCGGCTGTTTGCGGATTTTGGCCAGGACTTCAGCGCCCATCGCGCCATCATCGACGAGTGGTATAACCACTACCACTTCCACAAGGCCCGCCGCGAGCCGATCGTCAACAGCGACATGGCGCTGTACTACCTGCAATCCCTGGTCGATCTCGACCAGCCACCGGACGATCTGATCGACCACAATGTGCGTATCGACTACGGCAAGCTGCGCCATCTGGTGCAGATCGATCGACAGCTGGCCGATCGCCAACTCGTCGACCGCCAGCTTGCCGAGCAACCAGTCGCCGATCACCAGCTTGCCGAAAGCCAGCGTCCCGAGCGCCAGACGACACCGGCAACACCGGCGACGGACGGCAGCGGACATCGAAAGGAGCGTCTCAACGGCAACTTCTCGCGGCTGCGTGCCATCATCGAAACCGGCGAGGAGGTCGCCTCGATCCAAACCAGCTTCCCCGCCGAGGGGCTGCTGCGGCAGGACAATTTCGTCTCCCTGGTCTACTACCTGGGCCTGCTCAGCTTTGCCGGTGAGCGCGAAGGCACACCGCTGTTGAAGATTCCCAACCGCACCGTGCGCCAACTGATGTACGGCTACCTGCGCACAGCCTATGACGAGGTTGGTATCTTTCGTCCTAGCACCTACGCAGTGGCCGAGAAACTGCGCCACATGGCCTACCGCGGCGACTGGGAAGGTTTCTTCGACTATCTGGCCGAAGAGATTGCCCGTCAGGCCAGCGTGCGCGACTTCTTGCAAGGCGAGAAGATGATCCAAGGCTTTTTGCTCGCCTGGCTGAATCTCTCGCCCTATTTCCGGGTGTTCTCCGAGGCCGAGCAGGCCGGCGGCTTCGTCGATCTGTATCTGGCACCCTTCTACTTCCGCTACCCGGATATGCGCCATGCCTATCTGATCGAGCTCAAGTATCTGAGCCGTTCCGAAGACAGCCCGGCGAAACGCGAGCAACTGCTCGAGGAGGGGCGTGCTCAACTACGACGTTACGCAGGGGATGCGCGCATTGGTGCGCAACTTGGCGAGGCCGAGCTGCATCCCATCGTGCTGCTGTACAGCGGTTGGGAGCTGGTGCAGCGCGAGGCGGTCGCCCTGGACCCTGTAGCCCTGTTCTGCGTTGACCTTGTGCAATCCATTGGGGATCGATGATGGAAGCAATCCGCCGGCAAACGATCGATGATCTTATCCAAGCCTGGGCAGAGGACGAGCGCCTCGAGCTGATCGATGGTGATATCGTTCAGCGCCCGATGGCGCGGTTCCACCACGGGC
Source organism: uncultured Halochromatium sp. (assembly GCA_964516305.1). GTDB lineage: Bacteria > Pseudomonadota > Gammaproteobacteria > Chromatiales > Chromatiaceae > Lamprobacter. The sequence goes on along the minus strand of CAZEZH010000051.1, from coordinate 1,020 downwards.
TTGCGCAGTCTGGACTGAATTTCCAGGTTCAAGCCCAGCAGTCGACCGGCGGCAATCGGAGTGGCTGGTGGATCCTGACCGAAGTCAGCGTCCGCTACAACGAGCATCAATGCCCCAGCCATGATCTCGCGGGGTGGCGACGGGAGCGGCTACCGACGCCACCTGCCGGTGTAGTAGCCGTCGTGCCAGACTGGGTCTGCGAGATCCTCTCGCCCGGCCATGAGCGCAAAGACCTCGTTCATCACCTCATCCTGCTGCAGCGCGTCGAAGTCCCCTACTACTGGATCATCTCACCTGAGGACCGCTCGTTGATCGCCTACGCACTCGACGATGGGCGCTATAAGGTCATCTTCTCGGCGGATTATCCTGAGGGCGCCATGCCGGAGCGGGTCCGCATCCCACCCTTTGACGCTGGCGAGATCGATCTCGGTGCGGTCTTCGGCGACGGAGGCTTTGATGTCGAGTCTGTATGACAACGATTTTCATGCCTGGGCAAACGAGCAGGCGGCGTTATTGCGCACTGGTCAGCTCGCCGATGCCGACCTGGCCCATATCATCGAGGAGATCGAGAGCATGGGGCGAAGCGAAAAACGCGAGCTCGTCAATCGCTTAGTCATTGTGCTGCTTCACCTCCTAAAATGGCGTTTTCAGCCTGGCCTGCGCGGCAATTCCTGGCGCCTGTCGATCAAGGAGCAGCGCATCCGCCTGGAAAGCCACCTGGCGGATAATCCCAGCCTCAAATCGAAGCTCGATGAGGCGATGGTCCAGGCCTATCGTCTGGCGCTGATAGAGGCCGAGCGTGAAACCGGACTGCCTGAATCCACCTTCCCGCGGACCTGTCCCTTTGCCTTCACAGAGATCATGGATGAGGCCTTTTGGCCGGAAGAGCGATAACGACCGCCTTGCCCGTACAGCCTGGCGATGAGCTTCTCAGCTGGATCGAGCTTACTTGGGGGTGAGCGCTGTCGGGGAGCGGGTGTTCAATGTGTGCTCTTCAGCGATAAAGGCGCAGCGGATTGG
>CAZEZH010000050.1:0-20161 GCA_964516305.1 uncultured Halochromatium sp. | reverse complement strand
CCGAGATTAGGATGGCTGCTGACGCCGAGCGCGGAAGAAGGCGCGTAGCAACTCGCCACAGTCATCGGCGAGGACTGCGCCGGTGCAGAGGGTGTGATGGTTGAAGCGGGCGTCAGATGGCAGTAGATCGAAGACCGAGCCGCAAGCGCCTCCCTTGGGGTCATTCGCGCCATAGATGACGCGCCGGATGCGGGCGTGGACGATCGCGGCCGCGCACATCGGGCAGGGCTCCAGAGTGACATAGAGATCCGCTCCTGGCAGTCGATAGTTTTCGACCCGTTGGGCTGCAGCCCGAAGGGCCTGGATCTCGGCATGGGCGGTTGGGTCGTGGCTCGCGATGGGCTGGTTCCAGCCCTCGCCGATGATCTTGCCGTCGTGCACCACCAGCGCGCCAACCGGCACCTCATCCTCGTCAGCGGCGCGTTCGGCAAGCGCAAGCGCGCATCGCATCCAGCGATGATGATCCTGTGGCTCAACAGGGTCGATGACTGGGGCTGCAGAGCAAAGGTTCATGGCTGATCAGCACCGCGGAAGATGCAATGGATCTCCTGGTCGTCGTCGGTGAGCAGGTCACCCTGCTTACTCCCACTCGATCGTGCCCGGAGGCTTGCCGGTAATGTCATAGACCACGCGCGATACCCCGTGCACCTCATTCACGATGCGGGTGCTGACCCGATCTAAGAACCCATAGGGTAGATGCGCCCAGCGTGCGGTCATGAAGTCCAGCGTCTCGACGGCTCGCAGGGCGATCACATGCTCATAGCAACGATTGTCACCAACGACACCGACCGAGCGCACCGGCAGGAAGACAGCAAAGGCCTGTGAGACCCGATCGTAGAGTTCGGCGCGGCGCAACTCTTCGATGAAGATGTGGTCCGCGAGCCGCAGCGTGTCGGCGTAATCCTTCTTCACCTCGCCCAGGATGCGCACGCCGAGTCCGGGGCCCGGGAAGGGATGGCGGTAGACCATCTCAGCGGGCAGTCCGAGCTCGACGCCAATGCGCCGGACCTCGTCCTTAAACAGCTCGCGCAGCGGCTCGACCAGCCCGAGGCGCATCCGCTCCGGCAGCCCGCCAACATTGTGATGCGACTTAATGACTTTGGCCTTGCCGGTCTTGGCGCCGGCGGACTCGATCACATCGGGGTAGATCGTCCCCTGCGCCAGCCAGTTGACGCCTGGAAGCTTGGCGGCCTCGGTCTCGAAGACATCGATAAAGGTGTTGCCAATGCGCTTGCGTTTCTCTTCGGGATCGCTGATGCCGCGAAGGCGATCTAAGAATTGTCCCTCGGCATCGACCCGCAGCACGCGCACACCCATGTGACGGGCAAAGGTCGCCATCACTTGGTCAGCCTCGCCATGGCGCAGAAGCCCATTGTCGACGAACACGCAGATCAGGCGATCACCAATGGCGCGATGTAGTAGGGCCGCCACGACCGATGAGTCAACGCCGCCAGAGAGTCCGAGCAGCACCTCGTCGTCCCCGGTCTGGGCTTGCACCGCGCTGATTGCATCTTCAATGATGTTGGACGGCGTCCAGAGCTGGCCACAGGTGCAGATCTCGTGGCAGAAACGCTCCAGGATGCGTTGGCCCTGGCGGGTATGGGTGACCTCAGGGTGGAATTGAACGCCGTAGAAGCGACGCGTCTCATCGGCAATGCCCGCCAGCGGCGCATTCGCCGTCTCGGCGATCACCGAGAAGCCCTCCGGCAGGCGCTCGACTCGATCGCCGTGGCTCATCCACACATCCAGCAGTCCGTAGCCTTCGGGGCTGGTGTGATCTTCGATATCGCGCAACAGTTGTGAATGGCCGCGTGCCCGCACTTGGGCATAGCCATACTCGCGCTGCTGCGCGGGGGAGACCTGACCTCCGAGCTGGGCGGCCATGGTCTGCATGCCGTAACAGATCCCGAGGACTGGCACGCCGAGTTCGAAGATCAGGTCCGCTGCCCGTGGCGTTTCCTGTGCGTGCGCGGATTGGGGACCACCGGAGAGAATGACCCCGGCGGGTGCGAAGGCGCGTATCGCCTCCGGCGGCATATCCCAAGGGTGCAGCTCACAGTAGACCCCGGCCTCGCGCACCCGACGCGCGATCAGCTGCGTGTACTGGGAGCCGAAATCGAGGATCAGAAGGCGGTCGGCGTGGATGTTGGACATGGGGGTCTCGAGTGGCTCACCGGAGCGGGCGGCCGAATGCGCGTGCAATGGCCGGCTTCAGTTATCGATGCGATAGTTCGGCGCTTCCTTGGTGATCTGCACATCGTGCACATGAGATTCACGCATGCCCGCTGCGCTGACGCGCACGAACATCGGCTTGGTCCGCATCTCTTCGATCGTCTGGCAGCCGGTATATCCCATGCTCGAGGCCAGCCCTCCCATCAGCTGCGTGGTGACATTGAGCACGGTGCCTTTGTAAGGCACGCGGCCTTCGATGCCCTCCGGGACCAGCTTCTCCTTGTCGGTCTGCTCTTGGAAGTAGCGGTCACTGGAGCCGTCCTTCTGGCCCATGGCACCGAGCGAGCCCATGCCGCGATAGGACTTGTAGGAGCGGCCCTGGTAGATCTCGACTTCGCCAGGGGCTTCGTCCGTGCCAGCGAAGAGGCCACCAACCATGACGCTATGCGCGCCAGCGGCGATCACCTTGGCGACATCGCCTGAGAAGCGCAGCCCGCCATCGGCGATGAGCGGCACTCCGGTGCCCTCGAGCGCGCTCGTCACGTTGCTCACCGCGGTGATCTGTGGCACCCCAACACCGGCAACGATGCGCGTCGTGCAGATCGAGCCGGGGCCGATGCCGACCTTGACCGCGTCGGCGCCCGCCTCGACCAGTGCCGTCGCAGCGTCGGCTGTAGCGATATTGCCGCCAATGACCTGAACCTCGGGAAAGTGGTGTTTGATCCAGCTGATCCGGTCCAGAACGCCCTGCGAGTGGCCATGCGCCGTGTCCACCACCAGTACGTCGACGCCAGCCTCAACCAGGGCCGTTACCCGTTCATCGGTGCCCTGTCCGACCGCGACCGCGGCGCCGACGCGCAGGCGCTCATGCGCATCGCGCGAAGCCTTCGGGAAGTCCGTCGCCTTCTGGATATCTTTCACGGTGATCAGTCCGCGCAGCTCGAAGGCGTCGTTGACTACCAACAGCTTCTCGATGCGATGCTGATGCAGCAAAGCGACCACCTCGTCGCGGCTCGCGCCCTCTTTAACCGTGACCAGGCGCTCGCGCGGGGTCATGATGGCCGAGACCGGGGCGTCCATGCGCCGCTCGAAGCGCAGATCACGGCCGGTGACGATCCCGGCCAGTCGTCTGCCCTCGGTCACTGGCACGCCCGAGATATTGTGGGCCCGCGTCAACGCCAGCACCTCGCCGATGCTGATCTCGGGACCGATCGTGATGGGATCGCGGATGATGCCACTTTCGTACTTCTTCACCGCCAGGACCTCGCGCGCCTGACGCTCAACCGACATGTTCTTGTGTACGATGCCGATACCGCCCTCAAGGGCCATCGCGATCGCCAGGCGCGATTCGGTCACCGTGTCCATAGCCGCAGAGACCAATGGAATCTTGAGCGCGATCTCGCGCGTCAACAGGGTGCTGAGATCCACCGCATTCGGGGTCACCGAGGAATGCGCTGGGACGAGCAGCACGTCGTCGAAGGTAAGGGCTTCCTCGAGCAGGCGCATGGTGGAACCTCGTACAGATTGGCGTGAGCGGAGTCCGGGGGGCGATGGATTCCGAAAAGTTAACCCTCTATCATAGGAATTCAACCGAGTCTAGGCAATGACAGCGCGCAAATCCGTTCCGATCATCGATTTCTCGCGCGATATCTATAGTGTCTCGCGCCTCAACGCCGAGGTGCGCGCCGTGCTCGATGGCAGCTTCCCGCTGCTCTGGGTGCAGGGTGAGCTGTCTAACCTGTCCCAGCCCGCCTCTGGGCATCTCTACTTCAGCCTCAAGGACGGTGCCTCGCAGGTGCGCTGCGCGATGTTCCGCAGCAAGCGCCGGCTGCTCGGCTTCCAGCCCGCCAATGGCCAACAGTTGCTCGTTCGGGCACGGGTTGGGCTTTATGAGCCGCGGGGTGATTTTCAGCTCATCGTCGAGCAGATGGAACCCGCCGGCGATGGCGCGCTGCGTCTAGCGCTCGAGCAGCTTAAACAGCGCCTCGCCGCCGAAGGGTTGTTCGCCGAGGAGTACAAGCGTCCGCTGCCTGCCTATCCGCGTCAGTTGGGCCTTATCACATCAGCCAGTGGCGCGGCGCTGCATGACCTGCTCAGGGTGCTCGGGCGCCGTTTCCCGCTCCTGCCGGTGCTGGTCTATCCGAGCGCGGTGCAGGGCGCGGCGGCCGTGAAGGCTTTGATCGCGGCGATTGAGCTGGCCAACCGTCGCGGCGATTGTGATCTGCTGGTCCTGGCGCGTGGCGGTGGCTCGCTTGAGGATCTGATGGCCTTCAACGACGAGGCGCTGGCGCGAGCGATCCGCGCCTCCGAGCTGCCGATCGTGACCGGCATCGGCCATGAGATCGATCTGAGCATCGCCGATCTTGTGGCCGATCGTCGCGGCGCGACCCCTTCAGCAGCAGCCGAGTTGGTGGCCCCTGATGCCGAGCAGGCGCGACGGCATCTGCGCGGGCTCGAGGCACGCCTGGGGGTGGCGTCGCGGCGGGCGTTGGTGAACGCAAGACAACGCTTGACGGCACTCGCACGCCAACAGCAGCTGCTGCATCCGCGAGCGCGCTTGGAACAGCAGTTGCAGCGCGTCGACGACCTCCAAAGGCGGCTCGAGCAGGCGCTGGATTCGGGTGTCGGCGAGGCGGGAGCGCAACTAGAGCGGTTGCGGCAGCGTCTGCGGCGGGTCTCGCCAGGCCAGCGCCTGCGCTTGGATGTCGAGCGAGTCGCTCACGTCTCCGAGCGGCTCGCGCAGGCTGGCAGGCGTGCCGTCGAAAAGCGCCGCGAGCGCCTCGCGGCACTGGCTGGCGGGCTGCAGGCGCGCAGTCCGTTGGCAACCTTGGCGCGCGGCTACGCGATCGTCACCGATGTCGAGGGAGGTTTGGTGCATCGCCCGCAACAGGTGCCACCGGGCACCCGCATTCGGGTTCGAGTTGCGGAAGGCGGTTTCGAAGCCAGGGTCACTGAGCCGGCTCCAACTCCAACTCCGGCTATGACTTCTGGTTCCGAAGGCTAGAGCGGGCTCATCCCGTGCCGTTTTCTAGCGCTTGCAGCCCGCCCAGATCTGTTCTCAACAGCCTTAGCGCCGGCGATACCACGCCGCCTCGCCCGATTTCAACCGCAGATGACGCAGATAAGCGCAGAGACATTAAGCCACGATGGCTAATCCCTACGTCATCTGTGGTTTGCAAGATCAAGGGCTTTCTGGGCGCGCTTGAGGAAGACCTGCATCTCCTTCGCTGCTTGAGCATCGCCTTTTGTCTCGGCGACCTTGATGCCGCGGTTCAGTGCCTCGAGTGCCTCGGTATGGCGGCTGGCCTGGGCGAGGGCCTTGCCGTACAGCTTCCAAGCTGCCGAATAATCCGGGTCTTGATGGACTGCTTCTGCGAGATGGTCGATCGCCTGATCGAGCTGTTCTTGCTTCAGATATTCGTTGCCGAGGCTATAGCGCAATAGGGCCGAATCTTGGCCCCTTGCGCGCATCGCCTCGAGGTTATCGATGATGCTCATAGGTTGGTTCCCTGTTGGTCATAGCGGGAGTCTGTGGATGGATCAAAGGTTGGGCCTCGATCCAGCCTCATCCAAGTCGTTATCCTCGAAACGGCCGTTGAACCTATAAACCGCAGATGACGCAGATAAGCGCGGAGACATTAAGCCACTACAACCAATCCCTGCTTCACCTGGTCGGCGACCTTCGCATTCTCGCTAAGTCGCTGTTTCAGTGGTTAGCCTCAGCGGCGCCAGAAGGCTGGGCTGAAGAGCACGAGCAGGGTAAAGATCTCCAGGCGACCGAGCAGCATCGCTACACAGAGTATCCAGATCCCGGTGTCGTGCATATCGTTATAGTGGGCGCCAACGGTGCCGAGCCCGGGGCCTAGGTTATTCATGCAGGCGGCCACGGCGGAAAACGCGGTTAGCAGATCGAGCCCGGTCGCAGCCAATGCAAGGTACATGATTGTGAAGGTCGCGACATAGAGCGAAAAGAACCCCCAGACGGCATCCACTACCCGATGGTTGATGACCTTGCCGCCGACCCGCACCGGCATCTGCGCGTTCGGATGGATCAGGCGACCGATCTCGCGCAGCCCCTGCTTGATCAGCAACAGGAACCGAATAACCTTGATGCCGCCACCGGTGGAGCCGGCGCAGCCGCCGACGAAGGCAAGAAAGATCAGCAGGATCTCGATGAACGGCGGCCAATAGTAGAAGGCATCGGTGGTGAAACCGGTCGTGGTGCCGATCGACACGGTCTGAAACAGGGCATGGGTGAAGGAGTCTTCCCAGTCGATGTAGGTGTTGGTATAGAACAGTGCAACGGTGACGATGGTAGTCACCACGATCATCAAGAACAGATAGAACCGCAGCTCGCTGTCGTGGCCGTAGGCGAGCAACGAGCGGCGCCGAAGGGCGACGAAGTGCAGCGCGAAGTTCATCCCAGCGAGCAGCATGAAGACCACCGCGATCATCTCGATCAAGGTGTTATCGAAATAGCCCATGCTTTCGTCATGGGTCGAGAAGCCGCCGATCGCCACGGTCGAGAAGGCGTGGCCGATGGCGTCGAAACCGTCCATGCCGGCCATCCAGTAGGCAAGCGCGCAGGCGATCGTGAGCCCCAGGTAGATGTACCAGAGTGCCTTCGCCGTTTCGGTGATGCGGGGCGTGAGCTTGGTCTCCTTCATCGGCCCAGGCATCTCGGCCCGGTACAGCTGCATGCCGCCGATTCCCAGCATCGGCAGCACTGCGACGGCGAGAACGATGATCCCCATGCCGCCGAGCCATTGCAGCTGTTGGCGATACCAGAGCATCGAGTGAGGCAGGTCATCGATGCCCAAGATCACTGTCGCTCCCGTTGTCGTCAGCCCGGAGATCGACTCGAATACCGAGTTGGTGAGCGACAGGTCGGGCTCCGGCGAGAGCCAGAACGGGATCGCGCCTGAGAGTCCGAGCACCACCCAGAACACCACCACCACCAAGAATCCATCCCTCACCCGCAGCTCGTGACTGGCGTGGATTGCGATCAGCCAGTTCAGCACGCCAATGCCGAGGATCAGCGCGAAGGCATAGAGGAAGGGCAGTAAGGCGCCGTCACGGTAGATCAGCGCGACGATCGCTGGCGGTAGCATGGACAAGCTGAATAGGACCAGCAGCAGCCCGAGTACCTTCTGCACCGTGAGTAGACGTTTCAGCATGAGCGATCGGGTCTAGGCAAGGTCATCCCCAAGTCACCGCCGAGAAGGCCAGTCTCAATGGCGCCAGTAAGCCGGAAGAAACAGGATCAGGAGGGTGAAGATCTCCAGCCGTCCTGCAAGCATACCGAATACGCCAAGCCATTTAACGACCGCGTCGACACTTGCGAACGAGGAGGCCACCTCGCCGAGTCCAGGGCCGAGCAGATTAACCGTTGCGACCACGGCGCCGAAGGCCGATTCCAGGTCCAGCCCGGCGGCCATCATGGCGATGGTCAGCGCCAGGCAGACCGCCACATAGAGCACATAGAAGCCCCAGATCGAAAACAGAACGTCTTCCATGATTGGGCGATTGCCGACCTTGACGTTGATCAGCGCATGCGGATGGGCCAGCTGTTTGAGCTGGCGAATGCCGAGCTTGGCCAGGATCAGCACACGCAACACCTTGATGCCGCCGGCGGTCGAGCCACCGCAGCCACCGGTGAAGGACAGCACCACCAAGAGCAGCGGGATATGCAGCGGCCAGAGGCCGAAGGTGGCGGTGCCGAAGCCGGTGCTGGTGAGGATTGAGGCGACCTGAAAGGCGCCATAGCGCAATGCCTCCCAGAGCGTCGCATAGGCCGTGGTCATGAACAGACTGATGCTGATCAGCAGTGCACCACCGAGGAAGATCAGGAGGTAGGCCAAGACCTCGGTGTCTCTCAGATAGGCACCGAGATCGCGTTTGTGCCAAGCCAGGAAGTGGACGGCAAAGTTGACTCCGCCGGCGACCATGAAGACGATCGCGATCAGCTCGATGGTGACGCTGTCGAAATAGGCGAGGCTCGCATCATGGGTCGAAAAGCCGCCGGTCGCCACCGTGGTGAAGGCATGGCCGACGGCATCAAAGCTGCTCATCCCGGCCAGCCAGTAGCTCAGTGCGCAGGCCGCGGTGAGGGCGAAGTAGAGGGTCCATAGCACGCGCGCGGTCTCGGCGATGCGGGGGGTCGGCTTCTCGTGCTTGGCGACGCCGGAGGTCTCGGCCCGATAGAGCTGCATGCCGCCGACACCGAGCAGCGGCAGAATTGCCACCGCAAGCACGATCACGCCCATGCCGCCGAGCCATTGAATCTGCTGGCGATGGTAGAGGATCGACATCGGCAGCACGTCGATCTGCTCGATGACCGTGGCCCCGGTGGTCGTGAACCCGGAGATGGATTCGAACACCGCATCGGTGATGTCCCAATCCAGGCCGATCATGAACGGCAAGGCGCCAAGCATGCCGAGCACCGCCCAGAAGAGGGTGACGATCAGAAAACCATCGCGCACTGAGAGTTGCTCGCGCTCGCGTAGGTTCGGCAGCCAGAGGACGAGGCCTGCCCCAGCGGTTAGCAACAACGACAGTACAAACGCCGGCCACTGTTGGTCGGCGTACCAGAGGGAAACCAGGATGGACGGTAGGAAACTGACACTGTAAAGCAGCAGCAGAATACCGAACAAGCGAACGATGGCTCGCCAGTGCATGCGGGGATCGCCTCCTAGAACCGTGAATCAACGGCAGTGCGGTTCGAGCATGGAGCGCTCTGTGCGTGCTGCTAGAAAAAGGTGACGCCGACCTGGAACAACTTTTCGACCTCGGGCACCCGCAAGCGGTCCTGCAGGAAGAGGATCACATGGTCCTCGGATTCGATCACGGTGTCGTGATGGGCAATCAACACTCGATCACCACGGACGATGGCGCCGATGCTAGCGCCCTTGGGTAGATTGACCGCCTCGATCGCCCGCCCGACCACCTTTGATGAACTCTTGTCACCATGGGCGATGGCCTCGATGGCCTCGGCAGCACCTCGGCGCAGCGAATGCACCATCACCACATCGCCGCGGCGCACATGTTTGAGCAGGGTGCCGATGGTCGCCTGTTGTGGTGAGATGGCGACGTCGATCGGGCCACTCTGCACCAGATCCACATAGGCGGCGCGGTTGATCAATGCCATCGCCTTGCGCGCGCCGAGGCGTTTGGCGAGCATGGCCGAGAGGATGTTGGCCTCGTCGTCATCAGTGACCGCGCAGAAGACATCGGTGTCCTCAATGTTTTCTTCCAGTAAAAGCTCCTCATCTGCAGCATCGCCATGCAACACGATGGTGCGCTCGAGCGACTCGGCGATCTGCTTGCAGCGCTCGAGATTGCTCTCGATCACCTTGACCCGATAGTCCCTCTCGGTGACTCGAGCGAGGCGGGTGCCAATGTTGCCGCCACCGGCGAAGATCAGCCGCTTATAGGGCTTATCGAGTCGCCGCAGCTCGCCCATCACCGAGCGAATATGCTTAGGCGCGGCGACGAAGAAGACCTCGTCATCGGCCTCGATGACGGTGTCGCCCTCGGGCTGAATCGCCCGATCCTGGCGGTAAATGGCTGCGACCCGCGCATCGATATGTGGCATGTGGTCGTAGAGCGCGCGCAACTCATGCCCAACCAACGGACCGCCGTAATAGGCGCGCACTGCGACTAGTAGCACCCGGCCATTTGCGAAATCAGTGACTTGGAGTGCCCCAGGGGTTTGGATCAGTCGCAGGATGTAGTCGGTCACCAGCTGCTCTGGGCTGATCGTGACGTCAATATTGAAGGCGTTGCCACCGAACAACGCTTGATGCTGATCCAGGAACCCCTGAGCGCGTACCCGGGCGATCTTGGTCGGCGTATGGAACAGTGTGTAAGCGACCTGGCAGGCGACCATGTTGGTCTCGTCGCTGTTGGTCACCGCGATGATCATCTCGGCATCCTCGCCGCCCGCGCGTAACAGCACGTCCGGCTGGGCGCCATGGCCTTGTAGCGTGCGCAGATCGAAGCGATCGGCCAATTCGCGCAGGCGTTGTGCGCTGGTGTCGACGACGGTGATGTCGTTCGCCTCGTTGACCAGGTTGGCCGCCACCGAGGTGCCCACCTGGCCAGCGCCGAGGATGATGATCTTCATAGTGACGGGTTAGCGTGCAATACGCGCTTCATCTTCTGGGCGAGCGATGCCCGATCAAGGTTGGCCGCTCGCGGAAAACGATCGGCACTGTTTGGAGCGACTTGGCTCATCGCCGCTCCTTGATCTCGATGCCGAGCGAGCGCAGCTTGCGGTAGAGATGGGTGCGCTCCATGCCGGCCTCCTTCGCCATCTTGCTGACGTTGCCGGCATGCTTGCCTAGCTGATATTCAAGGTAGGCCTTCTCGAACTGCTCACGTGCCTGGCGCAGCGGCTGATCGAACGAGACCAGGCCTTCGAGCGGTTGACTGGGCACGGGCGGGCTGGAGCCGAGTGCGGTCTCGATCTCGTTCTGGGTAATCTCGTCGCCTGCGCCGAGGATCAGGACGCGCTGCACGAGATTCTTCAACTCGCGCACATTACCGGGCCAGCCGTAGTTGCGCAGGAAGTTCTGCGCGCCAACGCTGAAGCGTCGGTAGGGCAGCTTCTCATGGGTTGCGAAGTAATCGACGTAGTAGTTCAGCAGGTCCGGGATGTCTTCCGCATGCTCGCGTAAAGGCGGGATATGCAGGGGCACGACGTTTAGATGGTAGAACAGGTCTTCGCGAAAGTTGCCGGCGCGCACCTCCTCTTTCAGGTCGCGCTGGGTCGCGGCAACGATGCGCACATCGATGGACACGGGCTCGCTGCCGCCGACGCGGAGGAACGACCCCGTATCCAACGCACCGAGCAGCTGACCCTGGGCCTCCAGGTCCATGTCGGCGACCTCATCGAGGAGTAGGGTGCCGCCCGCCGCCTGTTCCAGACTGCCGTAGTGCACCTGATGATTCTCCTCGCTGCCGAACAGCTCCCGAGCGGCATTGCCGCGCGCGATCGCCGAGACCCCGAGGTCGATGAACGGGCGCTCCTTGCGGGCGCTTTGGGTGTGGAGATAGTGCGCGAAGGTCTCGCGGCCAGTGCCGGCCTCGCCCGTGATCAGCACCCAGGTGTCGTGCTGGGCGATGCGCTTGACCTGCTCACGCAGTCGCTGCATCGCCGCCGAGCGGCCAGCCGGCTCGAGCACCAGCGCCGGGCGGCGACGCAGGCCAACATTCTCGCGCACCAGCTTGTCGGCCTCGAGCGCGCGCTCGACGGTTAGCAGTAGCTTTGCCATCGAGAGTGGCTTCTCGAGGAAGTCATAGGCTCCGAGTCGGGTCGCCTCGACCGCAGTCTCAACGTTGCCGTGGCCTGACATCATGATCACTGGGCAGGGCAGGCCCTGATTCTCGGCCCATTCCTTTAACAGCGTGATGCCGTCGAGGTCGGGCATCCAGATGTCGAGCAGCATCAGGTCGGGGCGACGGTCGCGCAGCGCGTGCCGTGCGGCTTCGCCATTCTCGGCACCGGCGACCTCGTAGCCTTCGTCCTCGAGGATATCCCGAACGGTCTCGCGGATGTCCGGCTCGTCGTCAACGACCAGGATGTGGTTTGCGCTCATGTTGTTCCTGCTTGCGGCATGCTGGGCGTTGCGGAGGCGGTACTGACAGGCAATCGCGCGGTGAACCGGGCACCCGATTCAACATTGTCTGCCCGAATGATACCGCCGTGCTCCTCGATTATCTTCTGCACGATTGAAAGTCCAAGTCCGGTGCCCTTCGCCTTTGAAGTGACATAGGGATCGAACAATCGTCCGATCAGGTCTGGGTTGATGCCGTTGCCGTTGTCTTCGACCAGTAGTTCGACAGAGGGCATGTCCTCGTCCTCGACGAGGCGTGTGGCCACCAGGATACGTGGATCGTCGCGCTCCTCAAGTGCTTCGATGGCATTCTTGACCAGATTGTGTATGACCTGACGCAGCCGTTTTGAGTCGCCGCGGATCATCGCCTCTCTCGCCCCGAGCTGCCTGGTGATTTTGACCGGTCCTGCGCGATAAAGCTCCAGGACCTCATTCACGAGCCCATCGATGGCAAAGGGTTCCTGTTGCATCTCGGGCGTACGTGCATAGCTGGCGAAGTCGTTGACCATCGCCTTCATCGCCTCGACCTGCTGCACAATGGTGTGTGTGGCGCGGTCGACGACCTTGGCATCGGGCTCCGGCAGCTTGCGCAACAACTTGTGTCTTAGGCGTTCGGCCGAAAGCTGTATCGGCGTTAGCGGGTTCTTGATCTCATGCGCGAGCCGACGTGCCACCTCGCCCCAAGCGGCGTCGCGCTGGGCGCGGATCAGCGTGGTGATGTCGTCGAAGACGACGACATGATCTGCGTTTGGCTGGGCGTCTTCGGCGCTGCCGGAGACCGTTACGGGCAATGGGCTGCCGCGACACATCAGCACCTGACGGCCATCGGCGCCGAACAGCGTGATCTCCTCGCGCCAGTCGCGACCGCTGCCGATCCTGCGGCCAACGATCTCGCACCAATGCGCGAGTCGCGAATACTGCGTCGCCAAGGTAGCTAGCGGCATCGGCGCTGCGTCGTCCAGCTCGATGGCCAGGATCTGGCGGGCGGCGGCGTTGCTGGTGCGCAGCGCGTTATCTTCATCAAAGGCGATCACGCCCGAGGAGAGCCGGCTCAGCAGGGTCTCGAGGTAAGCCCGCTGCGATTCCACGGCCTGCTGGCTTTGCTCGGCCTCATCGCGTGCCTGAGCGATACGCCGCGTCATGGCGTTGAAGGAGGCGACCAAGAACGCAAGTTCGTCGTCGTGGCGCGGCAGCGGCAGTTGCTGTTCGTAGTCGCCGTCGGCGATGGCGCGGGTGCCGTGGGCGATATCGGCAATCGGGTCGGTCAGCGCCTTGGCTGTCCGGAAGGCGATGAGCAGCGCCGCCATGAACCCAAACACCAGCACCAGCGAGAGGGTGATCGAGAAGCTGAACTTGAGCGACTGGCGCAGGTAAGAGAGTTCGGTGTAGCGGTTGTAAGCGCTCTCCAGACGGGTTGCGAGTTCGGTGATACGCGCCGAGGTCGGGAAGAGGGCTTGCAGGAGCAAGGGACGTGCCCCGGGATCGCGCACCAGCACCCGCACCACCAGCTCGCCGGCGGCCCCAGGCTCTAGTCCAACATAGTCAATACCGCGGCGAACACTCTGCATGACCTCGCGCTCGGGCTGATCCGGTACCAGCTGCAAGGGGTCATCGCTAGCCGTCGCAAGGACCTGTCCGCTGCGATCGAACAGCGTCAGCTCGAGCGCGCCAGACTGGCGACGCAGGGCCCCCAGGGTCAGGGTCAGCGCCGTTGCGGAACGGTCTTGAATGCCATTGAGAAGCTGGGCACTGTACTTCATCAGCACGCGCTGATTCAGATCGAGTGAGGCCTGATTCAGGGTCAGCGCGTCTTCCATCGCAGTATCGATCTCGACATCGAACCAGCTGTCGATGCCACGCATCATAAAGGTCAGCGAGTAGTAATAGACCACGCCAACCGGCAATAGCGAGATCAGCGCGAACATGGCGAGGAGTCGCGCAGCGAGTCGGGAGCCCGCAGCCTGACGGCGCAGTGCACGCACCAGTCGCACCGAGTTGGCGACAACCAGCAACGCCAGGGCTAGCAGTCCGAGCAGCACCAAGACCAACAGGGGGACGAAGATGCGGCTCAGCGCCTCGGAGTTCTGCACCGCGCTCGTCATCAGATGCAGGGCCACCAGCAGGATGACCAGGAGCACCCCGACGGCGATCGCGCCTGGCTGCAGTAGCTGTCGTTTCAGCATGCTCAAGGCGTGAGCGGCCACTTGGTCCAGCCGGTGCTCTGCTTCCAACCAGAGCGCAGATAGGCCATTGGACGCAGCGGTAACGGCAGCTCTTCGATGTCGAGTGAGGCACGCAGGTGTACCTCGTAGGTCTGATCTGGGTCGAGTCGCTGCTCGCTGACGAGGTAGAGATTATCGAGTTCGCCGAGGGCGGCAACGGCGGCCTGTCGAGTGACGAAGGTACGACCATCTTCTTCGCCCGGCAAGCGCGAGACCAGGTAACGCTCAGAGAGCGGCTTATAGCGGATGCGATAGCGCAGGCGTTGGTCGACTAGGCTCTCGTCCCAGATCCAGGCGTCCTGATCACGCACCTGAATATGGACCAGAATGGTGAGCGGGACGCCGTTCTCGAGCGCCTCCAGGGTCCGCTCGCTGAAGCCGTAATCGATCTCAGCCTCGAGTAGGATGCTGCCGTCAGCGCGGCGGGTCTTCGCATCGACGACGCTAAAACGCTCTGCCGCAAGCAGGGCCTGGCTCAAGCTCAAGCCCAACACAAGCGCCAGCGTCAACGCCAGCCTAAGCATCCGCTGAGCAAGGATCGGCAGCCTGTGCCAACGGGGAGCCGGCATCATTGCTTTCGCAAGAGTGCGAAGTAGAAGCCATCCGGACCGGCCTCTGTCGGCAACAGTTGGCGACCGTAAACGCGCTCGATGCCTAGCGTGGCGGGCAGCGGCAGCTCGCGGGCGTTGCTGTGGCGGGCGATGAACTTGGTGACTTGCATCTCGTTCTCTTCCGGGAGTACGGAGCAGGTCAGGTAGAGCAGGCGTCCGCCCTGTTCTAACAGGTCCCAGAGTGCGTCCATCATCTTGGCCTGGACTCGGGCCAACGGCGCGATGTCTTGGTCGCAGCGCAGGCGCTTGATGTCGGGATGCCTGCGCATCACCCCGGTTGCCGAGCAAGGCGCATCGAGCAGGATGCCCTGATAGCTGGCATCGGCCCAGGCCGGCTCGGGCTGAGTGGCATCTCCAACCAGGACTCGAGCATGGAGTCCTAGGCGTCGAAGGCTGGCCTGAGCCGTCTCCAAGCGATCAGCGCTGTGGTCGATCGCGGTCAGGTCGATCGGACCCTGGGTGTGCTCGATGAGATGCGCTGTCTTTCCACCCGGAGCCGCGCAGGCGTCGAGGATGCGTTCGCCAGGCTGCGGCGCGAGCAGCGGTGC
Organism: uncultured Halochromatium sp.; assembly: GCA_964516305.1. Lineage (GTDB taxonomy): Bacteria > Pseudomonadota > Gammaproteobacteria > Chromatiales > Chromatiaceae > Lamprobacter. The sequence goes on along the minus strand of CAZEZH010000050.1, from coordinate 4,991 downwards.
AGCCCATTGCGCGCCCGCATCTTGCACCGACACCAGGCCGTCGCTGAAGCCGGGCAGGGCGTCGGTTGCAACCGGCTGCACGAGTCGCAGGGCTTGCGGCTGATCGGGCAACCGCTCGGCTTCGATACTGGCCGCAGCAAGCTGTTCGAGATAGGCGTCGGTGCTGATGCGCTGACGGTTGACACGCAAGAACATGGGCGCGCGGTCATTGCTTGCGGTGACTAATGACTCCCAGTGCTCAGGCCAGGCGGCGCGCAGACGTTGCAGCAGCCAGGCCGGCATTAGCCAGCGCGCGGTGTCGTTGCGCTCGACCTCTGCGAGCAGCTTGGTGCGCTCGCGTTGGAAACGCCGCAGGTTGGCGTTGATCAGCCCGACCGCCCGTGGACGCTGCAACAACCTCGTCGCCGCGACCGTTGCTGAGACCGCGGCATGATCGGGGATGCGCAGTGCGATCAGCTGATAGAGGCCGATCATCAGCAGTGAGCAGAGGATCCGATCGTTGGGTTTCAGTGGCCGTTGAAGCAGGCGATCGGAGAGCGCTTCCAGACGCGGCAGGAGGCGCACGGCGCCAAAGCTGAGTTCGCTGAGCAAGGCCCGGTCCCTCGCGTCCGTGAGAGGGCTGCTGCTCGCCAGCGCATCGGTCAACGAGCGCCCATCGGCGCGGACCGCATGCAGCAGCTTAGCTGCCTCCGCGCGAACTGCTGCACCACTGGACTCGGACGGCGCCCCTGGTCTAGCCAAGGCGCGTGCCATCGACTTGCCGTGCACGTGCAAAGTCGGCAGCGCTAATCGCGCGCTTACCTGGAGCTTGCAAGCGTTGGAGGCGCAGTATCCCGTCGCCGGTTGCGACCTCGATGCCCTCGGCGTTGCTGCCGAGCACGGTGCCGGGTGGCGCCGCGCTTGATTCAGGAGGGGCGCTAGCCTCGAGCGGGCAGGCCTCCCAGATGCGTAAGCTCTCGTCGTCATATCGCGTTTGGGCGACGGGCCAGGGATCGAACGCGCGTATCTGGCGATCGATCTCGATGGCGGAGTTTTGCCAGTCGATTGATGACTCGCACTTCTCAAGCTTAGTCGCGTAGGTCGCCAACTGCGGGTCTTGCGGTTCCGGGGGCAAGTCCCTCTGACAGATTGCTGGGAGGCTGTCGAGCAAGAGCTTCGCACCGATCGCCGCGAGTCGATCATGCAGGCTGCCGCCGGTCTCTCGAGGCCCAATGCGTGCGCGCTGCGTTGCATAGACTGGACCGGTGTCGAGTCCCTGCTCCATCTTCATCAGACTGATGCCAGTGTAATCGTCACCCGCTGCGATCGCGCGCTGGATCGGTGCCGCACCGCGCCAACGTGGGAGCAGCGACGCGTGGATGTTGAGACAACTTAGGCTCGGGCATTCGAGCACCGCGGCCGGAAGGATGAGCCCATAAGCGGCCACCACCATCAGGTCCGGAGACAGCGCTTGCAGCTGATCGAGTGCCTCCGGGCTTTTCAGCGTTGTTGGTTGAAATACCGGGATGCCGGCGTCGAGCGCGGCCTGTTTCACCGGGCCGATCGAAGTCTTGCGACCGCGGCCTGCTGGGCGATCTGGCTGAGTATAGACGGCCACCACCGGCCAGTCGGCAGCAATCAGGGCACTCAATGCCGGCACGGCAAAGGTTGGTGTCCCAGCAAAGACGATGCGCGGTCGAGCCATCAGTGACTCCACACCGGCGCGAGGGGCTTGGCCTCTGGCGCGGGGCTTCGCCGACGGGCTGTCGCCATCAGATGACCTTCCGTTGGGTGGCGGTGGCGCTCGTTTGCGGTGCGCGCTGCTCTTTCTCGAGCTTCTTGCGGATGCGTTGGCGCTTCAGCGAAGAGATATGATCGACGAATAGGCGCCCGTCCAGGTGGTCGATCTCATGCTGAATGCAAACTGCCAGCAGGCCGTCGGTCTCAAGCTCGAAGGCTTCGCCGTCGCGGTTGAGCGCACGCACCAGCACGCGATCAGCCCGCTTGACGGTCTCGAAGAAGCCGGGCACCGAGAGACAGCCCTCGTCCATCTCTTCGATGCCCTCGCGTTCGAGCAACTCCGGATTGATCAGGCACAGCGGCTCGGAGTGGTCATCGGAGATGTCGATCACGATCACGCGCTTTGGCACGTTAACCTGGATCGCAGCCAGACCAATGCCCGGTGCGGCGTACATGGTTTCGAGCATGTCGTCGACCAGTTGGCGGGTGCTGTCATCAACCTCGGTGACAGGCTCAGCGGTGCGTCTGAGACGCGCGTCGGGGAAGGTCAAAATATCGAGTAAAGCCATGATAATTCTGGGTAGGCTTGGCGGCCCCTGAGTGGGGCTCGGCCTAGTAAAAAAACATCCGGATAACATTGCGATGATACCCTATTGTGCAAGAGGCCCGTCCGGCTTGCCAGTCTGCGCCTGAGGGCCCTGTTTGCTGAACGCGCAAAGGTAATCGCTGAGGCGCAGCCGGCTGCGCCGTTCGGAGGTCAGATGAGCTTGATGGTCTTGCTCGGATCACGCTGGGGCCGAAGCGGCTGTATCGCCGCTGCCGGCATCCTTTGCTTGATCGCATGGCCGAGGTTGGTCGCCGCGGAGGTTGCGCTGCAGCCGAACGCCCCTGAGGTCTATCGGGTTCGCTCGGGCGATACCCTGTGGGGGATCGCCGGTCGATTCCTGCGCGATCCTTGGCGTTGGCCCGAGGTTTGGGAGGGTAATCCGGAGGTCTCTGACCCCAATCGAATCTTTCCTGGTGAGCGACTGCTGCTCGAGACAAGTGGCGCCGGTGGACCGCGCATACGCCCTTCATCGAGCGGTATGCGGGTGGTTAAACTCTCACCACGGGTCCGGGTCAGCGAGCTGGATGCCGCGATTCCGACCATCCCGATCGGCACGATTGCGCCCTTTTTATCGCGACCTTGGGTGACCGAATCGCGTGAACTCGACGACGCGCCCTATGTGGTCGGCTTTCCGCGCGAACATCTAATGGCGGGAACGGGGGACCGAATCTTTGTGCGTCGCATCATGAGCGCAAGCGATGCTGGTTTTGAGGTGCTGCGCCCGGGTCCGGCGCTGCGTGACCCAGCAAACAATGAACTGCTTGGTTACGAGGCGATCTATGTCGCCGAGGCCGAATTGGAGCGGACAGGGGATCCGGCCACGCTCTTGGTGACAAGCTCGACCATGCAGGTGCAGATGGGGGATCGGGTGCGCCCGGCGCGCGATGAGACCGCGATTCGCAGTTTCTTCCCGCGCCCGGCACCGCCGGGTTTGGAAGGTCATATCATCTCGGTGCTTGATGGCGTCTCACAGATCGGGCAGTACGACGTGGTGGTGCTCGATCGTGGCTCGCGTGAGGGTGTCGAGGTCGGTCAGGTGTTTGGTGCCTATCGTGGCGGCATCGAGGCCCGCGATCAGGTGATCAGCGATCGCAATGCCTGGAACTGGCGCGACAAGAGCCCATTGGACAGCTCGTTTTGGCTCGGTGAGTGGAAGATCACCGGCTGGGAGCGTGACCGACCAGATCCCAACGCACCGCTGCCGCTGCATCGCAAGACCGAGCGCCCATCAGAGAGCTACATCGTCCCTAATTCGCGCACCGGCATCCTGATGGTCTTTCGGGTCTTTCCCCGTGTGAGTTTCGCCCTGGTGATGCGAGCCAATCAGGCAATGCACGTGGGCGAGACGGTTGCGACACCCGATGGGCGCTAACAGCATGACCGAAGTCGACGAGACGGAGCTGGTCGGCTGGCTCACGCTGATTCAGGCACCTGGGCTGGGGCCGCGGCGCATCGCCAAGCTGCTCGCAGCCTTTGGGAGTGCGGCGGCCGCCTGTTCGGCGCCGACTTCGGCGTTGCGCTCGCTCGGATTGTCCGAGCCAATGATCGAGCGCGTTCTTAGGCCGGACCAGGCGTCTATCGTAGCGGCATTGCGCTGGTCAGAGCAGCCGGAGGCTAGCATCCTCAGTCTGGCTGATCCGCGCTACCCGACGCGCCTCAGGGAAATAGCCTCAGCGCCACCACTGCTCTTTGTGCGTGGTGATCTCGCGCTGCTACAGGAGCCGCAACTGGCTATCGTCGGCAGTCGCAACCCGACCACTGGGGGCGTACAAACCACGCGCGCCTTTGCCGCGCATCTTGCCGGGCTCGGTCTGGTCATTACCAGCGGCATGGCCTTGGGTGTTGATGCCGCCGCGCATATCGGCGCGCTTGAAAGCGGCCGCACCATCGCCGTGCTGGGGACTGGGCCGGATCGTGTCTACCCGGCTGTGCATCGGGAACTGGCACGCCGAATCAGCGCGGAGGGTGTGCTGGTCAGCGAATTTCTGCCCGGCGTTGGACCCCAGTCCAGCCATTTCCCGCGCCGGAATCGCACCATCAGCGGTTTGAGTCTGGGCACCCTGGTCACAGAAGCTGCCCCGCGCAGCGGCTCATTGATCACGGCTCGCTACGCCGCAGAGCAAGGACGAGAGGTGTTTGCCATTCCAGGCTCGATTCACAGCCCCTTGGCACGAGGTTGCCATCAGCTCATCCGTGACGGGGCGAAATTGATCGATAGCGTCGATCAGCTGCTCGAAGAGCTGGCGCCGCAACTCCGGGGCTACTTGGCAATGCCAGCATCGCCAGCCGCGGCGAGCCCTGCCGCCGCCGGCGAAAAGCCAGGGCAAGCAGGGGGCGCAATGCATCCCTCGAGGTCGTCATCAGCGGCGCCAGCGCCGGTGAACGGACTCGATCCCGACTATCAGCGCCTGCTCGATGCCATGGGACAGGACCCGGTCGCCGCCGATGAATTGGTTGCCCGGACGGCGCTTTCCGCCCAGGAAGTCTCCTCGATGTTATTGCTCCTCGAGCTGCAGGGCCATGTATCATGCCTCGCAGGCGGACGGTATTGCCGTCATCACGGCTAGCGATGCTTAGAGACGGCGGCTGCCGGGCGCATCGATGCCTGTCATGAGATCCGAGGATTCTGAATGTACGACAACATGGTCGACGTCTTGATCTACCT
>CAZEZH010000049.1:13871-21017 GCA_964516305.1 uncultured Halochromatium sp. | reverse complement strand
ATCACCGTGACAGTGGTGGACGTGATGCCGAACGGCAATCTGCGAGTACACGGTGAAAAGCAGATCGCAATCAATCAAGGGGTCGAGTACATTCGTTTCTCCGGCGTGATCGATCCGCTAAGGATTACCGGCCAGAATACGGTCTCTTCGACAGCGGTTGCCGACGCTCGCATCGAATATGTTGGCGATGGCTACATCAACGAGGCGCAGCACATGGGATGGCTGCAGCGTTTCTTCCTGAATATCTCGCCCATCTGAACGATGAAGGCGTGAGAGCCGTCTGTTTGACTTAGAATGTCTTTAGCGACGCGGAACATGATGATGCAAGCCCATAGCTTCTCGACATCGACGATGAACAAGGCTCCAAGATGGCCCGTTCGGCTTGCCTTTGCTGTGTTGATCACGGTGATGGTGGTGCTGCCGGCCTCAGCCGAACGCATTCAAGAACTGGCAGATTTTGCTGGTGTCCGCGATAACCCATTGGTCGGCTTTGGATTGGTGGTGGGTCTGGACGGCACCGGCGACCAGACCATGCAGGCGCCCTTCACTGGGCAGAGTCTGACCAACATGCTCAAGCAGCTAGGGATCACCATACCGCCTGGCACCAACATGCAGCTGCGCAACTTGGCAGCGGTGATGGTGACCGCTGATTTGCCGCCATTCTCGCGACCCGGACAGGAACTGAGCGTGAATGTCTCATCGGTCGCTAACGCGCGCAGCCTTCGCGGCGGCACCCTGCTGATGACTCCGCTCAAGGGCGCTGACGGCGAGATCTACGCCATTGCCCAGGGCAATCTGCTGGTTCCTGGCGCCGGGGCCGAGGCCGGTGGTGCTGCGGTGCAGGTCAACCAGCTCGCCGCGGGTACGATTCCCGGTGGTGCCATCGTGGAGGAGGGCGTTCCGGTTGATCTCAATGCCAGAGGCGGCTTGCTCGAACTGGTGCTGAAGGAGGCGGATTTCGGCACCGCCAAGCGAATTGTTGACGCGATCAACGAAGAATTCGGCTGCGTCATGGCCAAGGGCATTAACGGCCGGGTCATCGAGCTGAACGGCCCGCCTACCGATGACCAACGGCTGGGCTTCATGGCGCGGGTGGAAAGTATCCAGGTGACGCCAACCGAGGCGCCGGCCCGAGTCGTTCTCAACGCACGTACCGGCTCAGTCGTCATGAACAGTGCCGTGACGCTGCGGCGCGCGGCGGTAGCGCATGGCAATCTCTCGGTCATCATCGAGACCCAATTCCAGGTCAGCCAGCCGCCGCCTTTCAGCGGTGGCGAGACCGTGGTGGTGCCGGAAACCCAGATCAGCATCGAAGAGCAAGACAGCTTTCTGCGCCTGGTGGGTGGCGCGGATCTGACCGAGGTGGTGAGCGCGCTCAACGCTCTTGGCGCCAGCCCCCAAGATCTGATGGCTATCCTCGAGGCGCTTAAGGCCTCCGGTTCGCTGCGCGCTGAGCTGCAGATCATCTGATGCAGGCCGATAGCGCTGCTAGTCAATTCGCGCTCGATGTCCAAGGGCTGCAACGCCTGAAGCAAGGGGCGCGTGAGCAGGACCCCGAGGCGCTACGCGCGGCGGCGCAGCAGTTCGAGGCCCTGTTCCTGCATGCCTTGGTCAAAGGCATGCGGGCAACAGTGCCCACCAGCGACCTCACCAACAGTCAGCAGACCGAGTTCTATCAATCCTTGCTCGATCACCAATGGGCACAGACCATGGCCGAGCGCGGCATCGGGCTCGCTGATCAGTTGGTCGAGCAGCTCGAGTCCAGCTATCAGCTCCCGGCAGCCGATGGTGGGCAGCAGGCACAGGGCTCCAACGCATCTAGCGGGGAGGCCGTAGACCTCCTCGCCGGCATCCCGCGTGGCGTTCCTCGACAGTTAGAAACGCCGGTCAGGCCGAAAGAGAGCAGCGCAGCGGGAGCAGCACCGTCGAACGCTGATGACACCGGATCGGGGAATCGCAAAACCGGGCAGATGACTAACATAGACCCCCCGATGGTGGCTGCCGATAGCCCTCCATCCGGTGGCCTCCTTGCAGCCGGTAATCTGGGCAAACTCGTGGGTGAGAGTTCGGCAGAGAGTTTCTTGGCGGCTTGGGGTGGGCAGTCAGAGGGCCGTTTAATCGATCGCGCCCAAGGCAGCAGCTCGGGCGCCTTGGTCGATGCCTGGAGCGAAGAGTCTGCCGGTCTGCTCGATGCTTGGAAAGACTCCACTGGGGGCTTGCTAGATGGATGGAGCACACCCGCGATTCACTCAGGCCAGGTGACCCTTGCTGACCCATCCGGCGCTCAAGCCGAGCATATTCAGATATTTTTGAGCCAGCTCGCCGCGCCAGCACAGGCTGCGAGCCAGCGCACCGGGGTGCCGGCCGAGCTCATTCTCGCCCAAGCAGCGCTGGAAACTGGCTGGGGACGGCATCAGATCGTGACCGCTGATGGGCAGAACAGCCATAACCTGTTCGGCATCAAGGCCGGCAGCCGTTGGCAAGGCCCAACCACCGCCATCACGACCCACGAGTACATCGACGGACAGCGTGCGCGCATCCGGGATAGCTTCCGCGTCTACGAGTCCTACGAAGCCGCCTTCACCGATTACGGGCGTCTGATCAGTAATCAGCCCCGCTATGCCGCGGTGGGCGCGGCGCCAAGCGCAGAACAAGCGGCCAGAGAGCTACAAGCCGGTGGTTATGCGACCGATCCGGCCTATGCCGATAAGCTCATCAAGATCATGGGGCGCTTCGGGCCCGTGGTCGCCGAAGCCAAGAGCGCCCCTGGCCCCCTGATCGAAGGCTTTTGAATCACAGTTGGCAGCTTGGTGGCTGGCTGCCTGACTGTGCATTCGGTGCAGCGCTGACTGCCGGTAGATTTATTGCGGCCTCTGCACCTAAAGATCGGCGTGAATCTGCCGATAGTTTTGGTATTGGACGCAACTGAGATTTCGCGGTCGGGAACAACAACATGAGCATCTATTCCATCGGGCTCAGTGGCCTCAATGCGGCTCAGAACGCCCTCAAGACCACTAGCAACAACATCAGCAACGTCTACACGCCCGGCTACAACAGGGAGATTACCGAACTCGCCAACAATGGGGTGTCCGGTGGTGTGCGCGTGACTGATATTGAACGCCAGTTCAATCAGTTCGTTGCGAACCAGCTCAACGACTCCCTTGGCAACACCCGGAGCCTAGAGGCTTATCAAAAAGAGGTCAGCCAGATCAACAACCTGCTGGCTGACCGCGAGGCCGGACTCTCGCCCCTGATGCAGAACTTCTTCTCCAGCATCCAAGACCTAGCCGCGGGTCCTGCCGACCCGGCGACGCGCCAGGGAGTGCTCGGCACTGCGGATATCATGACCTCTCAGTTCCGCGCTTTCGACGGGTATCTGCAGGACATGCAGGACGGTGTCAACGGCCAGGTTCGGGATGAAGTCGTCCAAATCAACAATCTCACCGAGCAACTTGCGGGACTCAATCGCGACATCTCCGTAGCGCGTGCGAGCCGAGGCGAAGAACCCAACGGCCTGCTCGATCAGCGCGATTATGTGATCCAGCAAATCAACGAGCGGATGGACGTGCGGCTCAACATCCAGGACGGTAAGACATACAACCTCAGCCTGCCGAATGGGCAGCAGTTGGTAACAGGCACTAGCACCTTCAAATTGCACGCGATCGACTCGCCGACCGATCCGCAACGCACGGTGGTTGCTTATCAGGATGGTCAGCGCGCTAACTCGAGCATTATCCCGATCGATGAAGGGCTAATTACCGGTGGCACCCTTGGCGGGCTCATGACCTTCCGCAGCGAGACGCTGGATAAAACGCAGAACCAGGTTGGCCAGTTAGCAGCCTCGATGGTGATCGGCTTCAACGATCAACATCGCCTAGGGCGCGACCTCAATGGCGATCAAGGTGGGAACTTCTTCGATATTGGCCAGCCCATCACCTACGCCAATGATCGCAACAGTGGTACGTCAGAGATCACGGCTGCTCGTTTTGATGAGGCTAACCTTGCCCAGTTGCGGGCGACGGATTACCAAGTCCGTGTGACGGATGTTGGCGATCTTGAGAATGGGTTCGAAGTGGTCCGAAAGGATAACGGACAAGCGCTCGAGGCGAGCGAATGGAGCTATGCCGATCCCAATGCTGATGGCACTAATGCGACTCTGAGCTTTGGCGGGGTTGTCCTAACCTTCGATGATACGACTAACCTAGTGGACCGCGATCGCTTCGAGGTCCAGCCCGTCCGCCGCGCTGCCGGAGGCATGGAGACTGTCATCAGCGAGTTGGACAAGGTTGCTGCCGGCCTCTTCGTCACTAGCAGTGGCGACATGGATGCCCAGGTTTTCACTGCTGTCGATGGTGAGGCCTTTGAAGAGGCCATTGCAGCAAGTGAGTCAGGCTATACGTTGTCACTGGCAGACAATGGCAACTTGACATTCAGTGGCTTTGTTCCAACGTCGGACACAGTCCAGGTGAATGGTCAGACGCGTGCAGTTGATGGTGGCGTTGTCCAAGACAGTGATACCGTCGGTACCGCTGCCACGCTTAGCGCAGGGGACGTCATCACCGTGGACGGTGTCAGCTTCAGGATTGATGGCCTGCCCGAGTCGGGTGATCCCGATACAACCTTAAGAATCAATGAGGCGGCATCTGGACCTGGCGATAACCGCAATGCGTTGGCCCTGCAAAACTTGCAGACAGAACAACTTGTGGGCGGTCGCTCGACACTTACGCAAGCCTATGCCGGGATGGTCTCCGATGTCGGCAACCGAGCCAACATCGTCCAGGTCAACCTAGATGCAAGTCTAGGTATTACAGAACAGCTGGAAGCCTTGCAGCAGTCCGAGTCTGGCGTCAACCTCGATGAGGAAGCGGCCAATCTGATTCGCTTTCAACAATTCTACGCCGCCAATGCTCGCGTAATCGATACTGCTTCGACCGTCTTCGATACCATCCTCGGCCTGCGCAACTGATCACTAGGATATTACCATCATGCGCATCAGCACCGTCACCATGTTCCAGCAGAGCCTGTCGTCGATGAATCGGCAACAGAGCGAATTCCTTAAGGTAGGACAGCAGATTGCAAGCGGGCGCCGTGTGATGACGCCGGCTGACGATCCCCAGGCCTCCTCGCGCGCAGTCCGGGTCTCGCAAGCCCAGACAGCGACACAGCAGAATACCGACTCACGGGTCAGCGCCAGAAACACGCTATCCCAAAACGAAAGTGTCTTAAGCAGTTCCAGCAATCTGGTCATCAGCGCCAAGACGCTCCTTGTGCAAGCTGCCAGTGAAACCCTTAACGATTCTGATCGTGAGTCGATTGCCACCGAACTTCGTGGCCTCTATGAGACCATGATCGGCTTGGGCAACGCGACTGATGGTAACAACCACTATCTGTTCGGTGGCTATCAGGACGAAGCCCCACCGTTTGTCCGCAACACAGATGATCCTGGTATTGCTCGCATCGATTACAAAGGCGATGAACAGGTACGTGAGCAGCGCGTCGATTCCGAGCGGCTGATGGCCGTGACCAACAACGGAAAGATGTTGTTCCAGAGTGTCGCTGCTGGGACCAGTTATGTGGCTCGGGCGGAGAAGGAAGCTTCCAGCGCAGGCTCGATCGAAATCGGCACCCAGTCGGGGTTTGTGCGTAACGAGGGCACGGTCACCTTCTCCGGGCCAAACCGGGTTGATGCAAGTAACGCAGATTTTGGCGAGGCATTCACCGTTGAGTTTGGTCAACGCATCGTTGATGCGAGTAATTTGCTCAATGATGGTGATGTGACGGACTCGTCGGGGGCATTAACGGACTTCAATCCCGCAGCTGGCGATTTAAGTGTCAGTGATCTCATCAGCGCACTGGAAACTACGGACGAGGTTGTCAGCGTTGTTGATAACAGTGCGGGTAACGATGGCTCGGAACTCGTTGTTACCTTTGCCGAGGGTGTTCCCGAAGATTTCACCTTCGAGCTAGAAAGTGATAACAATACCGCTGCATTTACCAATGCGATCCAAGTGGCAGCACTAAGAACATCCGACGATACAGTGCTCCTCGGCCCACAAGACTATGAATCCGGAGAAGTGTTGAACTTCGGCGGAATCAGTGTCGGCCTTCAAGGCGATCCCGAAGTCGGCGATCAGATACAAATCCGCCCGGCAGATGACGAAACTGCGAATCAGGATCTCTTCAAAACCTTGAAGGATGCCATCGACGTGCTGGAATTGGACCGGGAGGGCTCGCCCGATAACCGTGCTCACATCACCAACACCATCAACACCACGATGCGTGAGCTAGATAATAGCTTGGACAATATCCTGACCCAGCGTGCCTCGGTAGGTGCTCGCCTGAACGAACTGGATCTTGTGGATACGGTCAACAGCAACCGCATGCTGAATTATGATCAGACCATGTCTGATCTCGTTGATCTCGACTACGGTGAGGCTGTCACCGAATACAGCCTACGGCAGGTTGGGTTACAAGCTGCGCAACGCGCCTTTGTCGATATCCAAGGCATGTCGTTGTTCGACTTCATGCGCTGATCGCCCGATGTGCTGATCGTATTGGGCGTTGCTTTGCTTGATCAAGACATCGCTTTCGACCCTGCCAAAAGCTGCTGATGGGCAGCATTTAAAGCGGCGCAAGCATATCCAACAGACGCTGTTGCATTCCTAGCGCGTGGGTGAACAGCCGCTCGAGGAAGCTACCGTAATGGCCCATCATCACCATCAAAAGAACCATCCCAAAGATCAGAGAGGTCGGGAATCCGATCGAGAACACGGTCAGTTGCGGTGAGGCCCGGTTGAGGATGGCAAGGCCAATACTCACGATGACCAGTGGCGCAACCACCGGCAAGGCTAGAAGCATTCCGCTAGTAAAGACGATACCGCTGTAACGCGCTAGCATCTCGAAGGCTGTTGGGTTAAAGCCACCCAAACCGATTGGTAGGGTCTGAAAGCTGGTCGCCAGGATCTCAAGCACGATGAGGTGGCCATTCAAGGCCAAGAACATCAAGAGTGCAATGATGAAGAGAATGCGCGACAGTACCGCGATATTGGTACCGCTCCCTGGGTCGAAGAAGTTGGCAAAGGCCAGCCCCATCTTTAGCCCAATAAAGGCGCCAGCGGCCTGGACGGCGCCAAAGGTGAATTGCAT
>CAZEZH010000049.1:8285-13771 GCA_964516305.1 uncultured Halochromatium sp. | reverse complement strand
TCTTTAGCCCAATAAAGGCGCCAGCGGCCTGGACGGCGCCAAAGGTGAATTGCATCACCATGCCGATCGAGACACCGATGATGATCTGCTCCACCATGATGCCCAAACCACCCCAGGACATGATGGGTACATCGGGCAGGGGCGGCAGCGCGGGTGAAATAACGATCGAGATGATTGCCGCCAGCCCGACCTTGACCTGATTCGGTACGCTGGAGTGGCCCCAGAGCGGCGAGGCGGCAATAAAGGCCGTGATGCGGGTAAACGGCCAGAGAAACATCGCCAGCCAGGTCTGTAGCTGATCGAAGGTGACCTCGATCACGGGCGGATCGTCGTCAGGATACCATCAACGGTATGTCGGTAAACAGTTTGCGCGTGAAGGTGGTGATCAACTGCAAGAGCCAGGGGCCAGCCAGGATCAGCACAAAGAAGATCATCAAGACCTTAGGGATAAAGGTCAGGGTCATCTCATTGATCTGTGTTGCGGCCTGAAACAGGCTGATCAGCAGGCCTGTTGCGAGCGCTGCCAGTAGTACAGGCCCTGCCAGGAACAGCGCGATCTGCATCCCTTGAGAGGCCAAGTTCATCACTTCCTCGGGTGTCATGAGTGGGCATCTCCAGGTTAGATGTAAAAGTTAGATGTAAAAACTTTCAGCCAGGGAGCCGATGATCAGTTGCCAGCCATCGACTAGAACAAACAACATCAGCTTGAACGGAAGCGAAATGGTGATGGGCGGCACCATCATCATGCCCAAGGCCATCAGGACGCTTGCGACCACCAAGTCGATGATCAAAAACGGAATGAAGATCGTAAAGCCTATTTGGAACGCGGTCTTCAGCTCGCTGGTGACAAAGGCCGGCACCAAGATACGCAGCGGCACATCTTCCGGTCCTTGCATAGGCCCGATATCAGCCAATCGCGCAAACATTGCCAAATCAGGCTCTCGTGTCTGCGCCAGCATGAACTCACTAAAAGGCCCCTGGGCCTGCTCGAGAAACTCCCCGAAATTGATCTCATCGTCACGCAGCGGAACCCAGGCGTCCTCGTAGACTCGATCGAGGACCGGCGCCATGATGAAGAAGGTCAAAAACAGCGCCAAGCCCAATAGCACCTGATTCGACGGAGTGGCTTGGGTTCCCATGGCTGTACGCAGCAGGCTGAGCACGATGATGATCCGGGTAAAGCTGGTCATCATCAACAGTAGCGCTGGCAAAAACGCCAGCGAGCTGAGCAGCAATAGCGTTTGTAGCGACAGCGACCAGCGTTGTCCGCCGTCCTCCAGCGGCTCGCTGACGAGCCCAGTCACTTCCTGAGCAGCGGCCGGTTCCGCGAGCAGTAGCCAGCCCCCAACGAGCGCTAGCAAGGCGAGAGAAAACGCCGATCGTGCGGCTCGGATTGACGTGACGCTCATCGCAGTCCGACATTATGTTTCAGTGCCTTCGCAAAGCGCGTTGCAAACGAATCTCCCTCCTCGAACTCAAGACCAGCTGCTGGCATGGGTGATGTCAGCTCAGGATGCTGATCATCTGGCGGGTTGGGCGGCGGGGCAGGGAGCTTGTGCAGCCGAGTCACCTGACCCCCGCCGACCCCGAGCACCAGCCAGGCCGAGGCAACCTCAACCACCACGACACGCTCCTTGGGTCCGACGGGCGCGCTACCAACAACCCTGACCGCCGCTCCCGGGTGTGAATGGCCAAGCCGGAACCGGCGCACGACGAAGGCACCGAGCAGGATGATCACCACAATCACCGTCAGCACAACCGTGAGCTTGCCCAGTGTGGCGAGCCCGATCAGGTTATCGCCGCCAGCGATGACAGATGCAGTGTCGCTAGCAGCGCTTGCGCTCATCGGTTCAGCTTTTGAACACGTTCAGATGGCGTCACGATCTCGGTGATACGGATGCCGTACTTGTCCTCAACCACAACCACCTCGCCCTGGGCGATCAGATAACCGTTGATCAAGATGTCCATCGGCTCTCCAGCGAGCCCGTCGAGTTCAACGACTGATCCCTGGGCCATCTCTAATAACTGCTTGATCGTCACCTTGGTTCGCCCCAGTTCGACCGAAAGCCGAACCGGGATGTCCAAGATCATCTCCAGATCTCGGCTTCCTCCGCTTTCGCCTGACTGCTCCAGGGGGCGGAACAGCCGTTCTCCAGCGGCCTCTGCTTCAACCTGTCTGTTCTGCGTCGGTGCTGTCCCGGGCTTTCCGCCAGTGCCTTTATCCGCGGTAGGACTGGCTGTTGATTGCTGACCATTGTTGGGCTTCTCTGCCGGCTTCGTGTCAGCGACGGGGGCCTCGGCCTGTTCTGCCATCGCAGCGGCCCAAAGGTCCTCTTCGTCGTCTTCCTGGTCGGTGTCTGGGCTCTCAGCAGGCGTTTCTTGCGCCTGTTGCTCGGCCATGGCTGCGGCCCAGAGATCCTCGCCGTCGTCTCCGCTGTCCTCGGCTCCGGTCTCTGCTTCGGTACCAGCCTCAGCTTCGGTTCCAGCCTCAGCTTCGGACTCAGCTTCAGTTTCGCTTTCGGTCCTGACTACGTTGTCCGAGGCAGTCGGTTCTGATGCCTCGGGCTCGTCGGGATCGGCGGTCTTCCCGGCCTTGTCTTGCTCAGTCATGATTCATTTCGTTGGGGCTAGATTGTGCCGAGCGTGGTGGCCGCTTGAGAAAGGCGTCTTCGGCTTCGAGCGGTTGATGCTGGGCCTTGTGGTCAATCATGCGCACAACTCGAAGTGCGCGACGCTCGTTCTGGCTGCCGTATTCGCACTCAAGCACAGGGATGCCGTCGACGCTGGTCAGTACTGTCTCAGGTAGGTCCATGGGGAGAATATCGCCGATCTTTAACGACATGACTTGGCTAAGACGAGCAGGAATCGCGGTGAGATTGGCGACCAGCTCGATCTGTGATTCGCGCAGTTCGCCGGCCATGCGGCGGCCCCAGAGGTTATCCGGGTCCTGAACACCGTCTTTGAGCGGGTTGCTTAGGATATCCCGCAGTGGCTCGATCATGGCGAAGGGGATGCAGATTTGAAAGCTGGTGGCGAGGTTGCCAATGTCGATGTTGAATGATGTGTTGACTACGATCTCATTCGGAGAATTGGTAATATTGGCAAACTTCGACTGCATCTCACTGCGCACGTAGCTGATCTCCAGGGGATAGATTGACCTCCAGGATTCGCTATAGGCATCGATTGCCAGCTGTAGCATGCGCTGAATGATGCGCTGTTCAGTATTGGTGAATTCACGGCCTTCTGAACGGGTTAGAAAGCGCCCATCGCCACCGAACAGATTGTCGACAATCATGAAGACGAGATTCGGCGGGAATACGATCAACGCCGAGCCCTTGAGGGGCTTCATGGCGATAATATTGATATTGGTTGGGACAGGCACATTCCGTGCGAAATTACTATAGCTCTGATAGCGGACGACATCGACCGTGATGTCTGCACTGCGGCGGATAAAATTGAAGATCGACATCCGAAAGTAGCGGGCGAAGCGCTCGTTGATGATGTCAAGCGCATGTAGACGCTCACGCACCACCCGATGCTGAGTGGCAGGGTCATAGGCCTTGACGCGCGCCTTTGAGCCGCTACCTAAGCTGTTGCTGGAGGACTCATCTTCGCCACTGACGCCCTTAAGGAGGGCGTCGATCTCGTCTTGTGATAGTAGGTCGTCTTGGGCCATAAAGCGGGAACGCGACCTATTGAACGATAAATTCGGTAAACAACACTTCTTCGAGTGCGAGTTCGGGTTGGGGCTCCGCGAAAGGAGGATCCTTGATGGCGGTCATCAGGTTCTTCGCGAGCTGTGTCTTACCTTCAATGCTCGTCAACTCGTCGACTTGCTCGGCCGACAGTTGCATCAGCAAGCGGCTTCGCACTTGCGGCATGTGCTCATTGAGGATCTCGCGGGTTTCCTCGTTGCCAACCTTGAAGGTCATGCCGACGTAGAGCAACTGGCTAACGCCGCGCGAACTCTGCATGTTGATGGTGAATGGGTCGATCTCGACAAAGATGGGTGCGCGGCGCTCGACGGTCACCTCCTCCTCAACGTCTGAAGCATTTCCCGCCTGCCAAGCTAGGTAAGCGGAAACGCCAGCGGCGATGATCGACAACACCACCAGTCCGACCATGATCCAGATCAGCTTACGCGAGCCCTTTTTTTGTTCCGCCACGCTGTCCTCTACCTCTAGCTTTGCCGCAACCCCTAGGCTAGGGACTAAACTGCGGACATCATAAACTGAACAGGCGCTAGGATGGCACCCATCTCATCGAATCGGAAAAGGCGCTTTCGGCGACTTAGGCGTAGAGATCCACTCTGCCATCAAGCCAGACTTCGGTTCTCGCTGGCGACTCCCCGAGCGCGGCGTCCCCCAAGCCAGTGAGGGCCTCTCCGCCGGGGCCCTGATGCTGCGCGTCGTCCCCTGCAAACCCTTGGTCGTCCTCTTGGCGCTGCTCGCCGACAGAGGTCTCTCCGAGATTGATTCCCTGCTCGGCCAGTGCTTCACGGAGTTGAGGGATGGCTTGTTCGACGGCGCCACGCACTAATGCATTGGCCGCGAGAAACTGGATTTGCGTGCCTTGCTCTCCGATCTTCAACGATACCGTCAGCGGACCAAGGTCAGGAGGGTTGAGCCGAAGCTCCACGCGCTGGTCGCCCCCACGCTGGCTCATTACCACCAACTGTTGCCCGAGCTGCTGAGGCCAGGCCGCACTCTGGAGTGGTGCGCTGAGACTCTGCGCCCCGGATGCGGTGCCCCCACCCTGGCCGCCGGCAATTGCGCCATAGGTTGCCAGGTTGCTGTTTGCGATGCCAAGCCCCGCGGCGTTCGCATCGCCGCCTCCAGGACCTCTAGCCTGTTGGGGCACGAAGCCGTCACGGCTGACGAGGTTGAGGCCCAGAAGTTCACGCAACGAAGGCGCTAACGGCTCGCGCATCGATTGCGTGGTTGAACTGGCCTCTAGCCCAGAGCGCCATGACTCTGCAGAGACAGTCGCTCGTGGCTCACTCTGGAGCGAAGCCAGACCGGGCCGTCCATCTGTGCGTAGCCGATCACGCAGCGAGGAGGGTTCTGAGAGTGCTGCTCGCACCGCCTGCTCAGCGCCAGGCTGTGCTGCCAAGGTTTGACTTGCCGCTGCTGAATCGCGCGTTTGTGCGGCTGCACCGGCGAGGTCGGCGGCCTGGCTCATCGGATCTAAGCGCGGCGGCGAAGGTGGCCGTTGGCTCAAGTCGGCTAGGAATGCACTGCGTTCTTCAGGTGTCAGGCGGGCACCCAACCTATTGACTAAGGCCTCGCGATCAGCTGCGGGAAGCTGCGCAATCAGCTGTGCGATTAGCTGCTCGCGCCCCTCTGGTGGGAGCTGGCCAGAGAGCTGTGCAAGTAGCTGCTCGCTCGCCTCAGGTGAGAGTTGTTCGGTAAGCTGAGATAGGAGTTCTTCACGCTCATCGGCGGGCAACTGCTCGGCGAGCTGTGCGATTAGCTGAGCGCCTTCCT
>CAZEZH010000049.1:0-8185 GCA_964516305.1 uncultured Halochromatium sp. | reverse complement strand
CGCTCATCGGCGGGCAACTGCTCGGCGAGCTGTGCGATTAGCTGAGCGCCTTCCTCGGCAGAGAGCTGCTCGGTGAGCTGAGCTAAGAGTGCGTCGCGTTCAGCGTCGGGCAGCTGTGAAGTTAGCTGCGCAAATAGCTGCGTGCTTTCCTCGGCTGAGAGTTCTCCGCTCAGCAGCTGACCAATCTCTGTCATTAATGCCGTCGATGCCGTCAGCTCTGTCGCGTCAGCACCCAAACCTTCACCCCAAGCCTCCCGCCACTGGGCTCCAAACCGGGTCGCGCCAGCGTCAGCCACGGCACCAGCGTCAAAAGGATGACCGGTGATACCGCCAAAAACCCCTCTGGAACCTCCATCTTGGCCACCCGTCGGGGACTCCGCATCTGGCTGCAGCGACGCCAACGCCATGTGCTGCGCAAAAACACCTGACCGTCCGGAGCTGGACGAAGATGTCGCTGCCGACCCCTGATTGGTGGCGTTGCCAAGAAGCTGCTGAATATCCATCAGTGCATTACCCGTGCGGTATCCCGATACCGTTATGCAAACCGTTATGCAACAAGCGGGACCAGACTATTAGGTCAGGACGGCGTGGTTTAGGGCCTGCCGAGCCAGGTTAGGTTGGAGCCCACCTCATACATCCTGCTCTTGTAACAGACGTCGGACCTCTCGGTTTGTGACGAACTCATCATTTAGGCGCTGCTCTCGGCGATTTTCCGCGAGTTGTTCCTGCAAGGCTCGGCGTTCTGTCAATGTATTATAAGAGGATAGTCGACACTGCTCATTCTGCCACTGTTTCTGCGACTTCAGCACGCGCTGTTGCTGGGCAGCCAACGCCTGTTTTGCGCGCGCGAGCGCGTCGTCGAGCGCACTGAGAAACTGCTGATAATTGCGCATCGTAGCGGGGTCGATCCCTTCACACATCGCCCTCTGCAGCCGTTGCGCATACTCGGCGC
Source organism: uncultured Halochromatium sp. (assembly GCA_964516305.1). Taxonomy (GTDB): domain Bacteria; phylum Pseudomonadota; class Gammaproteobacteria; order Chromatiales; family Chromatiaceae; genus Lamprobacter. The sequence goes on along the minus strand of CAZEZH010000049.1, from coordinate 7,233 downwards.
GATAGGTTCCTAGCGACTCTAGCTGCTGCGCCACCATGCGCTCGTTGTTGCGCTCGGTGGCCAGCGTCTGACCAGCCTGGTCCCGCGCCTCGCGGGCGAGCTCAGTCAAGGTGTCCAGAGGGGTTTGCGCTGTCATCAATCTACTCCACTACTGTCCGACCGCAGTCGCCAGTGCCTGCCGCGCGTCCGGGACACTGGCCGCCTCTTCGATGCCCTGTTGCAAAAAGCCCTCAAGCTGAGGATACCGCTGTATAGCCTCATCCAGGGCCGGGTCATGCCCTGGGCTGTAGGCACCGACACTGATTAGATCGCGATTGCGCTGATAGCGCGAGAACAATTGTTTAAAACGTTGCGCCTGCCGCAGTTGGCGATCGTCCACGATCGCGGTCATCGCGCGGCTGATCGAGCTCTCGATATCGATCGCCGGGTAATGCCCGGCATCGGCTAGCGTGCGCGAGAGCACGATATGGCCATCGAGGATGGCGCGCGCCGAGTCCGCGATCGGGTCCTGCTGATCGTCACCCTCCGTTAGCACAGTATAGAAGGCCGTGATCGAACCGCCGCCGCGGGCCGCGTTGCCCGCGCGCTCCACCAGATGCGGCAACTTTGCAAAGACCGAGGGCGGATAGCCCTTAGTGGCCGGCGGCTCACCCACAGCCAGTGCAATCTCACGCTGTGCCATCGCAAAGCGGGTCAGCGAGTCCATGATCAGCAACACTGCCTGCCCTTGGTCGCGAAACCATTCGGCCAGCCGCGTTGCGTAGGCAGCCCCTTGCAAACGTTGCAGCGGTGAGGTATCCGCCGGTGCCGCCACCACCACCGCCCGACGTCGCCCCTCCTCACCGAGGATGTTGTCGATGAAATCCTGCACCTCGCGGCCGCGCTCACCAATGAGTCCGACCACGATGACGTCGGCGCGCGTATAGCGCGCCATCATCCCGAGCAACACCGACTTGCCGACACCAGACCCGGCGAACAGGCCCATGCGTTGACCGCGGCCCACGCTGAGCAAGGCATTGATGGCCCGGATGCCGACATCGATCTGCTGCTCGATCGGCGCCCGCGAGAGGGGATTCAGCGGCGGTACCGTCAGATGTCCATGCGGCGCGTCATCCAGCGCGTCCATCCCGTCCAGTGGCTCGCCATTGCCATCCACCACGCGGCCAAGCAGCGTCTCTCCCAGCGGAAACCGCCGCGCACTGCTGCGTGTCCCTTCTCCGAGCGCGAACACCCGTGCCCCGGGCTGCAGGCCGGTCACCCCCGCCAGCGGCATCAAGAATAGCTTCTCATCCGAGAATCCAACCACCTCGGCCTCAGCAAAGCGGGGCTCGTCTTCGCCGAAGGGGGAGGGGAGTTCGATCAAACAGCCGCCGCCCAGTGGTACCTGCAGCCCGACCGTCTCGATAATCAGCCCTGTCGCGCGCATCACCCGCCCACTGGCGCGCCAGGGCGGGATGCTGTCGATGCGCCCGCGCACCCGATGCAGCGACTGATGCCAACGCTGGGTGTGCAGATTCTCGGCGATCGTGCTCATTGGTCGGCCTGAGTCCCGGCAGCCTCCGGTTCCAGCTTCGGCTCCGGCTCCGATTCCAGCTCAGACTCTAGCTCCGGTGCCTCGGGCGTCCTCGCCTGTGGCACCGCCGCTTGCGCCTCATCCAATAAGGCCTGCGCCGCCGACGCCTGCTCACTGGCTGAATGACGGCCTCGCACCTGCTGGCGGACCGCCTCCCAGCGCGACTCCCAGGTGGCATCCAACTCGCCGGTGGCGCTGGTCACCCGGCAGCCGCCGCGGCTCACTTGGTCATCGGGCTGCAACGCCCAGCCGGCGGCCTTGAGTTCGTTGCCGAGATACTCATCGACCAGATCGTGGTCTTGCGGGTGCAGCCAGAGCCGCGGTTTCCCGTGCATCGCCGGCTCGCTATGCAGCAGGGCTCGCACCAAGTCTACGACCTGCTCCGGGTTGGCATTCAGTGCATCGCCGGCCAACTGTCGTCCGGTCACCAGCGCGAGCTCGACCAAGTCCTTCGCCATGTCGTTGTTCAACAAGGCGAGCGCATCGCTGAAATGGACTGCAAGGTGCTGCACCGGCCTCAGCGCTGCTTCTATCTGCTGCTGCAACTCCTCGTGTGCTGCCTTGCGGCCTTCCTCCAAACCCTTGGCATAGCCCTCGGCCTGGCCGGCCTTGAGTCCCTCGGCGTGTCCCTTCTTGCGCGCCGCCTCGTGGAGACGCTTGTGCTCCGCATCCAGGGCCGTGCCTTCTGCGTCAGACGCCGTCGCGGATTGAGCATCTGACTGACCATTCCGCCCGCGCTGCCCGGCCTTCTGGCCTAACCCGCCGCGCTGCCCGGGTGCTTTCCCTGCCGCGCCCGCCGCTGTCTGTCCTGCAGCAGCCCCTTTGGCCTTGCGCTTAGCTGCGTCCGGTGCTGGAGCCGATCCAGCAGCCTTTGCAGCAGCCGGTCCTGAACCCTTTGCTAGCGCTGGCCCTGGATTCGGCGCTGGCCGGCCTGCAGGCCCCTTGCCGGCAGTGCTCGCGTTGACCTGCTGGCCCTGCCCCGATCCCTTGCCACCTCCATCCTTGGCCCTCGCAGCGGTGCCAGGCTTAGTGCTAGCAGGCTCAGCACCCGACTCAGACCCACCCCCGCGTCCATCCTGGCGTCGCCGCGAATCCAGCGCCGTCATCTGCCAGCGCTTCCAGGGCACATCCTCGCCGCGCTTGATCTTGGCGTCGGCTTCAGACATAGGCATCTTCGCCGCCGCCAATGATGATCTCGCCGCTGTCTGCTAAGCGACGCGCTACCTGCAGAATTGCCTTCTGCTCGGCTTCCACCTGCGAGACCCGCATCGGTCCTCGGGCCTCCATATCCTCGCGGATCATCTCCGCGGCCCGCGACGACATGTTGCGCATGAAGGTCTCCACCAGATTCTCCGGCGCCCCCTTCAAGGCCACCACCAGGCTGTCGGTATCGATCTCCTTGAGCAACAGCTGGATACTGCGGTCGTCGAGTTCGATGAGGTTCTCGAACAGGAACATCTCGTCGATGATCTTCTGCGCCAGATCCTCGCTGTGCGCCCGCACCGTCTCGATAGCCGATTCCTCCTGATTCGAATTCATGATGTTCAGGATCTCGGCCGCTGTGCGCACGCCGCCCATCTTGCTGCGTTTCAAGGTTTGTCCATCGAGCATTCCAGTGAGTACCTCGGTGAGTTCCTGCAGCGCCGCTGGCTGCACGCCGCTGAAGGTTGCGACGCGCAGCACCACATCATTGCGCAGCTTCTCATCGAATAATTCCAACACCGCCGCCGCTTGCCGACGCTCCAGATGCACCAGCACCGTCGCGATGATCTGCGGATGCTCGTCGCGGATCAGTTCCGCCACCACCGCCGCATCCATAAAGTTCAGTGTGTCGATGCCGGAGCCGCCCTTGCTCTCGAAGATGTCTTCCAACAAGCTCGCCGCCCGGTCCTCGCCCAACGCCTTGCTCAGCACCGAGCGGATATGATCGCTGGAGTTCAGGTTCAGCGCGACGAACTCCTCCTGCTCGCGCTGGAAGGCATCCAGTACCGCGCTCATCTCCGCGTGCGAGACCTGGTCCAGCTGGGTCATCTGGGTGCTGACTTCCTGCACCTCCTGCGGGGACATGCGCTTGAAAACCTCGGCCGCGCTATCGTCATCCAAGGCCAACATCAAGATCGCGCTGCGGCGCGCGCCGCTCATACTGTCGGCAAGATTCTTCTCGTTGGCATTCGTTTGGGCTGGGCTCATTAGTCGTCTTGTTTCAACCAGTTGCGGATAATCAGCGCCACAATATGTGGGTCTTCACGAGCCGTTTGCCGGAGCTCAGCAAGCTTCTGTTGATAGCCCAGGGCCTTGTTGCGGCGTGGGCGCTCTAATGGTTGCTCATCCTCATCGTCGTCGTCGGCGCCGGTCTCGCTCTCATCATCGTCCTCACCGCCTATCTGCACGTTCACGCCCGCGCTGGTCGCCGCCTCCAGCTGCGGTGGGCGGGTGTAGTGTTTGATGAACGGCCGTAGCAGCAGCAGATACGCCAGCAACAACAGGAACAGCCAGAGCAACGGCTCGCCGAACACTACCACCAGTTCCATCAGCTCAGGCTCCTGCCACCACTCCAAGGCGGCCGCCTCGTCGTGCCGGCTGAACGCGCTATTCACCACCTCAATGCTGTCGCCACGTTCCGCCGAAAAGCCCATTGCCTGCCGCGCCAACCCCTCTACCTGCGTAAGTTCCTCATCACTCAGGGGTACCGACTCGAGCTCTCCGAGATCGTTCCTTTGTATACGATGGTCCACCACCACCGCCGCCGACAGGCGCTGGATCAGACCGCGCTCCTTGCGCACATGCGCCACGCTGCGGTCTACCTCGTAATTGATCACATCCTCGCGCTCGAGGCTGGTCGTGGGCTCCTCCGGCGGTGGGCCATCGCCATCGGCCTGCGCGTCTGCGTCCGCGTCCGCTCCGTCTTCGTCATCCGGTGGCTCCAGCTCAATCGGCGACGGCGCTATCCCCGGCGGCGAGTTGCTCAGCGCGCCCGGAATGCCGCCCACCAGCTTGTCCTCATCCCCACTAAAGTTCACGTTCGATTGCCGACTGCGCACAGCCGCGTCGTTCGGCGGCTGATTCGGTCCGAAGCTTTCTAGCGTCTCCTCGCGTTGGGAAAAGTCGATCTCCGCCGAGACCTGCGCCCGCACCCGGTCGCGGCCAAAGATCGGCGCCAGGATGTTCTCGATGCGCTGTTGATACGACCGCTCTACCTCATCCCGATACAGCAACTGCTGCCCATCGAGATCATCTGGATTCGGCTCCTGCGACAGCATCCGTCCGCGTTGGTCGACAATGGTCACCTCTTCGGCCGACAAATCCGGCACGCTGCTCGCCACCAGATGCCGAATCGCGCTTACCTGCTCCTCGCTCAGTGAGCGGCCGCCAAACAGGTTCAACACTACCGAGGCCTTGGCTGGCTCGTTCTCGCGCACAAACACCGAGGGCCGCGCCATCGCGATATGCACACGCGCTTCCTCCACCGAGGCCAGCGACTGGATCGAACGCGCCAGCTCGCCCTCCAGCGAGCGCTGAAAATTCACCTGCTCGGCAAACTGGCTGATGCCAAAGGCCTGGGTATCCATCAGCTCGAAGCCGACATTACCGCCGCGCGGCAGCCCTTGTTCGGCCAGTTGCAGGCGCAGACTGTGCACCTGATCCGCCGGCACCAACAGCGCCTGCCCGCCCTGGCTGAATTGATAGGGCACCCCGCGTGCATCCAACTCGCTGATGATGCGCCCGCCGTCCGCCTCGCTCAGGTTACTGAACAGCACCCGGTAATCTGGCCCCTGCGTCCAGAGCACCAACGCCGTGATCAGCGCCACCAAGGCCGCACCGCCCACCAAAAAGACGAGCGGTAGATTGGCGCGGAGCGGGGCAGGCAAGCGCTGCAGCAGGCCTGCACCAGGGCCAGCCGAGCCGCCGGCTTGGCCCGCGCCGCCAGCTCCGCCAGCAGGGCGACCGGTATCCTCGCTCATGCGCGCCTCCGGCGATAAGCTTTAGTCGCCATCCTGGTTTCCGTCGATTAGGCACATGAAAGGGTGAGGGTCGTTGGCAAGCGGTCGTCCAGAGGATTTGGTCGACCATCCAACAAGAAGTGTAAAGTACTACAGTGTCAGACTGAAGCGACGATAACAAAGGCCGGAAAAGCAGCGATTATACGGACTATTTGTCCGGATGCTCAGCCGCCCCTGGCTGTTAAGCTCCAACCTTCAAGCCAGCGACACCATCCGCCGAGTAAGCCCCAAGCCCCTCCGGACCCAGAGCAACCATCGCCGCCAAACAGTATGAGCACCGCACCCAGCCTCGAGCCCGCCCTCGCCACCATGCGCATCCTCGCCAGCCAAGCCAGCGGCGCCAGTCCCGTTGCAGGGCCGAATCAGGCCGGTGCAGCCAGGGGCGCCGCGTTGCACACAGCCGATGGCGCAGGGCAGGGCAGCGGCCCAGCCCCAGCAGGCGGATTCGCCGCCGAGCTACGCAACGCCGTTCAGCGCATCAATACGCTACAGATCGATGCGGTCGACAAAGGCAAGGCGTTTCAGGCCGGAGACCCGGACGTCACCCTCAACGACCTGATGATCGACATCCAAAAGGCCAGCGTCGCCTTCGAGTTCGGCAAACAGGTACGCAGCCGGCTGATCACCGCCTACAAAGAAGTCATGCGGATGCAGGTCTGAGGCCCCGCTGGAGGCCAGCAACCTTCTTCAAACACTGGTGAGAGGAACTGCTGCGGCTCCAGCGTCACACCCGGTCGACCCCAGTGCCGAATCCTGCTGATCGACCTCGCAGACGGCGAGAAACTCATCGAGAGCCTTTCGATCGGATGCTTGCAGCGCAGAGCGAGATAGAACACCTACCATTGCTCAGGCGCCCGCTCATCACCACCATGCGCCTGCTAACCAGCCGGGCTAAAACGTGGTCCTTCCCGGGTTTGCCACGTACCCTCTAGGCGAGATGCATTGACGCTGACCGATAGACCTTGAGGCCAACGTGCTTTTCCATCGCATCGAAATCCCGATCAGCGTGCAACAGGACCAGATCGTACAGGATGCAGTAACTGCCGATGATCACGTCGATGGTCTTGCGGACCGTGACACCTTTGCCCCGCATCAACCGAGAGTGATCAGCGGCCGCAAGTGCGATCTCTCTCCCACCCAGTCGACAAAAACCCAGCGGATCGAGCAGCGCGCGTGCCTCCCGGTGGCCGGCCTCTGTGCGAAAGCCCTGCAGAACCTCGGTAAGGATGAGATCCCCGATCAGCACCAACTCTCGGCCGAGAAGCCCATCCAGCGCATCGCACTCGGCGGTGGTTTCCCCATTGAAGTAGTCAATCCAAACCGATGAGTCGACCAAGACCATCAGGCGACGTCACGCCGCATCGCATCCAGGTCACCCTCCCAGGGCAGGCGGCCACGGGCTGCACGGATGCGCTCCTGCTCCTTCAGTCGAACCAGTAGCCGCAGTCCGGCCTCAACCGCCTCACGCTTTGTCTGGTAGCCAGAGGCGATAAGGGCTCGCTCCATCAGCTGATCGTCGATCACAATATTCGTCCGCATGGCTGCGCCTCTGCTGTGTATTAGGTGCTTAAATTATACACATCAGCGTCCTGGTCGTTGAATCTTGATCGACGAAGGGCGCGACACTTCCGAGCAGCTCAGCGCCATCGACAGCCCGCT
>CAZEZH010000048.1:17667-21192 GCA_964516305.1 uncultured Halochromatium sp. | reverse complement strand
GTCGCCGAGCATCTCCGCGCCGGGCGCGATGTCGCCGCGCTCTGTGAGGGTGATCCGCTGTTCTATGGCTCCTTCATGTACCTGCACGACCGCCTTGCCGACCGCTTCGAGACCGAGGTCGTGCCCGGCGTCTGCTCAGTCGTCGCCAGTGCCTCGGTGCTACAAACGCCGCTGGTCTACCGTGATCAGACCCTGCTAGTACTGGCCGGCACCCTACCCGAGGCAGATTTGGAGCGGATGCTCGCCAACGCCCAGGCAGCCGCCATCATGAAGCTCGGCAGCAACTTCGAGAAGGTGCGAAGGGTCATCATGGCGCTTGGGCTCGGCGATCGAGCGCTCTACGTCGAGCGCGCGACCATGACCAACGAGCAGATTCGCCCGCTGGCCGAGGTCGACCCCACGCAGGTGCCCTATTTCTCAATGATCTTGGTACCAGGAGAGCGCTGGCAAGCCGCATGAGCAGGCAGCCCCAGCAACAGCCAACCCCAGGCCACCCCTAAGTCCACTGCACACTCACCACTCACCACTCGCCACTCGCCACTCGCCACTCGCCATTGAACATTCCAGCCACGCCCAGGATCGATGCTCTGAGGTGCGTGGATCAGCGCCTAGCTGAACATCCGCACGAAAGATTGAGCAACAGAATGCAAACTGACCGACGCAATGCAACTTGAGCAGCAAAACCGCGCTAAGCCTAACTCGGAGGGCTGGCTGCGTGTGATCGGACTCGGTCCTGGCGATCCTGCTTTACTCGCGCCAACCGCGCGCGCCGCACTGATCGAGGCCGAGGACATCATCGGCTATCGCACCTATCTCCAGCTCGCGGGTCCATTCCGGGATGATCAACGCATCCACGACTCCGACAATCGGGTTGAACTTGAACGCGCGCGCCATGCCTTCCAGCTCGCCGCAACCGGCCGCCGCGTCGTCATCGTCTCCTCCGGTGATCCGGGCGTCTTCGCCATGGCGACGGCGGTGATGGAGGCGCTGGAGCATGCCAACGACCCGGCTTGGGGTGCGGTCGATCTGCAGATCATCCCCGGCATCTCGGCCGCCCAGGCCGCCGCCGCCCGAATCGGCGCACCGCTCGGGCACGACTTCTGCACCCTGTCGCTGTCGGACAACCTCAAGCCTTGGTCGGTGATCGCGCGCCGTTTACAGCTGGCCGCCGAGGCCGATCTGGTGATCGCACTCTACAACCCGAGCTCACGCGCTCGACCGCATCAGTTCAGCGAAGCGCTCGCGCTGCTGTGTGAGCATCGCGCGCCCGAGACCCCGGTGATCTTGGGCCGGTCGATCGGTCGCACCGACGAGCAAGTCATCGTCACGCCCCTGGCCGAGGTCGATCCGGCGCAAGTGGATATGCGCACAATCATCATCATCGGCTCCTCGCAGACCCGCATCATCGAAGCCGCCGCGGGCCGGCGCTGGGTCTATACGCCGCGCTGGTATCCGGAAGGGGAATAGATTCATCATTTGTAAGTTCAACTTACAATCCATGCAACCTCGGCTAAACTGGCTGCATGATCCCTCGCACACTCGAGCCCCAACTGCGCCAGCTTGCGACCTACTACCCGGTCGTCGCGGTCACTGGCCCGCGTCAGTCCGGCAAGACTACGCTGTGCCGCGCGGCCTTCCCAGATCACCCCTATGTGTCGCTCGAGACGCTGGATACACGCGATTTTGCCCGCGATGATCCCCGTGGCTTCCTCGCCCAGTACCGGCAGGGCGCGGTGCTCGATGAGATCCAGCGAACCCCGCAACTGCTGAGCTATCTCCAAACCGAGGTCGACGAACGCCCCGATGCGGGCCGCTTCATCCTCACCGGATCGCAGCACCTCGGGCTCAGCGAGGCCATTGCCCAATCGCTCGCCGGTCGCTGTGGGCTGCTGACGCTGCTGCCACCTAGCCTGTCCGAGCTTCGCGCATTCCCGAACGCGCCAGAGGATCTCTGGACGCTGCTCTGGCAGGGTAGCTATCCGCGGATCTACGATCGTTCGATCCCCGCCCATCAATGGCTAAGCGACTATCTTGCAACCTATATCCAGCGGGATGTGCGCCAGATCATCAATGTTGGCGATCTGCAGGGCTTTATGACCTTCGTGCGTCTCTGTGCTGGCCGCTGCTCGCAGGAAATCAACCTCAGCGCACTCGGCGCCGATGCGGGCGTCTCGCATAACACCGCGCGCGCCTGGCTGTCGGTGCTCGAGACCAGCTTCGTTCTGCATCGTTTGCCGGCCTGGCATGCCAATGTGCGCAAGCAGATCGTCAAGGCGCCCAAGCTCCACTTCTTCGACAGCGGTCTCGTCTGTTACCTGTTAGGCATTCGCGAGCCCGAGCAGCTCCAATCCCACCCGTTACGCGGTGCGATCTTCGAGAGCTGGGTGGTCGCCGAGGCATACAAGGGGATCGTGCACAGCGGCGATCAGCCCAGTCTGTTCCATTACCGCGAGACCCGCGGTGTCGAGATCGACCTTTTGATCGAGAAAGGGCTGCGACTCGATAGCGTCGAGATCAAATCCGGTGCCACCCTTGCCAGCGACTTTTTCCACAACCTGCAGCGTTTCGCAGAGCGACTCACGGTCGGACCCACAACTGATCGCCAGAAGGCATTCCTGGTCTATGGTGGCGATAGCACGCTGGAGCGCTCAAGCGCGCAGGTGTTGTCCTGGCGCGATGTCGAGAAACTGACAGCCGATTAATGAGCCGCCAACACCTGCGTCAGCCCCGTTTCCTTCGCTGCTGACGTCGGCGTAGCTCAGCGCTGTAAGCGCTGCGGATAACGACGGGAATCTCGCGTTTGCCGGGGCTTTGCTAGACTGCCTCCATGCGCCATCCCATCGACCCCAAGATCGACTGCGTCTTCAAGGCCCTGCTCGGTGCCGAGTCCAACCGCGCGCTGCTTATCCACTTCCTCAACGCGATACTCGGATCAGAGCTGACCGCGCCGATCAGCAGCGTCGAGATCCTCAACCCCTATAACGAGCGCGAATTTCTCGACGACAAGCTGAGCGTCGTCGATGTGAAGGCCCGTGATGGCCAGGGCGGCCTGCACCAGATCGAGATCCAACTGCTGAGCTATCGCGACCTGCCCGCGCGCATCAGCTATGGCTGGGCCGATCTCTACAGCTCCCAGCTCAGCAGCGGCGAGTCCTACACCAAGCTCAAACCTACCTACGCCATCTGGCTGCTCGCCCAAGACTTGCTTCCGGACCCTGATCGCTACCTGCACGATTTTCGCCTGCGCGACGCCCAAGGCCGCAGCCTGGTCGATCACGGTGGCATCTGGCTCTTAGAGCTGAACAAATTCAACGCTGAGCGGGTCAACACCGAGCAAGAGCGTTGGCTAAAATTCTTCAAGGAAGGCGCCACCCTCGACCGCGAGGCGCTCCCCCTTTGGATGCAGACCCCCGAGATGAGGCAAGCCATGAGCACCCTAGAACGCTTTTCCGAGAAAGACCGCGCCTACCATGCCTATCAAGCGCGACAGAACTACTTACGCCAGCAGATGAGTATCCAGCAAGA
>CAZEZH010000048.1:0-17567 GCA_964516305.1 uncultured Halochromatium sp. | reverse complement strand
TGGAGACTGAGCAGGCGTGCATAGCGCTCGAGCAAGAGCGCGCAGCCAAGGACGCTGCCCTGGCCGAGCTTGAGCACATCAAGGCACAGCTACGCGACTCGACCGATTAGCGACGACCAATGGGGTGCTGTGGTTGCCATCCACAAAGTTGCCATCCAAAAATCAGATTCCGGGAGGTCTGCACGTCAGGATTCCACAATGTTTTGCTGGCGGTCTACTGCTCTGTCTCCAACACCTGCGCCAGCCAGTCTCCTGCGCTGCTGACATCGGCGCAGCTCGGCAATGCCGGGCGTGGTGGGCGCTGCCGGATCACGACGGGGATCTCGCGCTCGCGCGCAGCGATGAGCTTGGCTGCCGTCGCTTCGCCGCCGCTGTTCTTGCAGACGATAGCGTCGATGCGATGTGCGTCGAGCAGTGCCCGCTCGCTGGCCAGGTCGAAAGGGCCGCGCGCTAGCAGTAGCTCCGCGTTGACGAAGGCTGGCTGCGGCTCTGGTGGGCTGACGCAGCGGATCAGGAAATGGACCGCCGTCAGACCGACAAAAGGCTGGAGATCCTGGCGTCCGAGCGCAAGCAGCACATGGCGCACCCCGAGCTCCTGCAGCGTTTCGCGCGCAATGTCCCAGTCCACAACCGGGTGCCAGCGATCACCGGGCTCGGGCTGCCACGCGGGTCGCTCCAGCCGCAATAATGGTAGACGGAGCGCCTGGCAAGCCTCAGCCGCGTGCCAGCCCATGGTCGCAGCAAACGGATGGGTGGCATCGATGACGGCCGCGATCCGTTGCTCACGCAGATACTCGACCAGCCCGGCAACCCCACCAAAGCCACCGATGCGGGTCTCACCTGCGGGTAGCCGCGGGCTGCTAGTGCGACCGGCGAGCGAGCTGATCACGCGCCACCGAGCAGGGTCGAGCGCTCGCGGCGTTGGCTGCATAGGCTGCATGAGTGGCCGTGCTTGCCGATGCGCGGCTAAGGTCTCGGCCAGCGCATAGCCCTCAGTCGTGCCGCCAAGGATGAGAATGCTGTTCATACGTTTGCTGTCCTTACTCTTGTCACTGCTGCTATCCCCGCTGTTGCCGATCTAGCGCATCGCGCCAGAGCGCGGCTAACCGATAAGGAGCATGCACCAGCTTGCTATAGGGCAGCAGCAGAAAGAGCGCCAGCACCAGCCCAAGATGCAGGATCAGCAGCAGTGCCATCGCCGCCGTCTCGCGCCAAAGCAACAGCAGCAGCCCACTGAGGGCGACCGCGCCGAGCAACCATAAGAGCGCCTGATTGGCGCTTTGGGTGTCGGGTGTATTGGGCTCGGGATCAGCTCGCGCGCCCAGCCATCCAAGACCCATCACCCCCATCAACATCAGCAGCCCGCCAATGCTGCCGAGCAGCACCGGGGCGCTCCAAAAGGGATACGGCGCCAGGCGTCCGAGCAGATGATGGTAGAGGGTCGCTGCAACGGTGGCCGCGAAACTGAGCAGAAAGCCATAGAAGAGCGCATGGTGCCAACGGCGGCGCCAGCGTGAGGGGGTGGCATCAAGATCCGCACAGCCAGCACCGCCGCCTCGCAGATGGCTCAGTGCTAACGTCTCTGACAATGCGGTTTTCAGTGCTGAGAGTCGCCGTCTCTGGGGCAGCAGCGCATGGTCATCGGTCCCCTTGCTCGCCCGAGTCCTCGCGCTCGCCCGCCAGAACCGGCCCACCCCAACCCCCAGCGCAAGTAGCGACCAGCTTAGCGAAAGCCCGGCAAGCAGCACCATCCAGCCCCAGGGCAGCACCTGATAGAAGGCCCCCGGTCCCTGATGCATCGCCCAAACCTGATCAACCGGAACGCTGATCAGCACCAGCATCAGTAACGGCAGGGTCGTGATCAGCGAGGCCAACAGCGCCGCCCGATGCGGATTCGCGAACAGCCGCGCCAAGGGCTGTGGCCAGGCATGCCTTGCATAGCTGTCGGCGCGGGTACGCGCCAGTGCGCGCGGGACATTGAGCGCAAACGGATGCGGCGGTGCGTACTGGCAGGCGTAGAGACAGCTGCGGCAGTGATGGCAAAGATTGGCGAGCTGGTCCAGATCCGCGGCCGCCAACAGCGGGCGGCGTTTTGCGGCGTCGAATACCGGGCAGAAACCGTTGCAGTAGCCGCAGACGTTACAGATGTGCAGCGTGCGCCGGGCCTCAGCCTCGGCAGTCCGTTGCGGTTGCTCCACGGCAGACCGCTGAGCGGCCCAGGACACCCTCTCGACAGTCATTGCTGAATCGATCTCGTGGCTTGCCGCCCTCTCAATCACCGCCATCGGATCAGTCATTCCCCACCGCTGCTGTCTTTCTCATTCAGATCGCTAGATCAGCGACGCCCCCGCCACCGATGCCCCTCTCATCAGGCCTCAGCGAATCAGCGTTCTCTGCTCCCGCGATCTCTCGTGCCCAGGATCGCATCAGCGGCCCGATCCTATGATTGTCCCCATGCTGCTCAACCCATGACACCACACGCCGCAGCCTCCCCAGCGGTACGCCCAGTCGCCAGCCCAATCATCAGGGCCAGACCGGAGAGATAGCCGCGACTGAGCAGGTTCGGCGCCATCAGCATCCCGGCCGCGAACAGATTGTCGATCGGGCCATGCGCTTGATGACAGACTCGCTGCGCCGCATCAACGGCGATACCCTGATAGGTAAAGGTGATACCGGGGCGCATCGGATACGCGGAAAAGGGTGGCTCGAGCGGACGCACCGCAGCATTGTACGCACTCAGCGCTTGCTCAAGCGCTGCGGGCGGAATACCGAGCTGCCACGCCAGATGAGCACTGCTAGGGGCGGAGATGGGCGGATAGAACGACGGCGCCTCGACCTGCAGCCCGCGTTGATCGAGGATCAGATAGCCAATCTGCCCCGGAAAATCGGCAAGCCGCTGGCCCCAGGCGGAGTAGCGCGTGGAAGCCGTATCAGCGCCTTCGTCATAGAGCCGCTTGCCATAGCGATCGACGACGATGCCGACATGCATCGAGCGCACTCGGGTCACGATGCCGCCATCATCGGCCGGTGAGCGGGCGTCGACCGCGACCAGATAGGCGGTCGCTGGATCGCCCACCGCCGCAACGCCCTGGCTCAGCAGGCTGCGGAGCAGGGTGCTGGTCGCATGCGGGGTGCCGCGGTTGATGAAGCCATCGGCACGGGGACCGCAGTGCGTTCGCAGCCATGCCCGATCAGCTTGAGCACCGCCCGAGCAGAGGATAATGGCCCGAGGATGGACGACCTGAAGATTGCCGTTGCCCTGCCGCTCCTGCGAGCTGGAGCCTTGCAGGCGATAATGCACCCTGTGCACAGAGCGCCCGTCCAGACAAAGCGCTTCGACACTGGCGTCATAGCGAATCACAACACCCAACCGCACAGCGGTTGCATAGAGGGCATTGATCATGGTCTTGCCACCGCCGAGCAGAAAAGCGGTCTTGCGCGAGCGCGGCAGCCCCCCATCCGCAACCGGCTGCAATGGCACACCGGCGTCGGCGAGCCAGTCGGGAAGATCGGCCGAGCGCTCAATCAACAGGCGCAACAGCGCCGGATCTTGATCGCTGCCGGCAACCCGCGCAAGGTCGCTGCGGAACTCAGGCTCGGGATAAGGACCGGCCGAGAACGGCGACGGCCCCTCATGCACATAGCGGAAATTTCGTGAATGTCGGCTGTTGCCACCGCGCTCACCTACCGGTGCGCGCTCGAGCAGCAGCACCGAGACGCCCGCGCGACGCGCCGTGATCGCTGCACAGAGCGCCGCGGCACCGCCGCCAACGACGAGCACGTCAGGCTGCGGCATTGATGAAGGCTTTCAGGATGAGCATCATAGACAGATTGATGGGCTGCTGACTCACAAGATCAGGGTTTGGTTGATACGATCCAGCGATCAGCTGAAACGGCCCTGCCAGACGCTGAGCCCTTCTCCTCGCATCTGTGTCGATCCTCTGTTCACCCCTGGTTCAAAATTTCTGTTGGTTTTCTAACCCTATGACGCCCACTCTCACCCGCTCCAAGCGTTGTTCCACCAGGCTCTCCTCGCCGAACGCGCCCGTACACCTAAGATGGTGCCCAGCCATACCAACCAGAGAAAACCAACATGGGTAAGGTCTGGTTCGTCGGTGCCGGCCCAGGCGCACCGGATCTGATCACCGTGCGCGGCACGCGGCTCTTGACCGAGGCCGGCGCTATCCTCTATGCCGGCTCGCTGGTCGCAGAAACCGCGTTGCAGTGGGCCTCGGCCGACTGCGAGATCGCCGATTCCAAATCGATGGATCTCGAGCAGGTCACCGACTGGCTGCTCAAGCGCGCAGCCCGGCATCAGACCGTGGTCCGGCTGCAAACCGGTGATCCAACCCTCTACGGTGCACTCGCCGAACTCTCGCGGCCACTGGATCGTTCCCAGATCCCGATCGGCATCGTCCCCGGCGTCTCCTCAGCGATGGCCTCGGCCGCCGCGGCCGGTGAATGTCTGACACTACCGGAGGTGACCCAGAGCGTCATCTTCACCCGCCTGGCGGGACGCACCAAGATGCCGGAGACCGAATCCCTGGCATCTCTCGCCGCGCATCAGTGCAGTCTCTGTATCTTCCTTGCTATCGATCGCATCGCGCAGGTCGCCGAGACCCTCATCGGCACCGGCTGGGCGGAATCGGCACCGATCGTCGTCGTCTATAAGGCTACCTGGCCGGGCGAAGAACAGGTCTTGCGCGGCACCTTGGCCGACATCGCCGAGCGCTGCCAAGAGGCCGGCATCGAGCGTCAGGCAATGATCCTTGCCAGTCCAGCCCTGGGCGCGCGGGCACTGCACAAGGCTAAAACCTCAAAGCTCTATGACGCCAACTTTCCACGCCGGTTTCGTCCTACGCAGCCAACCAACGAGTAGCCAGATCGATTAGCCAAAGAAGAGCAGCTCAACCGCAGATTTCGCAGATAATCGTAGAGATTCCAAGCCATCCCCGCCAATCCCTGCTTCCCTCGGGCGGCGAACTTGCTATTCTCGCCAATGCTTCGTTTTTTATTGTTTTTTAATCTGTATCAATCTGCGCCATCTGTGGTTTATAGAGTGAGCCGTCTCAGGAGCGGCGGCGCAGCAGATAGGTATCCATAATCCAGCCCTTGCGCTCACGCGCACGGTGCCTGGTCTCGAGCAGTTCAGCAAGCACCTCATCCAAGCCCCCCGCGATCAGTAGCTCGTCATCGGTGCCAAGATAGGCACCCCAGTAGATGTCCATATCCTGACCGATGAAGTGCTGAAAGGCCTCCTCGCCATCGAGCATGACGAAGGCGTTGTTCACGCTGCTCGGATCGCACTGCGCCATCTGCCGACCCGTGGTGATGCTGATCCCCTCACCCACGCGGTTGAGTGGGATGCGATGCTGGGCAGTCAGCGCCTGCACGGCAGAGATTCCCGGGATCACCTCGAGCGCATAGCAGTCAGGCGCCGCGGCAACGATGGCGCTGATCAGGCTCACTGTCTGATCGTAGAGCGCTGGATCACCCCAGATCAAAAAGGCGCCGCACTGGCCATCCATTAACTCACGCTCGAACAGCTCGACGAAGAGCGCACGCTTCTCCGCATGCCAGGCCTCGACGCCTTGATGGTAACCTTCGGCCGTGCTTCGCGGCGGACTGTTCGCAGTGACGACCCGTAAGCGGTCAGGCTCGAGGTGGCGATCCATGATGGTGCGCCGGACCTCCAGCAGTTCCTCTTTGCCGCGCCCCTCCTTTTCGAGCATGAAGAAGACATCAACGCGACGCATGGCCTCGATAGCCTGCAGGGTCAGATACTCAGGTCCACCGGGTCCAATCCCGATCAAGGACAAGGTCTTCAAGGCGTCGCCTCCGGCTCAGAAAGATTCGTAATGCTAGTAACTCGCATTTGTATTGCAAAACACCATCAAGCTCGCTAGCATCAGCACTGTAGAGACTGCCAAGCAACGCTCGGCGAGCCGCATCACTCCCAGCGCATCCACAACCCAGAGGTGATCATGAGTCCACGCATGCATCCCCAATCCCCCGACAAGGCCACGGCCAGCGCCTCGTCGGCACAAGAACGCCGTCTGCACAGCGAACAACTGCTGCAAGGCAGTCGGCGCGTCGTCATCGAGCACGGTGACGCGAGCTACACACTCCTGCTGACCCGCAATGACAAGTTAATTCTAATCAAATAGAGGGACGCTCAGGTCGGCGGTCGGGTGTTGCTGATCGCCGGTCGCGGCCTCCCGCCAGCGTTCGGCGGCGCTCGATCGATAGCGCTGTCGTGCCGTCCTCGCAGGGCCAGCTTTGCCGCAGGTTCGTAGCATCTTGGCACGGCCGAGCACGAAGCCGTGCCAAGCGATGGCTTAAGACGCCCTTAAAGTGCCCGTCATATTGGCATGGAAGATCGCTTTGTGGACATCTCCCAAACTCAGCATGCCGATAAGCGTTCCATCCTTTTCGGCCACTGGAATCCGGCGAAACTTATTCTTGGCCATGATCGTCGCAGCACGGAGAATATGCATGTCAGGATCAACCGAGATCGGGTTCTTGGTCATCAACTCATCGACAGCTTTCTCCAAGATCTCCCCGTAGCGGCCCATCTGGCGATCCATGTCCACCGAGTGCATGCCTTCAGTCATCAGGCTTTCCACGGTCGGAAAGAGGCTGTGTAGCATATCTTTCTCAGCGATGATCCCGACCAACCGGTTGTCATCATCCACCACGGGCACGCCATGGAACCGAAAGAGGCACATCAGTGATGCGACCTCGACGATCTTGGTATCGGGCTTGACCGACCGTACCGACCCACTCATCACATCGCGCACTTTCATCGTTCTACTCTCCTCCATTCTTCTCAGGTGGCACCCAGCCACGACCGGGTTTGAGGATTATAGCCTCAGACGAAGGCGCGAGCGTATTGCCGCAGTGGCGACGCAGCGCAGCCCCGACGCCGGGGAAATCACATGGAGCGCGCATCTGACAGGCCGTCTAGCCATCATCTGCAGACCCCGTCAGCCAGAGCCTGGGCCCTTGCGCCGGCGGCGCCCCTCGCTGAGGCGCTTTCGCCGCTGGATCAGGGTTAAAACCGGCCCAGAGATCGCATAGCTGAACGCCATCAAGAACAGGAGCACCGGTGGGTCGAGCACCACAAGCGCAAAGCCAAGCATCAGCAACACGATAAACATAAAAGGTACCCGGCCGTGTAGGTCGAGCACCTTGAAGCTGTGGTAGCGAAAGTTGCTCACCATCAGCAGACCGGCTAAGGCGGTGAGCAGCGCCATCAACAGATTGACGCTCGTACCGCTGATCCCATTGTCGGTGCCGATCCAGATCGCACCGGCGATCATCGCGGCCGCTGACGGGCTTGGCAGCCCCTGAAACCAGCGCTTATCAGCGATACCGACCTGGGTGTTGAACCGCGCCAGGCGCAATGCTGCCGCGGCTGTATAGATAAAGGCCGCCAGCCAGCCGAGCTTACCGAGACCGGACAAGGCCCATTCATAGGAGACTAGCGCTGGGGCCACGCCAAACGCCACCATGTCCGAGAGGCTGTCGTACTCGGCACCAAAATCGCTCTGCGTGTGCGTGATGCGCGCGATCCGCCCGTCGAAGCCATCGAGCACCATCGCCGCGAAGATGCCCAGCGCAGCGGCCTCGAACTGGCCCGCATTCGCCGACAGGACCGCGTAGAATCCTGCAAACAGCGCGGCCGTGGTAAACAGGTTCGGCAGTAAATAGATCCCACGACGCCTCTCGGACGTGCGCGAGGCGCTCGTTGGGTCGTTGGGCTCGGACTCAGAATCGGAATGGGAATCGGCCATGAGGATGGACTCGCACAGGCGCCCGGTGGTACCACTAGGCTCGCGGCCAGTATAGACGCCAGCGGCCACACTGTTGAAGGGTAGTCCAGGGTATTCCGGCGCATCAGCCACAACAACCAGACAAGCTCAGCACGCCGTCATCGATTCTTCGTTTGGAGCTGAGCACCAAGTCGCGATTTAATGGCGCTTGGCGGTCGAGCCGCACCTGCCGCAATGTATCCTCAAGGCACTCAACGAAGGGGCCATACCATGCAGAGACAACGACCCGACTTGCCCAGCACGGATAAGCGCTGGAAGCTGGTCAACGCGACGATGCGGCGTAACGGCTACGCCGAACACGCCTTGATCGAGGCCCTACACAGTGTCCAGGACGCCTTTGGATTTCTCGACACCGAAGCCATGAACTTTGTTGCCGGCTCGCTAGATCTTCCGCTGAGCAAGGTCTTTGGAGTCGCGACCTTCTACCACCTGTTCATGCTCAAGCCGCAGGGTCGTCACACCTGCGTGGTCTGTACCGGCACGGCCTGCTATATCAAAGGGGCCGGAGCCTTGATCGAAGGCATCGAGCAGCGTTTTGGGGTCAACCCCGGGGAGACCACCGAAGACAAATCGCTCTCGGTGATGACTGCGCGCTGCGTCGGTGCCTGCGGTCTTGCGCCTGCAGTGGTTTTGGATGGCGACGTCATCGGCAAGCTCGGCACCGATAAATTGGTCGAGCGCATCGAGCAGGAGACCCGCGAATGAACCTCGACGAGCTCGACGAACTCGCCCGCACCTACACCGAGGAAGCCGCAGATGTCTCGCACGAGGTGCGAGTGTGCATGGCGGCCAGCTGCCAATCATCCGGCGCGCAGCCGGTGCTGGACGCGCTGCACAAGGCGCGCGAAGCGAACGCTGCTGACAGCTGCCGGGTCAAAGGTGTCGGCTGCATGGGCCTCTGTTCAGCCGGCCCCCTGGTCACGCTCAGCGAACGTGATGCCAGCCTGAGCGAGGCCAATATCTATCGCGACGTCACACCGGACCAGGCCGATACGCTGATCGGTGCCGCGAGCGCCAACGCCAACGCCGAGGCGGCCCTGGCCGCACACCGCTGCCCGAGTGACCTGCCCTTCTTCAGCCGGCAACAGAAGATCGTGCTCAAGCACGCCGGCGTTATCGACCCTGACAGTTTCAAGGGCTATGTGGCGGTTGGCGGCTACCGTGCGATGGTGCAGGCGCTGACCGAGATGACCCCAGCTGAGGTGGTTGCTGAGGTCACGACCAGCAACCTGCGTGGACGCGGCGGCGGTGGTTATCCGACTGGGCTCAAATGGTCGACGGTCGCCAAGATGCCAGGCGAGCAGAAGTACGTGATCTGCAACGCAGACGAGGGTGATCCTGGCGCCTTTATGGACCGGGCAATCCTCGAATCGGACCCGCACCGAGTGCTCGAAGGCATGGCCATCGCCGCCTATGCGATTGGCGCCAACAAAGGCTATATCTATGTCCGTGCCGAGTATCCACTGGCGGTTGAACGCTTAAAAAACGCCATCCGCAAGGCCAAGCGCCAGGGCTTCCTGGGTCATCATATCTGCGAGACGCAGTTCAACTTCGATATTGAGATTCGCCTCGGCGCTGGTGCCTTCGTCTGCGGCGAGGAGACTGCGCTCATGGCCTCGATCGAAGGTGGCCGCGGCCAGCCACGCCCACGCCCGCCCTACCCCGCGGAGTCCGGGCTGTTCGGACGCCCGACGCTGATCAACAACGTCGAGACCTACGCCAACATCGCCCCTATCGTCGGCGAGGGCGGCGACTGGTTCGCCGGAATCGGCACCGAACGCTCCAAAGGGACCAAGGTTTTTGCACTCGCCGGCACGATCGAGAATACCGGCCTCATCGAGGTGCCGATGGGCACCAGCCTGCGCGACATCATCGAGGTGATCGGAGGCGGTATCCCGGACGGCAAGGCCTTCAAGGCGGTGCAGACCGGCGGCCCTTCAGGTGGCTGCGTGCCCGCCGAACATCTCGATATCGCTGTGGATTACGACAGTCTGAAGACGCTCGGCACCATGATGGGCTCGGGCGGCATGATCGTCATGGATGAAACCTCGAGCATGGTCGATGTCGCGCGCTTTTTCATGGAGTTCTGCATGGACGAATCCTGCGGCAAGTGCGTTCCTTGCCGCACCGGCACTCAGCAGATGCATGCGCTGCTGGACAAGATCGCTAAATCCAACGCAACCCACGCCGATCTGACGTTACTGGAAGAGATCTGTGAGGTCGTGCAAGCGACCAGCCTCTGTGGTCTTGGCCAGTCTGCCCCCAATCCAGTGATGAGTACGCTGCGCTACTTCCGTGATGAATATGAGGAGAAACTCGCCGGCCATTGAGCAGCGCCAGCAGCGATCAACCACCGCCCAAAAGCCGCGCACTAGTTGCGCGGCTTCAGTCGCTGCAGCTCAAACATCGGCTTGCTATCGGGCCCGCTGCTGTGTAACCCAGGGTCGAGGGCCCGCTCTGAGAGGGTTGGCCGGATACGTAGCCGCAGGCGTGAGGCATCAATCTGCCGCACAGCGCGCCCGCCGGCACTGGCGCCAGCAGTGGCCATCGCCGGCTTGAGCGTGACGCCAGTCAGCTTGCGCGCCTCAAGCGAGTAGGGCGCGACCCCTTTCTTGCGCAGGTAGCGGCTCAACACGCGATGGGTGTAGCGTTGAGTCTCGGGATAGGTCACGAAACCGTTGTGGCGGCTCAGCGCGCCCTCACCGGCATTGTAGGCCATAACCGCCTTGCCGATACCGAACTGTCCAAGCAAGCGCTTGAAATGGCGAACCCCGGTACGAACGTTGGTTTGCGGGTCGAACAGCGCCTCGACTGAGTTGACACCATAATCCGCCGCGGTTTCAGGCATGACCTGCATCAGCCCAACAGCACCCACTGGAGACACCGCATGCGGATCATAACCAGACTCAGCGATCACCAGGGCATCGACCAGGTCAATCTCGACGCCATAGCGCTTAGCAGTTTGCTCAACCAAGGCCTTGAGCGCCTTTCGGCTCGGCACCGGTCCGCTTGGTGGTGTTGGCAATCCCCTCGATCCCGACGAGCCTAACCCGGACTCAGGCTCGGCCCCAGACTCGGATTCGGACAGCACCTTAGCCTCGGCGAGATCCGCGCATACTAGCCCCGGGACAAGGCCGGTCATGACAGCTAGGCTAAGACAAGATAGAAACCATCGCATTACGGCACACCCGAGGATGATGATACATGGCATCAACAGACCCTTTAGCGCTCTTGACTGGCGTCTTACTGAGTGTCTGCGCAAGGCACCCTGAACGCCGATCGCTAGAGCACTGGCAGCAAAGGGAAGGTTGCTGCGATACTTCAGGGTCGATGATACAGGCTGCAATGGCGTTACCCTAACGGCATCGCCGAGCAGCATCGCCTAGCAGCAACCAATGCGCCTTGCCTCGCTGCCACGCCTTCCAGCTCGCCGGCAGAGGCCTCGAGCCTGCAATCATGGCCGCGCCCAGCACCTGATGCACAGCGTACGATAAGCACGATGAGCGAAAAGATCCCCAACGGAACCATCGCCGAGGTACAGGGACGGCGCTGCATCCACTACGATGGTTACTGGATCAAATACTACGAGCCACCGCCGGAGACCCTGGCGGCTAAGAAGGCACTGATCGAGGCGCTGACTCGGCGTCTATTCAATCATGTCGAGCACGGCATCAACATCCCCGGCATCCGACTCGCCGAGGCCCGTGCCACCTATGAAGCCGAGACCGATCCCGAGCGCAAGCGCGTGAATGGCGCAATGCTCGCAGGCGCCCTCTTCAACCGCGCGGCAACCATCTTCACCAAGCTGGTCGAGCTGCAGGCCGATGGTGTCGAGATCGAGCCCGATGATGCGCTGATGCGAGAATGCGGCGACTATCTGCTTGAGGCCCTCGACCTCGGCCACATGGTGCGCCACCGGGGCGGTGACGAGGGTATCGATGAACTCTGGGGCGAACCCTTCAAGGCCTTCAGCCAGCCGATCGCGGCCTTCTATGAGAGCCGCTATTTGAAGATGGCGATGACCATGCGCGATATCGATCGCATCACCGGCACGCTGAGTATGACCTTTGATGGCAGCACGCAAGTGAGCGGACTCGCACCGCTGTTGCGCGAACTCGGCGAGTCCGCAAAGCGCAAGTGCGAGATCCTGCGCACCGATCCCGCGATCTTCCAGGTCTGGCCGGCCTTTGTCGTCGCCGGCGATCGGGTGCGCAATATTCAGCCTCACCTGCCGCTAGCCCCATCGACAGACGATATCCATGAGGCTCAGGAAGGGAATCGCATCCTAAAATCCAGCACCGCTCTGGTGAGCCACATGGTGCGCGCACGCGCGCCAATGCCAAAGAGCTGCCGCGAACTCATCGACACCTGCCATCAATTCCGGCGCAGATTCATCGAGCCACGGCTGCGCGAGGCCCAGCAGAGCGGACCGCCGGGCTGAGCCACAGCTTGCAGCCGCCTGGCAGCAGCCCGCTCGACGAGATTGATCGGCCGGCGATCGCCATTGGTAGATCGCCATTGGCTCATCCTCCGACCAGGCTCTGGCCCGAGGATTGCCTTCTCATTGACGTCTCTCAACCGAAACCACAGGCGTCGGATCAAGCAGCTGGAGCAAGCACGGCTACGCGGCCGCATGAAGCTCGACCATGACGACAAGAAGATGATCCACGGCTGGATCGAGCACGGCGGCGAGACCTTCTGCCGTTTCTAGGGCCTCAATCGCCCCCGCGCTGCTGGCAGCCTTGGCTGAGCAGGCAAACCTCACAGCCCGGCTTGCGTGCGCGACAACGATCCTTGGCATGACGCACGATCAAGGCATGGAACTCGTTGAAGCAAAACGCATCCGGACCGAGCGCGGTTTCGACCTGCTGGCGAATGTGCTCGTAGCTCTCATCCCCGGCAATCAGCCCAAGGCGGCGAAACAACCGCCGGGTGTAGGCATCGACCACGAACACCGGCCGTTCGAAGGCATAAAGCAGGATATCATCGGCGGTCTCGGGTCCGATGCCATTGATCGCCAGCAGCCAGCCCCGCAGCTGCTCGGTTGGCAACGCCGCCAGCGCGGACTCGCCGCCAGCCTCGATCAGCGCAGCGCAGAAGCTGCGCAGCCGGCGCGCCTTGACGTTGAAATAGCCAGAGGGTCGGATCAGTTCCGCAAGCACCGGCTCGGCGAGGGCCAATACCGACTCCGGCCTCAGCGGGATCTGCGCGCGCAGCTGGTCCAGGGCCCGCTCGACGTTGGTCCAGGCCGTGTTTTGGGTCAGAATGGCACCGAGCATGACCTCAAAGGACGTCTCAGCAGGCCACCAATGCTGCGCACCGTAGGCCGCCTGCAAGGACGCGTAGAGGGATGGAATAGACGCCTGGCTCAGATCGACTGCCCCTTACGGATCACGACGATGCCCTCATCGGACACCTCGAAGCGCTCCGCATCGGCGCGACGATCCTCGCCGATGCAGACACCGGCTGGGATGACGACATCCTTATCGCAGATGCAGCGCCTCACCCGCGCATTAGCGCCCACCTGCACACCCTCGAACAGGATCGCCTCGTCGACGATCGCGCCATCCTCGACCTGGACCTGGGAATAGAGCACCGAATGACTCACGCCGCCACCGCGAATCACGGTCCCTGAAGCGAGCATCGAGTTGACGAAGATGCCCTCGTTGCCCGAGGTTGGCCCTGGGACTGTCCGTGCCGGCGGATACTGTCCCTGGTAGGTCAGGATATTCCAGTCGGACTGATAGAGATCGAGCGGTGATTCGGCCTTCAGCAGGTCCATGTTGGCGCGAAAATAGGCATCGGTGGAGCCCAGATCGCTCCAGTAACGGTCTTGGCTCACGCGCCCGCGCTCGCCACCGAATCGATACGCCTTAGGCGCATTTGCGACCCTCACGCGGCCGTCAAGCAGCGGCGAAACAAGCTGGGTCGCAAGATCGACGCCAGAATCCATCTCCACCTCGGTGACAGCGGCAAGGGCCTCAACCTGCTCCAACAACAGCGCCTTGTCGATTAGCACCACGCCCATCATCGACGCATAGGGTTCAGCCTCGTCGGCGGCCGAGGCAATGGCTGTGATCCGATCTGCCTCATCCAGCTCAACCTTGACACCGCCGGCAGCTGACCCCGGACCCGCTTGCCGCAGCGCACAGGTGAGCCCAGGACCCTGCCCCCGGTGCTGCTCCCGATGGAACTCGAGCAGCTCCGCGTAATCCATCCTGTACACCAGCCCACCATCGAGTAGCAGTACAGTATCCGCTGTGCTTCGCTCGATTAGATAGCGATTCTGCCGTAACGCATCCATGGCATTGCGGTACCAACCGCTGTCATAGCGCATCTGCGGCGGCACGGCAGTAATGAACTCACCGAGTTCCGCGTTGAACAGCGACCAGCCATCACGCAGATGTTTGTGCAGCGAATGGGATTTGTACTGACTCAAGACCAACACCTGCCTTAGCCCAGAATGCAGGCAGTTTGCCAGCGTGAAATCGATCACGCGGTACTTGCCGGCCACCGGCACGGCCGCTTTACAACGATGCTCGGTGAGGGGGATTGGCGTGCCGCGCTCGGCGGCAAACACAAAGGTCAGGGTGTTCGAAGGCATGAACGGTTCTCAAGGTATCCAGACCGACGAGGATCAACTGGGCCCAGCGCGATGACGCCATAGGCTGAGTCAACCTCTAGACTAGCCGCCGCTTGCGGCGGACGGCTGCCCTCGGCAACAGGTGAGCGGGGCGTTTGGCCAGTCTGGGGGGCCGGACCCGCCCTCGATGATCCTGAATGCATTGTAGGCCAAGGCAACCCCGGCGAGACCGAGCACGGCAAACAACACAAGGCGATGCGGTGGCATAAAGGCACCCCAAGTAAAGAATACAGGGCCGAAGAGGCGATAAAGCAGGCTCGCCGATGGGATGCGCCATCCTTGGTCAAGTTTATCAAATGACGCCCTGCGTTAGTGCAAAGGCACCGTTGGCAGCGAGCTTGATCAACCCGTCCGGGCAAGACCGATCCGATCAATGGCCAGGTTGGGTTGCGGGGCTATCGCCTCAAACAGCAGTGAGCACCCGGACATCTCGGGGGCAGGCGGCAGCCCCATCAGTTCGAGGACCGTTGGGGACACATCGGCTAGGGTTCCGGTCGGTCGCAGCACCCAACGCTCCTTGTCCACTACCAGAAATGGCACCGGGTTGGTCGTATGCTGGGTATGCGGCTCGTCAGTCTCGGGGTCGACCATCATGTCGCAGTTGCCGTGATCAGCGGTCAGCAGCGCCGAGTAGCCGTTCGCCACCGCCGCATCCAGCACCCGACCCGCCTGTTGATCCAGGATCTCAACGGCATGCACCACCGCATCCATGTAGCCGGTGTGACCGACCATGTCGCCATTGGCGAAATTGACCACGATAAACCCGTAAGTGCCGGCCTCGATCGCCTCGACCACGGCGTCGGCGACCTGCACCGCACTCATCTCGGGCTTGAGGTCGTAGGTCTTGACCATTGGGGACGGGATCAAGCGATGGACCTCACCCGCGGCCGGTTCCTCGTTGCCGCCGTTGAAGAAGAAGGTCACATGCGCGTATTTTTCGGTCTCGGCGCAGTGGAACTGTTCGATGCCCTCAGCGCTGAGCACCTGATTGAGGGTGATCCGAGGCACCTCCGGATCAAACGCATGGGGCAGACCAAAGCGCTTGTCGTAGACCATCATGCAGGTCAGGTCAGCGCGCGGCGCCGACCCGCGATCGAAACCATCGAACGCATCCAGCGCGAGCGCCGAAGCAATCTGCCGCGGCCGATCCTTGCGGAAATTGAACAACACCATCGGATCATCCGGCTCCAATCCCTTCCAATCCCCGATCACGCTCGGGTGAATGAACTCGTCGCCCTCGCCTGCCGCATAGGCAGCATCGATAGCCGCCCGCGCCGTTGCCGCGCCGCGGCCCTTACCGAGCGCGATCGCGCGCCAGGCACGCTCGGTACGGTCGAAACGACGATCTCGATCCATCGCGTAGTAACGTCCACTGACGGTGACGATGCGCCCGTTGGCGCTATCCAACGCCGCCTCGATCTCGCCGATCCCGTTGAGCACCGACTTTGGCGGGGTGTCTCGACCATCAGTGATCATATGCACCAACGGAACGACCCCTTCGCGCCGACATAGCTCGATCAGCGCCAACAGATGGCGTGCATGACTGTGCACACCGCCCTCAGAGACCAAGCCCAGGAGTTGCAGCGGTCGCCGCTTGGCCTTGGCTGCTGTGACGGCATCGATGAGCGTCGGGTTCTCGAAGAAGCTGCCATTGGCAATGGCATCGTCGATCAGCACTAGGTCTTGGCGCAGCAGACTGCCGCTGCCGAGCGTCATATGCCCAACCTCGGAATTGCCCATCTGCCCGGTAGGCAAACCAACGCCGGCGCCAGAGGCATTCAGCTGGGTGTATGGATAGCGGAAGAAGTATTCGTCGAGACGCGGGGTCTTTGCCTGTGCGATGGCGTTATTCAGCTTACTTGGATTAATGCCGAAGCCATCGAGGATGACCAGGACGACCGGGCGCCTCGGGGTTGCCGACTCTGCAGTGGTGGTCATGATCTGAAAACCTTGGTTGAGGATAGTCTCAAAAGATGAAGCAAGAGACGTTCCTTTTCCACCCTGGTTTTGTTACAGCGAGAAAGGCTCGACTCCGACCTCCAGACCGTTGGGGTCAGAGCTATTGTCGGACATGCTTACGCAGACCGCAACAGTGCAGCCTGCACCATCAGGCGTTTCATCTCGATGACTGCCGGCGCAAACCCTGAGAACAGGGCGCGGGCGACGATGGCATGACCAATATTGAGCTCACGCACGCCGGGCAAGGCTGCGACGGCCTCGACATTCGGATAATCCAGCCCATGTCCGGCATTGACCTGCAGCCCAAGCTCCCGACCCTTTGCCACAACGGTGGCGATGCGCTCTAGCTCCTCGGCTCGCACCTTCGGTGTCGCAGCGTCGGCATAGCGACCGGTATGGATCTCAACCACCGGCGCACCAACGGCAACCGCCGCCTCTAACTGGACCGGGTCGGCGTCGATGAACAGCGAGACGCGCACCCCCCCTTCGGCCAAGCGCGTTGTCTGCTCCCTGAGCTTGTCGATCTGCCCAGCGACATCCAGTCCGCCTTCGGTGGTGAGTTCCTCACGCCGCTCCGGTACCAGGCAGCAGTCGGCTGGACGCAGATCGCAGGCAATCTGCACCATCTCAGGCGTCGCCGCCATCTCGAGGTTCATGCGCGTCTGGAGGATACCTTTCAGCAGGTGCACATCGCGATCCTGGATATGGCGCCGGTCCTCACGCAGATGCAGCGTGATGGCATCTGCGCCGGCCTGCTCGGCCACCAGCGCGGCCTGGATCGGCTCCGGGTAGCGGGTGCCGCGTGCCGCACGGATGGTCGCGACATGATCGATGTTGACGCCGAGGAGGATCGGCGCCCCCGTTAGCTCTTGCATATTGGTTCCTAGGTTGAGACTTGGGTTAAGACCTGAGTTGAGACCAGGTTTGGGAATAGCATCAAGTCGGCGGACGACGGAACAGCTCGCGGCTGCGTAGCGGCTTTGGTCCAAGGTGAGGCGCAAGCGCGGCGCGCATCAAGGCCCGGGCGGCCGGCGTATCAGTGCGCTGCAGCGGCGTCCCAGAGGCCAAGCGCTCGAGTGTGACGCCGCTGACCAGTACCCCCGGTGCAGCGGTCAGCTCTGCTGCGTCTG
>CAZEZH010000047.1:18798-21405 GCA_964516305.1 uncultured Halochromatium sp. | reverse complement strand
GGAATGATGCCAAGATCGCCTTCGCGCGCCCGGATCGCGCCCTTGCGCGTCACCCAGACATCGGCGCCCAGATGATGCTCGCGCTCGACATAGTTGTGATGGCAGTTGACCGCCTCCTCGGTCACCGTGAACGCCGGCAGATGGCGGGCGAGGGCGGCCAGTACCAAGCGCATCATCTGATCGCGATTCTCGCGCGCATAGGCCTGCGCCCAAGAGACCGCCGCCACATAGTCATCGAAATGCTCGGTGCCCTCGGGCAGATAGGCCAGGTCGCGGTCTGGGAGCTGGATCATCCAACGCTCCATATCGCGCCGGGCTAGCTCGATGAAGTAGGTGCCCATCGCATTGCCGATGCCACGGCTGCCTGAATGCAACATGACCCAGACCCGGTTCGATTCATCGAGGCAGACCTCGATGAAGTGGTTGCCGCCGCCCAAGGTGCCGAGCTGGTTGACCCAGTTGGAAAAGCGCCCGAAGGCCTTGAGCAACTGCGGGTGCTTCTCGGTCATCACCGCAAGCGGTGCGGCGAAGGGTTGGGCGGCGTCGGCAAGCGCACGCTCGTCCTTGTGTTGATGACGTCCGACCGGAACATCACGGCTGATCTGGTCGAAGATTGTCTTCAGCACTCGTTCGTCGAGCTGTTCGGCGGTGATCGAGGTGCGCGCCGCCGCCATGCCGCAGCCGATATCGACACCGACGGCCGCCGGGATGATGGCCTTGTTCGTCGCGATCACGCTGCCGATGGTGGCGCCCATGCCAGCATGCACGTCGGGCATCGCGGCGACATGGTGATGGATGAACGGCAGCTTGGAGATGTTAACCAGCTGCTCGCGCGAGCGCGGGTCGAGCTCATCGGTCCAGATCTTGACCGGCTTCTCGCCCTCGGTGATGACGTGCTTGATGGTCATGAGTGCCTCCTATCAGCAAGAAGCAAGGACGGACGCTCAGCGTCGATCGGCTTCGCGGGCGGATAGCTCAGGTGGTGCAAAAGACTCAGCTACGGCTGCTGGAGGTCGAGCGGACTCTTGGTCTCCTTCACCGTAACGTTCGGTATCCCATGGTTATGGTTTTTGGTCGTCATGACCACCGATAGCGAAAATAGAGAGATAGCGATCATCAAACTGGTCGATCACTCGCTCCTTGAGGGGTCCACATCTTCCGCAAGCCAAGCCTTGATGAGCGACTGGTAGGGCATATCCCGCTTGTTAGCCTCAATCTTGATCCTATCAAGCAGCGTTTCGGGCAAACGGAGTGAGATCGTCTTGGTTGTAGGCTTCAACTTCGGGAGAGAAACCGGTTTCGCCTGATTCCAGTCTAAGTAATCGGAGGAGTCATGGGTCTCCCAGAACGCCCGCTCTTCTGCTTCCGTTTTGAGCTCAGGCATCTTTTTTAACTTGCTCATAAACAGCCCTCTCTTTGCGGTGCATATCTCGAGCGGAAATCACTCGAATCAGCGTACCGTTCTGTCTCCGTGTGAACGTGATGTGGAGCAGTCTCTCATCTTCTGTTTTGCCAAGGGCATGAAAACGGGCCTCAGCCTGGTAGTGCTTGGAGTCTTCCAGCATCAGAAGCGGCTCATTAAAGAAGATTTCTTCCGCTTCGGACTGGCTGACACCATGCTTCCCAGCGTTCTTGCGGGAGTTGCCTTCGTCCCAGTCAAAGCCAGTCATCTGTGCCCAGTTGATCATCCGAAGTATATTATCAGTATATACACCGACGTCAAACGAGCGCTAACCATTAGCGCAGTCCTCCTTGGCGCGAGGCCGTGACCGAGTTGGCGGCATTTCCATGTCGCTGGCCGCTGGAGTTCCGGAGCCTAAGGGCCAAGGCGGGTTTTGCGCCCCCGGCCATGGTCGCCTTTCAGCTTGGTTTCAGCTTCGACCGTTAAACTCTCGCCATCAAGTGTCAATCTCGAGTACCCGCGAGCGGCCGTTCACTGGCCGTCCGGAGACGGGTGACTCCCTGCGACCAAGCGAGAAACTCCATGTCCGATCCAAGCGGTGCAGCCCCTCATCCGGACTCGGTACAGGTCTGGGATCTCTTTGTCCGCGTCTTCCACTGTACTCTGGCGGTCGGCTTCGTCGTCGCCTATCTCAGCGAGGATGTGCTGCTATTGCATGTCTGGACTGGCTATCTGATCGGCGTGCTGGTCCTGTTGCGAATCATCTGGGGCTTCATCGGGCCGCGGCACGCGCGCTTCTCCGATTTCGCCTTCCCGCTCAAAGCGGTCCTGGCCTACCTGATCGACTTGGTCCGCTTTAAGCCGGTCCGCTTCGCGAGCATCGTCACGCGCGAGAACCTGCCACGCAGCATGGTCACTGGTCGCAAACGACCGCTCGGCAAATGAATCTGCCTGCCGCTTTTGGGCGCCAACTCGTCCACTGTGCTAGTTCATGGCGCCAAGTAGCCCCCGGTGCTCGGCGCCTGACTGGGCAAGCGGTTGCGCGCGTGCAGGTGTCGACTGTCTGGCGCAACAAGAGCTTGGGTGCGCGCTTTGGCGCAGCCTGGTTTCTGCTGTCGATGTTGGTTTTGACAGCACCCATGACGGCCGACGCCGCTTCGCCTGCCAATGCCTTAGCGTCTACTGATATCGCTGGTTCCGCTGGT